>JAFGPY010000123.1 GCA_016935955.1 Planctomycetota bacterium
CCACTTCATGCCGGTCGGGAACCCGGCGCCGCCGCGGCCGCGAAGGCGGGCGGTCTTGATGTCGCGGATGACTTCGACGGGCGTCATGGCCAGGGCGTTCTTCAGCGCCACGCCCTCGGCCAGCGGGGCCAGAACGACTTCACCGGCCTGACGAATGTTGTTGTGGACCATCGACTTCACGAGGTCGTGGCCATTGTTGCCATCGCCGAAGCGTCCGGTGAGTTTCTTGGGGTCCATGTGCTCGCGAAGCGACTTGACCATGGCCCGGGCCGCATCGCCCGACAGGTAGGTGACGATCTCGTCGTTGACCAGGGCGGCAGGGGCCTGGTCGCACATGCCGATGCACGGCGTGTGCTCGAGCGTGATGGCGCCGTCGGCCGTGGTTTCGCCGAAGCCGATGCCCAGCTCATCCTTCAACGCGGCGGCGACCTGCTCGGAGCCCTTCATCTCGTCGATGACGTCGTCGCACAGGCGAATGACGACCTTGCCCTTCGGCCTCGTCGACAGAAAAGCGTAGAACGACACCACGCTCTCGACCTCGACGCGATGGCACGACACCTCGCGGGCGATTGCATCCATCGCCTTGCTCGACACGCAGCCGAGTTTTTCCTGTACGGCGCGAACGATGTCCATCATTCGCGTGCGGTCGTTACCGCAGGCCTTACAGATTCCCTTGACGGCTGATTCGAGTGACTCGCTCATGCAGCACCCTCAATCGCTATGAAAGCCAAGTGACTGTTTCAACGCACCGGGCACGATCGTGGCCGCACCTCGGCGGACTCTTTAAGATTGGCGTTCCACGGGCCGACCCGACGGCGATTGCCGGTCCGTGATACATTTCACAAAGTGGGAGCGTGTCGCGAAAACCTGTGTGCTGCAACCATCCGAAAAGCGTTTTGGAGGGCTCCTGAAGGCTTCCGACCGACGACTGAAGATCCCCGTCTGCGCGACGACGAATAGATTGCGAAATTCTTCACAAACTCCCGACAAGGAATTATACCGGGCCGCGTTCCCTTAGCAACCCCCTATGCTGTGTGTTTTAGAAACAATTCGCTTTCGGCAGGAACGGAGTGACGGGCAACGCCACATTTGTTCGCGTCGATGAAGGTTGTCGGTGCGACCAGTGAGGTGCGATTCTTGCTTGGGAATCGGTGCAGGAACCGGACTAACGTGTGCGATGCGTGTGTGCGGTTCGCGCGGGGCGATAAGGTGGCCGGATCCGCGGTCCGGGGATGACGCTAGCCGCCATCATGCAGGCGCTAGGGTGGCGAGGACGGCCCCTGTGCTGGTGGTATGTCCCAAGCGGGGTATGACCGCGTGGGCGGCAGTGGCTCCGTGTCCCGCGACGGCATCGGCTGAGGCCTTCCGTTGGGCAGGGGTGGAGGGGAAATCAACGGGCCCCGGCCGCCAATTGCCGGGCAGGAGGGGTGGCGGGATTGCTTCCGGAGGCTGGTAATTGCACCAAATTTGCGGAATTATGGCATTTCGCAGTTGAAATCGGGGCGGAATGACGATATTATCCTGTGAAATATTTCACAGCGTGACGACATTAACAGCACTGATGGTCAGTTGTGGAGATGCCTATGATGACTCCTGAGCGAACCGTGGGCCGGTTGAGCCTCTATCGCAGGCTCCTGGTCGCGATGCGCAATCGCGGTACCAAGAGCGTCTTCTCGCACGAACTGGCGTCCGCAGCAGGCGTTACGGCTGCACAGGTTCGCCGCGACATGATGGTCGTCGGTTGCTCCGGCAGTCCCGCTAAAGGCTACGACGTCCGCGAGCTCATCGAGCACATCGGTCTCTTCCTGGACTCCAGCGAACCTGAGAGCGTGGGCCTTGTCGGGGTCGGCAACATCGGGCGGGCCATGATGGCCTACTTCGAGGGACGTCGTCCGAAGCTGAAGATGGTGGCGGCGTTCGACAGTGATCCGAGCAAGGTTAATCGCGTGGTGCACGGCTGTCGCTGCTACGCGATGGAGGACATGGCCCGGGTCGTCGCCGAGCGCGGCATCCAGGTCGCGATGGTGGCCGTTCCGGCCGAGTCCGCCCAGGAGGTGGCCGATGTACTGGTTCGCTGCGGGGTAAGGGGGCTGCTGAATTTTGCTCCGATGGCGCTTCGCGTGCCGGAACATGTTTATGTGGAAGATATCGATGTGACCACCTCCCTCGAGAAGGTGGCCTTCTTCGCTCGCAGCAGGCGAGCCAACAAGGTTTCGGTCAGTTAGGAAGGACTGCGGTGACAAAGGTCGACGTGAACGAGGTTCTCAAGGAGTTTGTCGGCGCCGGTCGCGACGCCCTGATTCCGATCCTGCAGAGGGTCCAGCAGGTCGAAGGCTACCTGTCGCGCGAATCGGTCGCCCAGGTGGGGCAGCATCTGGGCTTGCCGGCCAGCAAGGTCTACGGTGTGGCGACGTTCTACAACCAGTTTCGCTTTCAGCCCAAGGGCCGTTTCCACATCCAGATCTGCCGCGGCACGGCGTGCCACGTCAAGGGATCGGCCGGCATCCTGGGAGCCCTGCAACGCGAACTCAAGGTCAAGGCCGGCGAGACGACGCGCGACGGCCTGTTCAGTCTCGAAGTCGTGGCTTGCATCGGTGCCTGCGGTCTGGCGCCGGTCATGTGCGTCAACGGCGAGTTTCATGCGAAACTGACGCCGGATTCCGTGAAGAAAATCCTGGACTCCTATCGAGGAAAGGCTGCCGGCGATGTCGAACGTAAGTGAGCAGAATCAGGTTATTGGACAGAGGCAGATCGGCGAGGGGCCATGGCCGGAGCTTCTGGCGTGTATCGCCGCGGACGCCGACGGCCAGGACGAGGCCCAGAAGTCGCGCCGCGAGGCCTTGCTGGCTCGGCTGCGCCGCGACGTGATCGAGCGGCCGTGCATCTTCGTCGGGGCCGGGACGTGCGGCCTTGGGGCCGGAGCGGGCAAGACCCTCGAGGCCGTTAAGGGCTACCTGGCCGACAAGGGTGTCGAGGCCGACGTCGTCGAGGTCGGCTGCATCGGCCTGTGCGCCGCAGAACCGATGGTCGACGTGCAGCTTCCGGGTCGGTCGCGGCTGTCGTTCAAGGAAATCACCGCCGACAAAGTGGCCGGGTTGCTGGACGCGGTCCTGGCCGGCAACGTGCCGCAGGACATGGTGATTGGTCAGCACCGCAGCGCGGCGCTGGAAAACTGGGCGGATGTGCCGTACATGGACGAGCATCCGTTCTTCGGACCGCAGACGCGCTGGGTGCTGGTCGATGTGGGTCTTATCGACCCGAAGAGCATCGAGGAATACATTGCCCGCGGCGGCTACCGGGCGTTCGCCAACGCCCTGCGCGGCATGACGCGCGACGACCTGTGCACGATGGTCGAGCGCAGCGGCCTTCGCGGTCGCGGCGGCGGCGGGTTCCCGACCGGCCGCAAGTGGCGTTTCGCCCTGCAGCAGCCGGCCGATCAGAAATACCTGATCTGCAACGCCGACGAGGGCGACCCCGGGGCTTTCATGGACCGCGCCGTCATCGAGGGCGACCCACACCGGCTGCTCGAAGGCATGGCCCTTGCCGCCTACGGTATCGGGGCCACGCGGGCCTACGTCTACATCCGTGCCGAATACCCGCTGGCCATCGAGCGGCTGAACCAAGCCATCGCCCAGGCGAAGTCCTACGGGCTGCTCGGCCGCAACATCCTCGACAGTGGCTTCGACCTGGAGATCAAGCTGAAGCAGGGCGCCGGAGCGTTCGTCTGCGGCGAGGAGACGGCCCTGATCCACAGCATCGAAGGCAAACGCGGCATGCCGCGGCCTCGGCCGCCGTACCCCGCCGTCAGCGGGCTGTTCGGCAAGCCCACGGTCATCAACAACGTCGAGACGCTGGCCAACCTGCCGATGCTCGCGGCCAAAGGGGCCGACTGGTTCGCCGCCACGGGCACCGAGACCAGCAAGGGGACCAAGGTCTTCGCGCTGTCGGGCAAGGTGGCCTTGACGGGACTGGTCGAGGTGGCCATGGGCACGCCGCTCCGCCAGATCGTCATGGACATCGGCGGCGGCATCCCGAACGGCAAGGCCTTCAAGGCCGTGCAGATCGGCGGCCCGTCGGGCGGCTGCATACCGACACAGCACTTGGGCATCCTGATCGACTACGAATCGCTCAAGACGGTCGGGGCCATGATGGGCAGCGGCGGCCTGGTGGTCATGGATGAAGACACCTGTATGGTCGACGTGGCGAAGTTCTTCATGGACTTCATTCAGCGCGAGAGTTGCGGCAAGTGCATTCCCTGCCGCGAGGGCACGCGACGAATGCTGGAGATCCTCCAGCGTATCACCCAGGGCTACCGCAGCGAGAAGGGCATGGCTTCCCTGGAGCGGTTCAAGGGCGTAATGCACCTGGAGCGTCTGGCCGAGGTCATTCGCGACGCCAGTCTGTGCGGCTTAGGGCAGACGGCCCCGAATCCCGTGCTCAGCACGCTTCGCTGGTTCCGTGACGAGTACGAGGCCCACATCTACGAGCGCCGCTGTCCGGCTGGCGTCTGTGCCGACCTGCTGGTCTACAAGATCGATCCGGACAAGTGCAAGGGCTGCACCCTCTGCGCCAGGCAGTGTCCGAGCGGCGCGATCATGGGCGCGGTTAAGAGTCCTCACTATATCGTTCCGGACAAGTGCGTGGGTTGCGGCTCGTGTGTCGCGGCCTGCCGTTTCGATGCCATTACCGTGGAATAAGTCGGGAGTCAGACTGTGGTTACGATCGAAGTCAATCATCAGACAGTGGAAGCCCAGCCGGGCGAAATGCTGTTGGACACGCTGAAGCGGGCTGGCATCAAGGTACCGACACTCTGCCACATGGAAGAACTGTTTCCCAGCGGCGCTTGCCGCATGTGCGTCGTCGAGGTCGAGGGGCAGCGGGGACTGGTGCCGAGCTGCGCGTTCCCCGTGGCCGCCGGCATGAAGGTCCAGACCCATTCGCCGCGTGTCCTGCGGGCCCGCAAGACGATCGTCGAGCTGCTGCTGGCCAATCATCCGGACGACTGCTTGTATTGCGTCCGCAGCGGCAACTGCCAGTTGCAGTCGCTGGCTGAGGAACTCGGCGTCCGCGAGCGCCGCTTCTCGGGCGGTAAGAACGACGACAAGATGGATCTGTCCAGCCCGTCGATCATCCGCGACCCGGCCAAGTGCATCCTGTGCGGCCGCTGCGTCCGCATGTGCGAGGAGGTCCAAGGCGTCTCGGCCATCGACTTCGTCGGCCGCGGTTGCCACACCAAGGTCAGCACGGCGTTCGACGACGGCTTGAACATCTCCAGCTGCATCAACTGCGGCCAGTGCATCATGGTTTGTCCGACGGGCGCCCTGCGTGAGCAGAGCCACCTGAAGCTGGTCGTCGACGCGCTGGACGATCCCGAGATGACGGTGATCGTGCAGCACGCTCCGGCCGTTTCCGTGACGCTGGCCGAGGAATTCGGTGTGAAGCCCGGGGCGGACATGTGCGGCACGATGACCGCCGCCCTTCGGGCGCTGGGATTCGACCGCATCTTCGAGACGTCCTTCAGCGCCGACCTGACCATCATGGAAGAGGGCAGCGAATTGGTTGAGCGTATCAGGAACGGCGGCCGCCTGCCGATGATGACCAGTTGCTCCCCCGGTTGGATCAAGTTCGTCGAGCAGTTCTACCCGGAATTCATCGGGAACCTGTCGACCTGCAAGAGCCCGCAGCAGATGCTCGGGGCGATCATCAAGACGTACTTCGCTGAGCGGGCCGGCCTGGACCCGTCGCGCATCTTCAGCGTGGCCATCATGCCGTGCACGGCCAAGAAGTTCGAGGCCGGCCGTCCCGAAATGGGCCACGAAGGCAGGCCCGACGTGGACGCCGTGCTGACCACGCGCGAGCTGGCCCGGCTGATTCGCATGCGGGGCATCGACCTTGCGTCGCTTCAGCCTGATGCGGCCGATACGCCGTTCGGCGAGCGGTCCAGTGCCGGTAAGCTGTTCGGCGCTACGGGCGGTGTCATGGAGGCGGCCATCCGCACGGCTCACTGGTTGATCACCGGCCGCGAGATGGATAATCTGAAGGTGCAGGCCGTCCGCGGCCTGAAGGGCGTCAAGGAGGCCCATGTTCAGATCGAGGGGTTGGACGTCGGCGTGGCGGTGGTCAGCGGATTGGCCAACGCCCGGCGGCTGCTGGACCAGATTCGAGCCGGTCGCAACGACCTGCATTTCATCGAGGTGATGACCTGTCCCGGCGGTTGCGTGGCCGGAGGCGGGCAGCCCTACCAGAGCCAGCCCGAGCAGGTTCGCGCCCGCATGAGGGCGCTGTACAAGATCGATCGCGACGCCACGGTCCGCACGGCGCACGGCAACAGGGAAGTGCAGCGGCTGTACGACGAGTTCCTCGGCAAGCCGCTGGGCGAGAAGAGCCATCACCTGCTGCACACGCACTACGCGCCGCGCGAAGTCGTCAAGTGAGGAACCCCGGGTGAGGCACGCTGAGAATCTTCCTCTGGTCACGACGGTCAAGGAACGCTGCCGCGTTTGCTACACGTGCGTACGCGAGTGTCCGGCCAAGGCCATTCGCATCGCCGATGGCCAGGCCGAGGTCATTCCACAGCGCTGCATCGGTTGCGGCAACTGTGTCCGCGTCTGCAGCCAGCGGGCCAAGCAGGTTCTCGATTCGACCGTCGCCGTCGACCAGCTGCTGAAGGAACCGGGGCGCGTGGCGGCGATCATCGCCCCCAGCTTCCCGGCCGAGTTCGCCAGCGTCGATCCGATGAGGGTCGTGGGCATGATCCGGGCCCTGGGCTTCGACCTGGTCAACGAGGTGGCCTTCGGGGCCGACCTCGTGGCCGACCGCTACCGGCAACTTCTTGAAGAGCATCCCGAGGAGCGGTTCATCGCTACGAGTTGCCCGGCCATCTTCGGCTATGTCGAGCGCTACCACCCGGAAGTCGTCAGCTCGCTGGCGCCGATCGTTTCGCCGATGATCGCCACGGCGCGGGTGCTGCATCGGCTCCATGGCAAGGAATTGCGCATTGTCTTCATCGGTCCCTGCATCGCCAAGAAGGGCGAGGCCGCCAGCGTCCGCGTCGGAGGTGAAGTCAATGCGGTGCTGACATTCGTCGAGTTGCAGGACATGTTGCGGAAGGCGGGCCTGAAGCCCGACAAGGTCGAGCCGTCGGAGTTCGATCCGCCGCTCGGCGGTCCGGGAGCCCTGTTCCCGATCAGTCGCGGCATGCTGCAGGCAGCGGGCATCAGCGAGAACCTGATGACCGGGCAGGTCGTGGCGGCCGACGGACGCACGAACTTCGTCGAGGCAATCTCCGAGTTCAAGTCCGGCGACCTGGACGCGCGGTTGCTTGAGGTGCTCTGCTGCAACGGCTGCATCATGGGCGCCGGGACGAGCAGCACCGACGCCCTGTTCCGCAGGCGTTCGCGGGTCAGCCAGTACGTCCGGCGGCGGCAGGAGCACTTCGACACGGACGGCTGGCGCCGGGCGATGGACGACATGGCGGACCTGGACCTGAGCCGCGTGTTCGCCCCGAACGATCAGCGGATGCCCGCGCCGCTGGACGACGACGATATCCGGATGATCCTGGCCCGCATGGGCAAGTTCACGGCGCAGGACGAACTAAACTGCGGGGCGTGCGGCTACGATACGTGCCGCGAACACGCCATCGCCATCTTCAAGGGGCTGGCCGAAAGCGAGATGTGCCTGCCCTACACGATCGAGCAGCTTCGCCGCGCGGTGAAGGACCTGGCCGTCAGCAACGACCAGTTGGCCAGCGCCCAAGCGGCTCTGATCCAGTCCGAGAAGCTGGCCAGCATGGGGCAGCTTGCGGCCGGCATTGCCCACGAGGTGAACAACCCGCTGGGCGTTGTCCTGATGTATGCCCACCTGCTGCTGGACGAGTGTCCGCAGGACGGCAAGCTCAGGGGCGATCTGAAGATGGTTGCTGAGCAGGCCGACCGCTGCAAGAAGATCGTCGCCGGGCTGCTGCATTTCGCCCGACAGAATAAGGTCGTCCACGAGCCGACCGACCTGGTCGAACTGGTAGACAAGATGCTTGCGGCTGTGGCCATACCCGACAACGTCCAGGTCCGCGTGAACCACCAGTTGAGCGATCCGGTGGTCGACCTGGACCGCGACCAGATGGTGCAGGTGCTGACCAACCTGGTGACCAACGCCGTGGCGGCCATGCCGCAGGGCGGCACGCTGACCGTGGCTACGGGTTTGCAGGGCGATCGGGTGCAGATCGACGTGACCGACACGGGCGTAGGCATCAAGCGGGAGAACATGGAGAAGATCTTCGAGCCGTTCTTCACGACCAAACAGATCGGTGAGGGAACGGGCTTGGGTTTGGCTGTAACCTACGGTATTGTGAAGATGCACCGTGGCGACATCCGCGTGCAATCGAACGCCGACCCGCAGGCGGGACCCACGGGCACGACGTTCACGGTGACGTTGCCGCGGCGGGCGGAGGCCAAGGCGGCCAGAGTGTGACGACGGGCTGCGACTGCGGACGTGGATTCGGCGGCGCGGCGACAGTGAAAGGCAGGACGAAGAGCATGGCGGCAAGAACGATTCTAGTGGTTGACGACGACATGGACTTTCGGATGCAGTTGCGGCTGCAACTCGAAGCGGCGGGCTTCGTCGTGGTCGAGGCCGAAGGGCTGTCGCAGGCGCGGCAGGCTATGGCCGCAGGACGGCCGGACCTGATCGTGGTCGACCTGATGATGGAGCACATGGACGACGGTTTCACCCTCTGTCACGAGGTCAAGGCCAAGGACGTCTCGTTGCCGGTGGTCATGGTGACCGGCGTTGCGGCCGAGACGGGGCTGAAGTTTGACGCCTCGACCGACGGCGAGCGGGCCTGGGTCAAGGCCGACGCCCTTCTGGACAAGCCCGTGCGGTTCGAGCAGCTCAAGCGCGAGATCGACCGGCTGTTGAAAGGATGATTCCGTGGAGACGCTTCGCGTCCTGGTGGTCGACGACGAGCCGGGGATGAGAATGGGAGTGGCCCGCGCGCTGGGCGACTATCGGTTCGACCTGCCCGACATCGATCAGCACGTGACCTTCGCGGTCGAGATGGCCGACACGGGCGAAAAAGCCCTGGAGATGATCCGCGCCGCGGCGCCCGACATTCTCCTGCTGGACCACAAGCTGCCCGGCATGTCGGGACTCGACGTGCTGGATCAGCTTGAGCGCAGCGACCGGATGCTGACGGTGATGATCACGGCGTACGCCTCGCTGGAAACGGCCGTCAGCGCCATCAAGCAGGGAGCCTACGATTTTCTGGCCAAGCCGTTCACGCCGAGCGAGTTGAAGGCCACGGTCCGCAAGGCCGCCGAGACGCTGATGATGGCCCGCCAGGCCCGCAAGCTGGCCCAGGAGAAGCGGCAGGTCCGGTTCGAGTTCACGCGCGTCGTGGCCCACGAACTGAAGTCGCCTCTGGCGGCCGTGGAAGGATACCTGCAGATCGTCAAGGACCGCACGGCCGGCGACGATCCGGCCGTCTACGACCACATGGTCGACCGTTGCCTGATTCGCACCCGGCACATGCGCAAGCTGATCATGGACCTGCTGGACCTGACGCACATCGAGTCGGGCCGCAAGAAACGCGAGCTGACCGAGGTGGACGTCCGCGGCGTGGCCGAGATGGCCGTGGAGACGGTGATGCCCGACGCGCGGGCGCGGGGCATCACGGTGGAACTTCACGGCGACGGACCGCTGCCGATGAGCGCCGACGCGGGCGAGATCGAGATCGTTCTGAACAACCTGGTCTCCAATGCGGTGAAGTACAACCGCGACAACGGCCGCGTGGACGTGCGGCTGAGCGGCGACGACGACACGATCATCATGGTGGTCAGCGACACGGGCATCGGCATGAGCAAGGAAGAGGTCTCGCGGCTGTTCGGCGAGTTCGTGCGGATCAAGAACGACAAGACGCGGAACATCCTGGGCAGCGGCCTCGGGTTGTCGATCGTGCGGCGGCTGGCGGTGCTCTATGCCGGCGACGTCCGTGTCGAAAGCGAGCCCGACGTTGGCAGCACGTTTACCGTGACTCTCTCGCGCAAGGTCCGGGCCGAAGCGGCCGTCGAGGCGGTACAGGATCATGACGCGTGACGAGATTGGTTCATGGCTTCGGCAGACCGATCCCGGGCGGCTTGAGTCGTTGTGGAGGCGGGCGGACGACGTCCGTCGGCAGTCGGTCGGCGACGCCGTCTACCTGCGCGGCCTGATCGAGATCTCCAACCATTGTTCCCGCCGGTGCCTCTATTGCGGCGTGCGGGCCGACCGTCGTAAGCTTCCGCGCTATCGCATGACGGTCGACGAGATTCTGGCTTCGGCGCGGCAGGCTGCGACGCTGGGCTACGGTACCGTTGTCCTGCAGTCGGGCGAGGATTGGGGTTTGGAGACCGTGTGGCTGGCCGACGTGGTTCGCCGGATCAAGGCGCAGACGTCGCTGGCCGTCACGCTGAGCCTGGGCGAGCGGACGGACGAGGAGCTGGCCCTGTGGCGTGAGGCCGGAGCTGACCGCTACCTGCTCCGCTTCGAGACGAGCAACACGGAGTTGTTTGCGAGGATTCATCCGCCGCGTGCGGGCAGCGACGGGCGCGATCGTCCGGCGGTGCTGCGGGCGCTGCGGCGTCTGGGCTACGAGGTGGGCAGCGGCGTGATGGTCGGCATTCCGGGCCAGAGCTACGATGACCTGGCCCGCGACATCGAGCTGTTCGCCGAGCTGGACCTGGACATGATCGGCCTTGGGCCGTTCATCGCGCATCCCGACACGCCATTGGGTCGCGATGGCGAGGCATGGAAGCTGCCTGCCGGCCGGCAGGTGCCCGCCGACGAACTGACCGCGTGCAAGGCCGTCGCCCTGGCGAGGATGGTGTGTCCGCGGGCCAATATTCCGAGCACAACGGCCCTGGCCACGCTGAATGCCGGGGAGGGCCGGCAACTTGGACTGGCTCGCGGCGGCAACGTCATCATGCCGAACCTGACGCCGCACAAGTATCGCGCGTTGTACGAAATCTATCCCGGCAAGGCCTGCTGTACGGAGAGTGACGAGTTCGACCGGCATCTGAAGGCGTGCATTGTCGCCATGGGGCGAACGGTGGACGCAGGGCGCGGCGATTCGCTCGTCTATCTCGCCAGGCAGGACGCTCGCCGCACGGCAGGATAGGCAGGAGGCAGTACCATGGGAAAACTTGCGGCAATGGACCTCAGCGACAATGCCGTGGACTTCATCAACGACACGCACTTGACGCACGTGTTACGGACTGCGCGCCCCGACACGGCGCAGGTGCGTGATCTTCTTGCCAAGAGCATGGCCAAAGAACCTCTGGCGATCGAGGAGACGGCAGCTCTGCTTGCGGCCGAGGACCCCGCGCTGGTCGAGGAGATACTCGACACTGCGCGGCAACTCAAGCGCGACGTGTACGGCAACCGCATCGTGCTGTTCGCGCCGCTGTACGTCGGCAACGACTGCGTGAACGACTGCGCCTATTGCGGGTTCAAGCGGTCGAACCCGGACGCCGTTCGCCGCACGCTGAGCAAGGCGGAGCTTGTCGCCCAGGTCGAGGCCCTGGAGAACGTGGGGCACAAGCGGCTCATCCTCGTCTTTGGCGAGCACCCGAAGTACGATGCCGGCACCATTGCCGACTGCGTCCGCGCGGTCTACGACGTGAAGGTCGGTCACGGTAGCATCCGCCGCGTCAACATCAACGCGGCGCCCCTGGACCACGAAGGCTACCGCATCGTCAAGGAAGCCGGCATCGGCACGTACCAGATCTTCCAGGAGACCTACCACCATGAGACCTATGCCCGCATGCACCCGGCCGGCACGCGCAAAGCCGACTACCTGTGGCGGCTGGACGCCCTGAGCCGGGCCTTCGAGGCCGGTTGCGATGACGTGGGCATCGGCGCCCTGTTCGGTCTCTACGACTGGCGGTTCGAGGTGCTCGGCCTGGTGCAGCACGCCCTGTACCTCCAGGAGCGCTACGGCGTCGGCCCGCACACGATCAGCTTTCCGCGGTTGCAGCCGGCGGCCGGGGTCGACTTCGACGAGCGCTACCTCGTCAGCGACGACCAGTTCAAGCGGCTGGTGGCGATCCTGCGGCTCTCGGTGCCGTACACAGGACTGATCCTGACGGCCCGCGAGCGCCCGGAGCTGCGCCGCGAGGTAATGGCCTTTGGCGTCTCGCAGATCGACGCCGGCAGCCGCATCGAGATCGGCGGCTACACCGAGGCCGGCGACGCCCAGGTCATGCAGCGTGAGCAGTTCATGCTCGGCGACATTCGGCCGCTGGACGTCGTGATGCGTGAGCTGATCGAGGACGGCTACGTGCCGAGTTTCTGTACGGCATGCTATCGCCTGGGACGCACGGGCGAACACTTCATGGAATTCGCCATTCCCGGCTTCATCCAGAACTTCTGCACGCCGAACGCCCTGAGCACGCTGACCGAGTACCTGGCCGACTATGCCTCGCCCGAGACGCGAGCGGCAGGCGAGCGGGCCGCTACCGCCGAGTTGCAGCGCCTGCCCGACGGCAAGATCAAGACCGAACTGTTGTCGCGGCTGAACCGCATCCGAACAAGCGACGACCGCGACCTGTACTTCTAGTTGAGTGCCGGGACGGCGACAATGCGAGCGAGCCTATGACCGTATACCGCAAGGAACATGATCTCCTGGGCGAACGCGACGTGTCGGCCGATGCTTTGCACGGTATCTACACCGAGCGGGCCGTCGAGAACTTCCCGCTGGCCCGCCGTCCGGTCAACGCTTCGCTGATCCGCGCCTATGGTGCCGTCAAACTGGCGTGCGCCAGGACGAATCGCGAACTGGGTTGCTGGGACGATCGTAAGGGGCTGGCCATTGAGGCGGCCTGCGAGGAGATGATCGAGGGCAAGCTCGATGCCTTCGTTATTGTCGATGCCCTGCAGGGCGGGGCGGGTACCTCGACCAACATGAACGTCAACGAGGTGCTGGCCAACCGGGCCCTGCAACTGCTCGGCCGGCCGTTCGGCGATTACGCGACCGTGAGCCCGACCGACGACGTCAACCGTCACCAGTCCACCAACGACACTTACCCGACGGCACTAAAGGTTGCAGCCGTCGGACAGCTGCGCGTCCTGGAGCGTGAGGTCGTGGCCCTGCTGGAGGAATTCCAGAGGAAAGAGAAGCAGATGGCCCACGTGGTCAAGGTCGGCCGCACGCAGTTGCAGGACGCCGTGCTCGTCACGCTCGGCCGCGAGATGGGCGCCTACGCCGAAGCCTTCGCCCGCGACCGCTGGCGAATCTACAAGTGCGAGGAGCGGCTGCGTGTCGTCAATCTTGGCGGCACGGCAATCGGGACGGCTCTGGCGGCACCGCGGCAATACGTCTTCCGCGTGGTCGATCACCTGCGCGAGATCACCGGCTTCGGCTTGGCCCGGGCCGAGAACCTCGTCGAGGCCACGCAGAACGCCGACGTCTTCGTCGAGGTCAGCGGCATCCTGAAGGCCTGCGCGAGCAACCTGCTCAAGGTGGCGACCGACCTGCGGCTGTTGGCGTCGGGACCGGATGCGGGCCTGGGCGAGATTCGTCTGCCGCCGCGACAGGCGGGGTCGTCAATCATGCCCGGCAAGGTCAATCCCGTTATCCCCGAAGCGGTCAGCCAAGCGGCCATGGCCGTGATGGCCAACGACCAGGCTCTGACGATGGCCTGCTCGATGGGCAACCTCGAACTGAACGCCTTCCTGCCGCTGGTGGCCGACACGCTGCTGGGCAGCCTCGACCTGCTGACAAACGCGTGCGGCATCTTCCGGCGACTCTGCGTCGCGGGCATCGAGGCCGACGAGGAACGTTGCCGTCGCACGGTTGCCGCCTCGACGGCCAGCGTGACGGCGCTGGTTGCGGCGATCGGCTACGAAGCCGCCCAGAAAGTGGCCGCAGAAGCGCGCAGCAGCGGACGCAGTGTTCGCGACGTGGCGATCAGCATGGGGCAGCTGACGGCCGAGCGGTTCGACGCCCTGGTGTCCAGCGAGAGCGTCATGCGGCTCGGCAGTCCGACGACGGATGAGGAGAACGCATGAGACCCGCACCGAAGGGCTTTCGCCTGCACATCGGCCTGTTCGGCCGTCGCAACGTCGGCAAGTCGTCGCTGCTGAACGCCATGACACGGCAGGCCGTGTCGATCGTCTCGGACGTGGCCGGTACGACGACCGACCCGGTCGAGAAGCCCATGGAACTGCTGCCCGTGGGGCCGGTGCTCTTTATCGACACCGCCGGCATCGACGACGTCGGGGCGCTGGGCCAGAAGCGCGTGGAGCGAACGCGACAGGTCTTCGACCGCACTGACCTGGGCGTCATCGTAACCGAAGCCGGACACTGGAGCGAGTTCGAGGACGCCATCCTCGACGAACTCACGCGACGCAAGACGCCGGCGATCGCCGTCTTCAACAAGGTGGACCTGAACCGCCCGAAGGCCGAGGTTATCGAGCGGCTGAAGGCGGCCAAGGTGCCGATGGTCGAGACGGTGGCCAGTCGCGGCGACGGCATCCTGGACCTGCGCGAGGCCCTGATCCGTGCCGCGCCGGAAGAGTTCGTCAACGCACCGACGATCGTCGGCGACCTGGTCCCGGCCGGGGACATGGCCGTGCTGGTCGTGCCGATCGACTTGGAGGCGCCCAAGGGACGCCTGATCGTGCCGCAGGTGCAGACTATTCGCGACCTGCTCGACAACGACGCCTACTGCATGGTTGTCAAGGAACGCGAGCTGCGCGACGCACTGGACCGGCTGCGCCGTCCGCCGGCCCTCGTCGTCACCGACAGTCAGGCCTTTCTGAAGGTCGCCGGCGATACGCCGCCGGCCGTGCCCATGACCTCGTTCTCGATCCTCTTCGCGCGATTCAAAGGCGACCTGAACGAGTTCGTCCGCGGCGCGATGGCCATCGAGACGTTGCGACCGGGCGACCGCGTGCTCATCGCCGAGGCCTGCTCGCATCACCCGATCGGCGAGGACATCGGCACCGTGAAGATTCCGCGCTGGCTGACGCAGTACGTCGGCGGCAAGCTCCACGTCGACCACACGCAGGGCCATGACTTCCCGGACGACGTGTCGGGCTACAAGCTGGTCGTGCACTGTGCCGCATGTGTCTGGAACCGCCGCGAGATGCTCTCGCGCATCCTGCGCTGCCGCGAAGCGGGCGTGCCCATCACCAACTACGGCCTGACCATCGCCTGGTCGCTAGGCATCTTCGAGCGGGCCCTGGCCCCGTTTCCGTCGGCCCAGGACCTCTACCACCAACTGGCGTCCGAGCGCCGCCGGCTCCCGTCACATTCCGGCTAGAGCACTTCACGATTGAGTGTAGCCACAAGACATAAACCAGCCCAACGCATCGGAGGCCGTAACGGTTTCCAAGGCGGCG
>JAFGPY010000124.1 GCA_016935955.1 Planctomycetota bacterium
ACGCCCTTGAATGGTCTTACCTACATCGTGATCGGTGACGACGGGAGTGGCAGCGGCTGCCCCAGTAACGGCTGCCGGAGCGGGGCAATCGAGAGGGTGTACGATCTGCAGGGATACGTCATCCCCGCCGACGGCCACTTCCTGGGTGCCAATGCGGCTACCTTCACGCTGGCCCCCGCCCAGATCGACTTCGACACTGGAGGCATTGACAGGTTCGAGAACAGCGACAACGTCACTCACCTACTGGTCGCTGGCTTCACCGGCGCCATGTATGACGTACTGGATACCGACCGCGACGGGACGATCGACATCACGCCGTGGACTGAGATCGTGGACTGGGTCTCACTCGTGGAGATGTTGACCCCGGCGACTGAATACGACGAGTTCGTTTACGACTTCAGCCCCGCCCCTGGTGCGATCGTCGGTCCCGACGGTTCGTACGTTCCGGGTCACGTCCAGCGAATCCCCGATGGCAGCGGCCCTTGGCAGATTGGGGAGTTTGACCTCGGCGTGGACGACACGCCCGGCGTGTTAAACGACGTCGGTGCTTGCTGCTGGAGGGACTGGGAGGACCCTGAGCCCGGGAAGAGGAAATGTACCGATGGGCTGCTCCAGGAAGACTGTGAGGCGTTGACCAACTCCGAGTTCAAGGGGCCCGGCACCACGTGTGGCGACATCGCCTGTCCGGCCGCTTGCTGTGTCGATGACGTGTGCAACGACGTCACGGGCAGCACGGAGTGCGCTGGCCTGAGTGGCCAGTATCAGGGCGACGAGGCGTCCTGCCTCGATGTTCCCGAGCCGTGCACCGACTGCAAGACCATCGCCGAGGCGCGGGCCCTGCCGTTGGGGACGGGCGTCCGGCTTTGCGACGTCATTATGACCAGCAGGACCAATCTGTCGGGAGCGGGGTACGCCTCGTTCCAGATCCAGGATGTTGCCGAGCCCACCGCCGCCACCGTCTTTGGCGAGCAGGGCTTGATCAACGGCATCCTGTCCGGCGTGGCAGACGGCGACCGGATCAGCCTTCAGGGCACGACCGGGCAGTACAGTGGCCTGTTCCAGATCCAGGATGGCATCAAGCCGCTGGTGAGGTACGGCGCCAAGGACGCCGGTCCTGTGCCGGATGCGGTGACGGTGACTGCGGCCACGTTTGACCATTTGGACGACGATCCGACGGCCGAGAGTTATGAGAGCGAGATCGTCGAGGTGCTCTGCGGAGCCTTCCTGGAGCAGGGCTTGTTCGCTGCTTATCAAGCGGGGCCTCCCTATATGTCCGGCAGCTACACGCTGGTTGATGATACGGGCAAGGCTGCGACCGTTCACCTTCAGAACGGCGGCCTGGACTGGCAGGGTTATCCTATTCCCGAAGGCGTCGTCAGCGTCAGGGGTATCCTGAACCAATACGCTCCGTGGCCGGACTACGTGGGTGGTTACCAGTTCATGCCTCGCGGGATTTGGACAGTGGGCATAGAGGACCTTGACGAAAGCCCCGATTGCGGGCCGGTCGGTGCCTGCTGCCTATTCACGTATGACGAGTTCGACGACTCGTGTCGGGACGGCCTGACGGCGGATGCCTGCGCGGCCCTCGGTGGCATGTACCAGGGAGACGAAACCGACTGCACGACGCCCTGCCCCGTGAACGACAGCCCGGTCATCAACGAGATCCGCATCGATCAACCCGGAGACGACGACGATGAGTACTTCGAGCTGAAGGGTACGGTGGGGACCCCACTCGGCGGGCTAACCTACATCAGCATCGGTGGAGCGGGCGACACCGACAGCGGCCTCATTGAGGCCGTCGTGCCATTGCGGCGGGTCCTCCCCGCGGACGGCGTGCTCTTTGTCGCCGAGGACGAGGACACGTTTGGTGCCGTGGCCGACCAGGTTTCCAACGTGGACTTCCAGAACAGCGAGAACCAGACGCACATGCTGGTCCAAGGCTTCACATCCTACGCCGGTGAAGATCTTGACACCAACGACGACGGCGTCCTCGACAGCACGCCGTGGACTAGGATCATCGATGACGTAGCCGTGATTGTAGATCCGGCTCCGCCGACCGACTCGTATTACTTCTACAGTAGCACGACCGTCGGGCCAGATGGCACCCTCTTGCCAGGCCATGTCTATCTCTGCCCGAACGAGACCCCGCCCCCGGATGACGTCTGGGTGATCGGCGAGTACGACCTGTACGTGGACGACTCGCCAGGCGTGGAGAATATCTTCTGCAGCGAGGAGCCACAGCCTTGCCTTTGCAAGGGCGACCTCTACCCCGTCGGCACTGGAGACGGCAAGCGAAACGGTTTGGACATTGCCGAATTCGTGGCGGCCCTGCTCGATCCGACCTACGACTGGTGCGCGGACATGAACGGCGACTGGTCGGACGACGACGCCGACATTGCGGTGTTCGTCCAGGCGCTGCTGGACGGAGAAGACTGCCCCGTTCAGATCAGCGTGGTCAGCTGGAACGTGTTCAACTGGAGTGGAGGTCCGGATCGCGTGGCGGACTACCAGACCGTCCTCGATCAGCTTGACCCGGATATCCTGATGGTCCAGGAGATCACAAACGGCAGCACCGGCGCCAGCAGTTTCCTGACGGACGTCCTGAACCCCCTGTACGGCGCGGGGGTCTACGCGATGGCAGACTTTACGAGCGGTGGTGGTGACACCGACAACGCCCTGTACTATCGCACGGGCACGGTCAGCTATACGCCGGGAGACCATACCGACATCGCAGCGGACCCGCGAGAGATCGACCGCTGGAAGGTCCGGCCCCTCGCTGCCCCCGAGTATGACCTCTATGTGTACTCGATGCACTTGAAATCGGGTACTGCGGGCGAGGACGAAGACAAGCGAGCGGCGGCAGCGGCCTCTGTGCGGGCGGATACTGATGCCTTGCCGGCCGGCGCGCACTTCGTGCTGGGCGGCGACTACAACATCTATGAAAGCGGTGATGACGGCTACGTCGTTTTCACATGCGTTGACGGCGTCGCTCCCTGCACGAGCACGGATCCGGACGGCCAGGCCTGGGATCCGATCGACGAGCCGGGCTATTGGCATGATTCCGCGACGTTCGCCGAGATCCACACGCAGTCCACGCACGCTGACAATGCGGGCGCGCCCACCGGTGCGGCGACGGGCGGCATGGACGACCGCTACGACATCATCCTGGTATCTGGCAACCTGCTGGATAGTGTCGGCCTCGATTATGTGATCAACACGTACAAGGCCTACGGTCAGGACGGGCTGCACCTGAACAACGATATCAACGACGCGCCCGTCATTCCCGAGGGGCAAGCCATCGCTGACGCGCTGCACGCTGCCTCGGACCACATGCCAGTGTACATGGAGCTCGAGTTTCCACCGGAGTAGACGAGCAAGCGGGCCGCCGCCGGTACTGCCGGCGTCGGTCCGGTGCTATGGACCTTACGAAGACACCGCCCCGCACGCGAGGCGGTGTCTTTTTGTAGGGCAAATCGGGAGAGCCGCGGGCCTGAGCCCGGCACGTGTTTAGCGTTCAAGCTGCTTTTCGACAGTTTGACATGTGCTCGGGGTGCAAGAACGCGGTTGGCGGCCCCGAGAACGTGGTTTTCGGCAAACGGCGGCCCAGAAT
>JAFGPY010000125.1 GCA_016935955.1 Planctomycetota bacterium
CGGGGCCGACATGCAGCACTCGCCCCGTCAACTCTTCGCGATGATCAACGCCGGCCAACGCGAGGAAGTGCTCAAGTCGAACACCATGTGGTGCTGCGTGTCGTGCTACTTCTGCACCACGCGATGTCCACAGAATATCCCGATCACGGATATCATGTACGCCCTGAAGCGCAAGGCCATCGCCGAGGGTATGGCCCGCGACACCGACGCGCCCGCCCTGGCCAAGACGTTCACCGACCTGCTGGACAAGTACGGCCGAAGCTTCGAGTTGGGCCTGGCCAGCCGGTACTACCTGTTGAACCGCCCCGTAGCGATGGTGAAAATGGCGCCGATGGGCCTGTCGATGTTCACCAAGGGACGCATGGCCCTGCGACCCACCAAGATCAAGAATCTGGATGAGCTCCAGGCCATCATCAAGAAGGCTCGGGAATTGGGAGAAGCGTCGTGAAGTATGCCTATTATCCTGGCTGTTCGATGGAGTGCAACGCGGCCGCGTACGAGGTCTCGACCCAGGCGGTCGCCAAGGCGCTGGGCTTCCAACTCCTCGAGATCGACGACTGGAACTGCTGCGGCGCGACCGAGTACTTCAGCCAGGACGAGCTGACCGCCTGTGCGGTGGTCGCCCGCAACCTGGCCCGGGTCGATTCGTCGCTGGATCAGCTCGTCGCCCCGTGTGCAGCCTGCTACCTGAACCTGGCCAAGACCGACAAGCTGATGACCGACGATCCCAAGATGGGAGCGAAGATCAATCAGGCCTTGGCCGCGGGCAGCCTTCATTACGAAGGGGGCCGGGTCCGCGTGCGGCACTTGTTAGACGTCGTCTACCATGACTTCGGCGAGGAAAAGATCCGCGCGAAGATGACCCAGTCACTCGAAGGCCTCCGCGTGGCGCCTTATTACGGCTGCCAGGTCGTCCGGCCGATCAAGGGCGAGGACAGCACCGAATACCCGATGCAGATGGACGAGATCTTCGGGTGGCTTGGGGCCGAGGTGGTCGACTACCCGGTCAAGGCCCACTGCTGCGGCGGCCACATGACCCAAATCAGCGAGCCGCAGGCGTTCGAGTTGATCCGCCGCCTGTTGCAGAGCGCGGTCGACTACCACGCCGACATGATCTTGTGCATGTGCCCGATGTGCCAGTTGAACCTCGACGCCTACCAGGCCCGGGTCAACGGGTTCTTCGGGACCGATTTCAGGATGCCGATCGTTTATTTCACCCAAATGATGGGCGTGGCCTTCGGCGTCGACCCCAAGGAACTCGGTTTCGGCAAGGAACTGGTCGACGCCGAACCGGTCCTGCGAACCAAATTGAACGCGGCGACCACCGCGTAGGCCAGGCTGTGCCTGACAAGAACACGTAGGTCAGGCTGTGCCTGACAGGGAGATGGGTAACGAGATCACATGTCAGGCACAGCCTGACCTACGGAATGGGTAACGAGATTACTGGCGGAGAATGATGCATGTAGGAGGCGACTCCTGTCGCCGAAAACGCCTCGGCTAGGGCCATTCGGCGACAGGAGTCGCCTCCTACAGACAAGATGAGAGGTCCGAATCGGCTTCAGGCCGCTTAACCGGATAGATCTTGAGGGAGAAACACCATGGCCGAGAGAGTCGGCATCTACGTGTGCCACTGTGGCAGCAACATCGCCGGGACGGTCGACGTCGAGGAAGTGGCCAAGTGGGCCGGAGCCAACATCAAGGACGTCGTCGTCTCGAAGGACTACCGGTTCATGTGCTCCTCGCTCGGTCAGGCCATGATCGAAGAGGACATCAAGAAGCAAGGCCTCACCCGGGTCGTCGTCGCCGCCTGCTCGCCCCACCTGCACGAAAAGACGTTCCGCAAGGCGTGCCAGAACGCGGGCCTCAACCCGTACCTCTGCCAGATGACCAACATCCGCGAGCACGTCTCCTGGGTGTGCAGCGACAAGGCCGCCGGCACCGCCAAGGCCAAAGCCCTGGTGGCCGCCTCGGCCGAGCGGGTCAAGTACCAGCAGCCGCTCGAACCGATGTACGTCGACGTCAACCCGGCCACCCTGGTCGTTGGCGGCGGCATCGCCGGCCTGCAGGCGGCCCTGGAGCTGGCCGACGCAGGCCACCCGGTCTATCTGGTCGAGCGCGGTCCGTCGATCGGCGGCCACATGGCCCAGTTCGACAAGACCTTCCCGACGCTGGACTGCTCGGCCTGTATCCTCACGCCCAAGATGTCCGAAGCCGGCCAGCACGAGAACATCACGCTGCTGACCTACTCGGAGTTGGAAGAGGTCAGCGGTTCGGTCGGCAATTTCAAGGTCAAGATCCGCAAGAAGGCCCGCTACGTCGACTACGACAAGTGCACCGGCTGCGGCATCTGCACCGAGAAGTGCCCTCGCACGGTCGTCGACGAGGATTTCGAGGCCGGCCTGGGCAACCGGAAGGCCATCTACAGCCCCTTCCCGCAGGCCGTGCCGCGGATCCCCGTAATTGACGTCGAGTCGTGCATCTTCTTTACCCGCGGCAAGTGCCAGGTCTGCTCGAAGGTCTGCCCGACCGAAGCGATCGACTACGCCCAGAAGGACCAGATCGTCGAGGTCAACGTCGGGAACATCATCCTGGCCACGGGCTGGAAGCTGTTCGACTGCGAGCGGATCCCGCAATACGGCTACGGCCGGCTGGCCAACGTGTTCACCAACATGGAGTTCGAGCGGCTGTGCAACGCGGCCGGCCCGACCAACGGCAAGATCGTCCTGCGCGACGGCAAGACCGAGCCCAAGTCGATCGCCATCGTCCACTGCGTCGGCAGCCGCGACGTCAACTATAACGAAGGCTGCTCGGCCGTCTGCTGCATGGCCTCCTTGAAACTGGGCCACCTGGTCCTCGAAAAGACCAACGCCGAGGTCTACTCCTTCTACATCGACATGCGGACGAACCAGAAGATGTACGAGGAGTTCTACCAGCGGCTCTTGGAAGAGGGCATGCACTTCGTCCGCGGCAAGGTGGCCGAGGTGACCGACGCCGCCCGCAACCCGGACGAACAGGGCAAGCTCATCGTCCAGTGCGAAGACACCCTGATCGGCCGGCAGCGGCGGATCCCGGTCGACATGGTCGTCCTGATGGCGGCCATCGAGCCGCAAGCCGACGCCAAGGAGTTGGGCCTGAAGTGCGGCATCTCGTGCAGCATGGCCGGCTTCTTCACCGAGCGTCACCCCAAGCTCGACCCCGTGGCCACGATGACCGACGGCGTGTTCGTCGCCGGGGCCTGCCAGGGCGCGAAGGACATCCCGGCCTCGGTGGCCCAAGGCGCCGCGGCCGCCGCCCGAGTGCAAGCCATGATCACCAAGGGCAAGGTCATGATCGAGCCGATCATCGCTACGATCAACGAAGAGGCCTGCTCCGGCTGCCGGATCTGCAACAACCTCTGCCCTTACAACGCGATCGAATACGACGAGGAAAAGAAAGTCAGCCGCGTGATCACGGCCCTGTGCAAAGGCTGCGGCACCTGCGTGGCCGCCTGCCCCGCCGGCGTCATCACCGGCGCCCACTTCAACAACAACCAAATCTTCGCCGAAATCGAAGGCGCCCTCTGGGACGCGATGGCCGCGGCCAAAGACCCCACTTCCGCCGAACCGGCAACGTCGTGAGCAGGGAAAGAAAAGAAACCGCGGATGAACGCGGATAAACGCAAATTAAACACGAGTAAGTCGTCTTGGACGACTTCTTACAGCAGCAGAAGAAGATAAGGACTTAGATCACCCAGATGTTGACGAACTGAGACTCGGCCCTCCAACAATCCGCGTCCATCAGCGTTCATCTGCGGTTTCCTTTTTCGAAAAAGTCAATAAACAAGTCTGCCGAACGACCGCTCCCGACTGGAGGCGTGTACGACAATGAGTGAGGAAACCTTCGAACCGAAAATCGTGGGGTTCATGTGCAACTGGTGCTCGTATCGGGCGGCCGACCTGGCTGGCTCGGCGAGGATCAAGTATCCCCCCAACGTCCGGATCATCCGCGTGATGTGCAGCGGGCGCATCGACCCGACGTTCGTCCTCAAGGCCCTGTCGCTGGGCGCCGACGGCGTCATGGTGGCCGGCTGCCATCCGGGCGAGTGCCACTACGTCGACCAGAACTACAAGGCCATGCGGCGCTACGGCATGATCAAGCACACGCTAAAAGCCATGGGCATCGACGAACGACGCGTGCAGCTTGTCTGGGCCTCGGCGGCCGAAGGACAGTACCTGGCCGAATCGATCGGCAAGCTGGTCGAGGACGTCCGCGCGTTGGGACCGCTGAACTGGCAAGCCAATTGGACCGAACAAGAAGACCGACTCGAAGCCCTTGAGAGCATCGTCAAGGAGCACGAGGAGGCGATGGAGGTGAAGCCGTGAGCCAAGCCCAAGCGAAAACCAAAGGCAAGCTGGCCCTCTATTGGGCCGCGTCGTGCGGCGGCTGCGAAATCGCCGTGTTGGGCATCGACGCCAAGATCCTCGACGTGGCCGCCGCCTTCGACATCGTCTTCTGGCCCTGTGCCACCGACGGCAAGGTCAGCGACGTCGAAAAGCTGGCCGACGGCGAAATCGACGTCTGCCTGTTCAACGGCGGCATCCGCACCAGCGAACAGGAATACATGGCCCAACTGCTTCGCAAGAAGTCGAAGGTCCTCGTCGCGTTCGGCTCGTGTGCCCACGAAGGCTGCATCCCCGGCCTGGCCAACATGAACAACCGCCAGGAATGCTTCGATACGGCCTACCGCGACACGCCGTCGACCGAGAACCCGAAGGACATCCGGCCGCAGCACGAGACCGACATGCCCGAGGGCAAGCTCTACCTGCCGGTCTTCTACGACACGCTCAAGACGCTCGACCAGACGGTGCCGGTCGACTATTACCTGCCCGGCTGCCCGCCCGAGGCGGACCGCATCTGGGACGCGATCGTCGCGATCCTCGAAGGCAAGCTGCCGCCGGCCGGGTCGGTCATCGGTTCCGACACGACCGTCTGCGACGACTGCCCTCGCGTGCGGACCGAAAAGAAAATCAAGAAGTTCCACCGCACCTGGGAGATCATCCCCGATGATGAGACCTGCCTGTTGGAGCAAGGCCTGCTCTGCTGCGGCATCGCCACCCGGGCCGGCTGCGGGGCCCTCTGTCCTCAGGTCAACTCGCCCTGCATCGGCTGCTACGGCCCGAACAACGACGTGTTGGACTACGGGGCCCGGCTCATGAGCGCGTTGGCCTCGGTGATCGACTCGGAAGATCCCGACGAGATCCAGCAGATCATCGCCGACGGCATCCCGGACCCGGTCGGCAGCTTCTACCGCTTCAGCCTGGCCCATAGCCTGCTGCGGCGCAATACCCTCGACAAGAAATCCAACGGCGCGACGGCCGCCGGAAAGTGAGAACTAGCGGCCAAATTGCCCATAGCCCTTGTAGGAGGCGACTCCTGTCGCCGATGAACATCGCGTTTCTCGACAATTCGGCGACAGGAGTCGCCTCCTACAAACGTAGACCCAAATCCAACGGCGCGACGGCCAAAACGTAGAAGAGTCAGGCGGCTCGCGAAGGAGAAAGCGGACGATGAAACGCATATCTGTGGATCCGATTACCCGGCTCGAAGGTCATGGGAAGATCGACATTTTCCTCGACGACAACGGCAACGTGGCCAACGCCTATCTGCAGATCCCC
>JAFGPY010000126.1 GCA_016935955.1 Planctomycetota bacterium
ATCTGGATGTGGGGCGGCCCGGCGCACATGGACACCTTCGACCCCAAGCCCGGTACGGGCAACGACTACACCGGCCCGTTCGATTCGCCCATCCCGACCAACGTCGACGGGATCATGATCGGGCAGATGCTGCCGCTGCTGGCCAAGCAGGCCGACAAGTACGCCATCCTCCGCAGCATGACGCACGGCATCAACGGGCACGAGACGGCCGCCTACATGGTCCAGACCGGGCGGCGGCCCGGCGGGCGCATCGTCTACCCGGGCGTCGGGGCCGTGGTCTCGTACTTCAAGGGCTACAACGCCGGCTACAAAGGCCTCATCCCGCCCTACATTGTCCTGACGCAACTGCAGGGGCGGTTCTCCGAGGCCGGCTTCCTCGGCACAAAATACAAACCCTTCGCGACCGGTGGCGACCCCAACCGCTCGCCGTTCGCCGTCGAGGGCGTCGTGGCGGCGGGCATCTCCGAGCAGCGGCAGAAGAGCCGCCGCGAGTTGCTCAAGAGTCTGAACACCCTCGGCCGCGCGATGGGCGACAGCGACCAGCTCGAGCCGCTTGAGAAGGCCCGCGACGGGGCCTACGACCTGATCCTGGGCGACGCCGGCAAGATCTTCGACCTGTCGCAGGAGCCCAACGAGCTGCGCGACAAGTACGGCCGCCACACCTTCGGCCAATCGTGCCTGATGGCCCGGCGCCTGGTCGAGGCCGGCGTGCCCTACGTAACGATCAACTACACCGGCTGGGACTCGCACAAGCAGCACTTCCAGGAGATGCGCCGCAAGTTGCCGCAGATGGACTCGGGCATGGCGACGCTGCTGGAGGACCTGTCGTCCCGCGGCTTGCTCGACAGCACGATCGTCTGGTGGACCGGCGAGTTCGGCCGCACGCCCAAGGTCCAGTGGGAAGCCCCCTGGAACGGCGGTCGCGGCCACTACGGCAAGGTCTTCTCGGCGGTCCTTGCGGGCGGGGGATTCAAGGGCGGCCGCGTGGTCGGCGCCTCGGACGAACGGGCCGAGACCGTCAAAGAACGGCCCATCTATCCCTGCGACGTCATCGCCAGCATCTACACGCAACTCGGCATCGACGTCGACGCCAAGTTGCGGCACCCGCTGGGCGATGATGTTCCGGTGATGGAACCCGACGCCGCACGCGAGGGCAAGATCGAACTGCTGACGGAAATCGTGTAGCCTGCGGAGGTCGCCCATGGCGATGACAACGAATCGCATTGGCTTGTCTGTGGCGGTGATTCTGGCGGCACTGGCGTCCGAGGCGATGGCACAGCAGGGGGCGCCGCACGTCGGCTACGTCTGGCCGGCCGGGGCCCGGCAGGGCGAGACCGTCGAGGTCACCATCGGCGGGCAGTACTTCAAGGACGCCAAGGACGTGCACGTCTCGGGCGGCGGTGTGACGGCCGAGATTCTCGAACACATCGCGCCCCTGGCGGGCAAGGAGATGCAGCAGCTCCGCGAGTCCTTCGACAAGGCCCGCAAGAAGCAGCAGGAGGAGGCTAAGGCCGGCCGCCGCGCGGGGCCGCTCGTCCTGCGACGGTTCTTCGTCGACTTCGCCCACGAGGCAGGCCTCACCGACAAGCATGTTGAGGCCTTTCAGCGCTACCGCGAGCAACGCGACGATCCCAAGCGGCAGCTCAACCCGCAACTGTCCGAGTCGCTGAAGGTGCGGCTCACTGTGGCGGCCGACGCCGAGCCGGGCATTCGCGAGGTGCGAGTCACGACCAGGAAAGGTCTCTCCGAGCCTCTGCGATTCCAGGTCGGGCGGCTCGCCGAGTTCCGCGAGACCGAACCGAACGACCGTGTCGCCGAAGCCACGGCCGTCCCGTCGTTGCCGATGGTTCTCAACGGGCAGATCATGCCCGGCGACGTGGACTACTTTCGCTTCAAGGCTGAGCATGGCCAGCGTATCGTCATCGAGGTCAGCGCCCGGAGCCTGATTCCCTACCTGGCCGACGCCGTGCCCGGCTGGTTCCAGGCCACCGCGACGCTCTACGACGCGGGCGGCCGCGAGGTGGCGTTCGCCGACGACTACCGTTTCGATCCCGACCCGGTGCTGCTCTACGAGGTGCCGACCGACGGCGAGTACGTGCTGGAGATTCGCGATTCGATCTATCGCGGCCGCGAGGACTTCGTCTACCGCGTGACCGTCGGCGAACTGCCGTTTGTGGCTTCGATCTTCCCGCTGGGCGGCCGCCAGGGCAAAGCCCTGACCGTGGAGGTCGACGGCTGGAACATTCCGGCCGACCAGTGCAAGGTCAGCCTGACGCCCCAGGCGGCGGGCATCCGTCCGCTGAGCGTTCGCGGTCCTCTGGGTACGTCCAACGCCGTGCCGCTGGCGATCGACGATCTGCCGGAATGCCTGGAGCAGGAGCCCAACGACGAGGCCGCCAAGGCCGCCAAGCTCACGATGCCGGTGATCGTCAACGGCCGCATCGACCGGCCGGGCGACGTGGACGTCTTCCGCTTCCACGCCGAGAAGGGCGACCAGGTGGTGGCCGAGGTGCTGGCTCGCCGCCTGGGCTCGCCGCTGGATTCCATCCTGAATCTCTGCGACGCCAAGGGCAACTCGCTGGCCGTCTGCGACGATTGCGAGGACAAGGGCTCGGGCCTCGTGACGCACCACGCCGACTCGCACGTGGCCGCGACGATTCCCGAGACGGGCGACTACCTGCTGCGGCTCGGCGACGTGCAGGGGGGAGGCGGATCGGACTACGGTTATCGGCTGCGCGTCAGCCGCGGGCGCCCCGACTTCGAGTTGCGCATCGCGCCGTCGGCGCTGAACGTCCGCGGCGGGGCCTCCGTGCCCGTGACCGTCTACGCCCTGCGGCGTGACGGGTTCTCGGGCCCGATCCAGTTGCGGCTCAAGGACGCGCCCAAGGACTTTGTCCTGGCCGGGGCGGTTTTGCCCGATGGGCAGGACCAGGTTCGCGTGACGCTCACCGCGCCGCCCAAACCCGAGGAGCAGTTCAACGCCCTGTACCTGGAGGGCGTGGCCACGATCGGCGGCCGCGAGGTCTGTCACGAGGCGGTTCCGGCCGACGACATGATGCAGGCCTTCATCTACCGGCACCTGGTTCCGGCCGAGCGCTGGGTGGTGGCCGTGGATCCAGGTTGGCGGCAGGCCACCTGGGAGGTCGAGGGCGAGACGCCGATCAAGCTCCGGACGCCCGGCACCACGCAGGTCCGGGCCAAGATGCCGGGCCGAGCCCTGGCCGGCAAGATCGAGGTCGAACTGAGCGACCCGCCCGACGGTCTGACGGTCAAGAAGGCCATGCCCGTGCCCGGCGGCATGAGCATCGTCTTCGAGACCGATCCCGAGAAGCTTAAGCTGGGCCTGAAGGGCAACCTGATCCTGAATCTCTTCATCTATCGCGAGGTGCCGCCCAAGGAAGGTCAGCCCGCCACGGGCCGCACCCGCCGCGATTCGCTGGGCACCCTTCCGGCCGTGCCCTTCGAGATCGTCGGGGGATAGTCAGCGGCTCATCAGGCGGCGGAGCATCTTCGCGAAGTAGTACTGCCGCCTGTCCAGTGTCCACGCATCCGCGGAGGCGGGATTCGGCGTTTGCCAATCCACGGCCCTCCACAGGCAGCGCAGCCACTCGGCATCGGCCACAGTGCCGTACAGGACTCTGGCCTGGTCAACCAGGTCGAGCAGTCGCCTGAGATCATCGAGCGGCGCGTAATCCTGCCATCGTTCCAGATATGAATCCCGAAGGCGGCAGTTTGCGGCTTCGCAGAGCCGATCCCTCACGATGTGAAGGAACCCCGCGAGGGCCATGAAGGGGTGGGTAACCGCCGACCACGCCCAGTCGTAGAAAACGACGTCGCCTGAGACCACCCTGATATTGCCCGGACGCAGGTCGCCGTGATCGATCGCTGAAGGGATGCCGGCGGCTATGATCTCGTCGCACAACCGCTGCCACGGCGGCAACGACGAGACGAGCCGCGCTGTTTCTTCCCCGGTCAGTTGGTGCGGCGAGTCACGCAGCAGCGACTCGGCCTCAGCCACAGTATCGCTGATCGTGTCCCGCAGCACCGGGACCCGCCAATCGTAGAAGGGCCATGGCGAGTCGCCGCCGACATGAGCCGTGGAGGCGATCTGGATGTCTGCGAACCTGGTGACAACCTTCGTCAGCAGATCCACGTCGCCGGACTCGCCAAGATCGCACCCGCCCATGTCCGCCATCAACATCCATCCCTGTTCGGTGTTCGACGCCAACCGTTCCGGGAGCCGCACGATGTTCCACTCAGCGAGCTTCCGCGTCACCGCCAGCTCCCGCACGAAGATTCCGGGAAGCGTCTTCAGGTAGACGGTGCCCCGGTCCGTCCGGCAGCGAAACACCGACGACACGTAGGCATTCTTCACCTGCTGCGGCGGCTCCACGGGCGTCAGGCCGCACTGTTCAAGGGTCTCGAACATCCACGCGAACGCCGGGTCATACCCTCCGGGGTTCGACCAGGGAATGGTCTGGGAGTCAGCAGAATCGACCAACCCCGCAGCTACGAGCGTCCGAAGACTTGCGGGATGAAGTGACGCCAGGAGCGGATCGCCCGCACCGACCCACAAGGCGTCCACAGGGACGTTTGGCTCTGCGACACGGGGCTCCATGACGAAGAGTGCCATATCGCTGCCCGGTTGGTCGATGGCGTAACGTCGCACAACGTCCAGTCCATAACGGCCTTTGAACCAGTCGTTGTACGGCCCCGGATCGTCGAAGCCGACCCTCGCCGGAACGCTCTTGTCGAAAGTCGGCAGCGTACAGCCCCGTTGAGTCCTGAGCAACAGGACCTCGCGACCGTTGCGCTTCGTGACGATGAAGAAGAGGCGTTTCTTGTTCACAGGCCGGCTCTTCCCTCACCTGTAGATTGGGTGCCATGGCTGCCCCGCAGCCATGTGTCGTCATATGGTCTTCGGTCAGCCGGACGCCACGCAGAACATAATGGGTGGCATGGCCACGCTTGCGTGGCCATGATCCACTTCCGCCTGCATCCTATGATTTCAGTTGCGTGTAGGCGATCAGCTTGTAGGCCAGTCGCGCCGCCGCGAACTCCGTGCAGTGGTTCGGGGGAATCGGCCGCACCTCGACGATGTCGGCCGCCACGACCTGCCGCTCCGTGCAGACCCGCCGCAGCAGATCCAGACCCTCGTGCCACAGCAGGCCG
>JAFGPY010000017.1 GCA_016935955.1 Planctomycetota bacterium
TCAGCTCGACCGCGAAACGCACGTCACCGGCCTTGACGGCCTTGACGGTCACGTAGTAGACGGCCGTAGCCTTCGGCGCCAGGCTGGCCAGCGGAGCGAAGGTCACGGCCTTGCCCTGCACGGCCGCCTGCGTCGGCCCCTTGCCGGAGACGTAGTCCTGCTCGGGCGGCAATGTGCACGACACGCTGATGTTGGTGCCTACGGCCGAACCCTGGTTGGTGACCTCGATCTTGTAGGTTTCCTCCTTGCCCACCTCGATCGGGTCTTCCAGGTCCACGACCTCGAACAGAATGGCCGGGATGCCTTCGATGCGCGTCGTCACCTCGGCCGCGGCGTCGGTGCACGTGGCCGTCGCCGCCGCCACGTTCTTGACCGTGGCGATGCGGTCCCCGCGGCAGGTCAGCGACACCGCCTTCGAGCCTCCCGGCTCCAGCGTCCCGAGGTTCCAGACGACCCGTCCGCCGCCGGCCTGGCCGCCTTCGCCGGCGCTGATCAGCGTCAGCCCGTCGGGCAACGTGTCGGTCAGCACCAGGCTGCGGGCCGGGCCGTCGCCGGTGTTCTCGACCGTGATCGTGTAGGCGACCTCGCGGCCAAGGTAGCGCATCTCGGGACCGGTCTTGGTCAGTCGCAGCAGCGGCTCGCGGACGACCACCTGGTGGGTGGCCTGGGCCTGGGCACCCTCGGCGCTGGTGGCCTTGGCGGTGTTGTCGAACGTCCCGCGGCGCGAGGCCTTGACGCGGTAGGAGGCCTGCTTGGCCTCGCCGGGCTTCAGGTCACCAGCGTTGAAGGCGACGGTGTTGCGGCCGTCTTCGGTCGTCAGACCCTCGGGCAGCGCATCGTCGACCCGAACCTCTGTGGCCACCCCGTCGCCCGTGTTGCGGACCACCACCGTGTAGGTGATCGGCTCGCAGATCAGGACTTCGGCCGGGCCGCTCTTGGCCAACTCGAGCTTCGGCTGCACGGCCCGGATGGTCGTGCAGGCCTGCGGCAGGCGGCATGTCGCGTGGGCGCACGGTTTGATCGCGCCCGTGCCCGCGGCCGAGCCGGTGACGGTCATTGTCTGCGACTGGCCGGCCTCCATTCGGGCGATCTTCCAGACCAGCGTATCGCCCGAGACGGTGGCCGCAGGCTCCGTGCCCTTGAGCGTGAAGCCCTCGGGCGACTGCGAGACGACCTCGACGTCCGCCAGCGGCTGCCCGGTCACGTTGGTCACGATGAGTTTGTAGCTGAACTCGCGGCCGACCAGCACCTCCGCCGGCGCCACCCACGTGACGACGGCGCCCGAGCTGCCGGCCGGCTGCGCCGCCGCGGACGCGGCCAGAGCCACCGCGACGGCAAGAACCATCAATAGAGGTAGGGTGCGTTTCATGGCGGTGTCACTCCTTTCCGAGTGAGGACGGCGGTCGGCCCGTGTTGCGGCCGATTCCGGCGTCTGATCCAGCGGGGATGTGAAACGGGGCGCCCGACGGACGTCGAGCGCCCCGCGCTTGACCCCGGTGCTTATTACTTGTACTGGTGCGTGCTTTCGGTCTCGTTGACCGGACTGGTCATTTGGTCGCTGATCATCTCGACCGCAAACCGCACATCCCCGGCCGCATTGGCCTTGACCGTCACACGGTAGACGGCCTTGGCCTTCGGCGCCAGGCTGGCCAGCGGGGCAAAGGTGATCTTCTTGCCCGCGACGGTGCCCTGCGTCGGGCCTTCACCGCTCACGTAGTCCTGCTCGGACGGCAGCACACACGACACGCGGATGTTCGTGCCCTCGGACGAACCCTGGTTGGTGACCTCGATGATGTAGGTCTCATTCCTGCCGATCTCGATCGGGTCCTCCACGTCCTTCACCTCGATCAGGATCGCCGCGATGCCTGTGACCTCGGTAGTCGCCTCGGCCTGGGCGTCGGTGCAGGTGGCCACGGCTGTGACCGTGTTGCGCTGCTTGCCCATGCCCGTCGCCCTGACCGTCATCGACATCTTTCTGGAGGCGTTCGGCGCCAGCGTGCCGACGTTCCAGACCACCTTGCCATTGCTCAGTTGTCCGCCGTCGGTCGCACTGACGAACGTCAGACCGGACGGCAGCGTGTCGGTGACCACGGTGTTGCGAGCCTCGCCGTCGCCCTTGTTGCTGACGGTGATCTCATAGGTGGCCTCGCGATTGATGAACCGCGTCTCGGGCCCCGTCTTGGTCAGCACGAGCGTCGGCTGGCGGACGATCACCTTGTGTGTGGCCTCGGCCTTGGCACCCTCGGCGCTTGTGGCCACGGCCGTGTTCTCGTAGGTCCCCGGCTTCGAGGCCTTGGCGCGATAGGTGGCCTGCTTGGCCTCGCCGGGCTTCAGGTCGCCGGCATCGAAGGCAGCCGTCTGGCGGCCGTTCTCGGCCGTCAGCCCGTTCGGCAGTTCGTCGGTCACGCGGACGTTGGTGGCCGGGCCGTCACCGGTGTTGCGAACCACGATCTTGTAGGTGATCGGCTCACAGATCAGGACCTCGGCCGGACCGGTCTTCTCGATCGCCAGCTTCGGCGCCGTGACGACGGTCGTCGCACAGTCACGAGCCGTCAGGCCATGGTCGGCCGTCACCTCGGCACAGTTCTGGAACGTGCCGGTCCGCGTGGTCTTGGCCGTCACGGCCAGCGTCTGGCTGCCGCCGGCGGCCAGCGTGCCAAGCGACCAGGTCAGGGTCTGGCCCGAGGCCGTAGCAGCCGGTCGCGAGCTGACATACTCCAGACCGTCCGGCAAAGCGTCGACCACTCTGACGTTGGTGGCGTCGGCCCGGCCGGGGTTGGTCACGACGATGGCGTACTGGATCTGGTCGCCCACGCCTGCTGCGGCGGGGCCGCTCTTCTTGATGTCGATCCTCGGGCCGACCCAGGTCTTGACCATCTTGCCCGTGGCGATGCGAGCCTGGGGCTTGCAGCCGCAGGTGTTGTCCTCGGGACGCACGATCTCCATCTCGACCGTGTTGGCGCCTTCGACCGGCTTGACCTGCTTGAGCTGGACGCGGGCCACGCCGTCGTCACCGGTCTTGACGGTGACGGCCGGCTTGTCGCCGGGAGCGAACACGGCATCGGGCCCGTCGGCCACCTTGAAGGTCACCAGCCAGCCCTTGTGCGGCGTGCCGTCGGAGGCCCTCATGACCTTGACGGCCAGGTTATGCGCCGTGCCGATGGGGTTCGTGGCGTCGGCCGGGAACTCCCACTTGGCGTCGTTCCAGTGCTTGATGACGAAGACCTTGTGCTTGTCCCAGTTGAAGATGGCCGGTGCGTAGGCCACCATGTGGGTGTCGCCCTCGACGGGCGAGGTGATGACGCACCAGGTCTGGCCCTTGCCGATGGTGATATCGTCGGACGGGTCGTCGTTGCCGCGCGTCAGCACGTGTTCGTTGCGGTTGGTGTGGCTGACGGCGTACTTATTGTCGACCTTGTAGCCGCGCTGCCTGTACCAGCCGCTCTCGTCCACCTCGACGATGTCGCCGACGCTGCCCTCGGAGATGATCCACTCGACACGGCGGCACTCCAGCGGCTTGCCGTCGGCGTCCTTGACCGTGGCGATCAGGATGTGCTGCGTCTTGACGGGATTGGTGTCCTCGACAGGGACCACCTCCAGAGTCGCGGCATCGGGATCGAAGTCCATATAGTACCCGCCCTCCATGGGCTTGCCGTGCTCGCGGCGGACCTCGCCGCCCGGGATGATCGGAAACTTGGTCGGGTACGAGCTGCAGCCGGTCACCACCACGGTGGCCAGTAAGATCAGGACAACAGTGCCGATACGTCGCCGTCGGTGTTCCATGGTTCTTCTCCTAATGTGCAGTCCTGCGGGTCAATGTCGAACCTGATTCCTTGGACATCAGGCAGCGTTACACAAGCGAAGACTTAAGATGTGCCACTCCAGCGCGAGGATGCATCTTATGACGTGCTGCACGGGCAACAGGGAACACAACTCATAAGTCATCCCTACCGGCGATACTATAGCAGACTCCGTACGCAGACAATACACCGGGCGACAAAAATCACGGTGATCGTATCTCTGCGATTCCGGCCGCCGTCCGACGAGGGAGCGGCAATGTTGGGGAGACGATTCGACGGCTCTTGATGGGTCCGTCGTAAGATATGGGCGGAACACATGTTATGGGCCGCAGCCGGCGACTCGGGTCGCGTTGTGGGCAGACCGTTGCGGCGCGGCCATGTTCATCGACGTGCATGGGTGGTCTGAAAATCATGTGAGTTTTTTTTCGGTATAAGATGACAACGGGCGGCGCTTGCCGAAGCCGCGCCGCCTGTTGCGATCGGCTTTTTCAGTAGTGAAGCACCACGTCGCCCCCGAGACCGAAGGGCACGAGGTTGTAGTCTTCGCGGTACTCGTGGTTGTCGACGAGGTGCCCGCGATGGAACCGCTTGCGGCCGACGAACTGGTTCGGGCCGGCCATGTAGAGTTCGCCGGCGCGATGGTGGTGCGGCCCCATGAGATTGCGGAGGCTGCCGGTGAGGCGAAGGGTGATGTCGTTCTTGCCCTTGACCAGGTGCGGCCCGACCTCGACGCGGTACGGCCGCTGCCACAGCGGTTCGCACTCGTGCCCGTTGACGAGCACCTGGGTGACGACGGCCTCCGGCGGCGCGAGTTCGAGCACCGACGCCGGAGAAGGCGTGCCCGTCAGTACGAGCGTCTGCGAAAGCTCGACCGTGCCGGCGTAGAACGGCAATCCGCCGCGCAGCAGGTCCTGCCCGCTGCCGGACTCGACGTCGGGCACCAGGACGGGATTGCCGCACAGCCACGCGCTGCGTCCGGGCGGCAACCGATCCCACGGTTTGACGTCGCGGCCGAAGAAGCCGATGTCGCCGCTGAGCTGGCTGCCGTCGAACTCGACGGCGAAGTCGCCCACGAGGTAGATCGATTCAAGCTCCACCTGCGGGTAGATCCAGTTGTTGAACGTCTGCCCGCCGCTGGGATCGTTCAATCCGACCAGGCGCCGGCGATGGTCGTCGCGCTGGAAGAACGGCCGCCGCAACGTGATGACATTCGCGCCGCGGTTCAGCAGCCGCGAGATGTCCAGCAGCCGCAACGACGGATCGATCCACGGCCCTTCGTCCCTGAGCGGCACGCGGAGCCCGTTGACGTGAATCTCGAAGTCGTTGGGCCGCTCGATGGCCAGTTGCAGGCGACGGCTGCGCTTGGTGTCGAGCTTGCTGGCGAAAGCGAAGGTCATCTCGACAACGGTGTCGTGTCCGGCAGCCAGGAGCATCTTCTGAATGTCGGACACGGGCAGCGGGTCGCCGGGCGGCTGCTCGCCGAAGGCCGCCCTGGCCACGTCGAGCACCAGGGCATTGGGATCGAGCCGCTTGTACTGCCAGCGCCGGGCGAGGACTTTCTTGCGTCGCACGCGAGCGACAGCGGCCGGCGCCTTGGCTGGTTTACGATTCTTGTTAACCACCAGCAGCGTCGAGCCCATTTCGGGCAATTGCAGACGCACGGTCTGCCCGCCGCGAGCAGCCCGCGCCTCCAGCGGCGCGACCTGCCCGGTCGTGGCGTCGAGTTGCTGAACCAGCCCCTTGATCGGCATGGTGACGGCAATCTCGTGCCCTTTGGCAGGATCGAGGTTGACCAGGAAGAACATGTGCTGCCGTCCGTCGTCGCGCCACATGGCCGCCACGTCTCGGGCGTCGGCCGTACCGCGAGCCGCCGAAATCCTCAGCGTCGGCTTGAGGATCTTCTTCAAGGCGGCTGCACCTTTGACCGTCGAGGCGTCGAGACACTTCTGCCTGGCGATGAACTGCTCAAGCGGCTTGGACGGTTGTCCGTCGACGAGCGTCGGCAGCCGACCGGCGAAGACCAGCGTCCCGCGCGACCGGGTCAACCGTTTCAGCAGGTCGAACGTGCCGCTCTTGAGATTCGTGCACGAAGGCACAATGACCTTGGAGTACTTGCGGCGGCTGATGACCAGCTTGCCGCCGGTCACGCGACCGTGACGCTCCATAATCGTCTCGTCGCCAAACTCGAAGTCGCAGTGCATGGCGGCCAGCTCGGTGGTCAGGCGGGCCAGGTCGTCGTCGATGCGGCTCAAATCCTCGCGAGCCGCCGGGTCGCCGTGCAGCACCCAGGCCGACGTCACCGGGTGCACCACCAGGCAGTCGGCCACGAGCGTGCCGGCGCTGGCCACCGCAGCCGTACGCGACAGCGTGTCGCTGAGCCGCTTGAAGTGCGGCCAGTAGGGCTGCTGGAAGAACAGGTTCGGCGGATAGTCGCGTTTGCGGCAGCCGCGCATCGAGTACAGCGACAGGTGCGGGCAGAGGAAGTTGACGCCGAAGACCATCTGCCAGTCGGCGATCCAGCGAAGCTGCTCGAAGGTGACGCCGTGACCGCTGGCGCCCCAGATCTCGCTGAGCACACGCGAGCGGCCGAACTGGTTGGCCACACTGGAAGCCTGCTTCGGTCCGACCGGCGAGGTGATCCAGCGGCGCAGGTGGTCGACGCCGGGCACGTGCATGTACTCGTAGTGCGGCATGACAGCAGCCGCAAACTGGACCTGGGCCAGGCAGGAGTCCTCGCCCATGAGGTGGCCGGTGAGCATGAGCTTGTTGCGGCCACACCACTGGTAGAGCGGCAGCGTGAAGGCCAACAGGAACAGCCGCAGCAGCGTCTGGTGGTAGTCGAAGCGGACCTTCTGGCCGCCGGGCACCGAGAAGAACAGGGCCGGCAAGTGGTCGAGAAGATCGTATCCGGCACTGCGGCGGAAGAACTCGGGCAACTCAAGCGACCAGGCGGCGCCGGGCCGCTCGTTCATGATCATCGGCTCGTCGGTGAAGATGCCGGGAACAGTCGTGCCGAAAAAGCGTCCGGCCGCGCGGCGGTACTCCTCGTGCGTCGACTCGATGAACTGTCCGGTGGCGGCGCGGTTGAGCACGTCGACGTACTCGTGGTTGCGGTAGGCGAAGTGCAGCATGACCTCGCTGCCCTTCAGCCGCAAGGAGCGGGCCTCGTTGACGTCCGGCAGTCGCTGGAAGTCCGACAGCGGTCCGTCGCCGGTCTTCTGTCCGATGAAGACGGCGATCGTCTGGGGCTCGACGCGGAAATTGGCCGGGCGCACCATCTCGTAAACCAGGATCTTGGCCTGGTTCTCGGGGCGACCGTGAGTGATCCGCCGTCCGCAGTTGCCGCTCGGCCAGCAGTCTTCGTCGTAGAGCCACGGCTGCACGTTCGTGTCGCGGGCTTCCATGCAGGCCGCGACGACGCATTCCATCCATTCGGTGCCGAGGTACGGCGTGGCCAGACCGATCCGCGAGTGCATGAAGTGGCCGCCGAAACCGCCGCGGCTCATCTCGCGAATCTGCCGTCGCACCTCGTCGGCCTTCAGCTCGTCGTTCCATGACCAGAACGGCGCGGGCCGGAATACCCGTCCACTGTTGCCCGCCTTCTCGAATCGCTGCAA
>JAFGPY010000127.1 GCA_016935955.1 Planctomycetota bacterium
CGCGGTCCATGCCGATGGTCACGAGGCTGCAATGCGGGAAGTCGCGCGTGGCGGCCATCCAGGCGAACTCGTCGACCCACTTGAGCATCGCGCCGCCGAAGAGCCGACCGTGATGGTTCAGGTGCTCGGGCCGTACCAGGGCGAAATTGTCCATGAGCATCGTCCCTCGCAGCCGCTACAGTTTCCGCCCACACTCCTGGCAGAACTTGGAGTCCTCTTCGTTCAGCGTGCCGCAATCCTGGCATCGGATCATGACGACCTTTCCCGGCGCGGAGCGTCCCAGCGAGATGTCGGCCTCGTCGAGGGCGTCCTTGACCATGCCGCCGGCCATGCGGGTGTAGGGCTCCAGGTCGTCGCGGGCGCCTTCGGGATCCAAAATGACTCCCGACCCGCGGAGGCCTCGGGCCGAAACGCGCTGGATGATCTGGCCGATAGCGGCAATCACGATACCGACCACGGCAAGCTGCATGGCGTGGGTGAAGAACGTGGACATGAATATGATTACGCCCAGTACCATCAACACAAAGCCTACGTAGTACCCAGCCTTGCGCTCCGGTGAGATGTATCTCGTCATAGTCCACCCCCGCCTTCGGTGTCGGAGAAGTCGGATGCCCTTGCCGCCTACCTACGTTTCGGCGCTGTTCGGAATTTCCGCAGCCGGTCTCGCTCCGCTTGCTCGTACTCGTTCTGCGTGGGCACGCCGATCGAGCGGATCATTCGGTCGATCGGGATCGCCGGATTGTTCGACCAGAACACGCCCATGTCTTCTTCCGGGTAGAACTGAAAGCCCACGTCGTCGCCGTACTTCTTCCTCAGGGCCTCCCCGTTTTCGAGTTTGGGATGCCACGGAAGGAGGCGGTACTCCAGGTCGATCTGGCAGACCAGCGTGTCACCGTCGGGCGTCGTTTTTGCCTCTTTCGGGCGCAACTCCGCCGCCAGGCGGCCCACGGGATCAATCACGACGGCGTCATTGCGCCACGTGCTCGAGACGACGTAGTAGCGGTTGTTGACGGCCCGGGCCGCCGCCACGGAGACACTGGGCGACTGCGTCGGCCAAGCCACCAGTTCGGCTCCCTTCAGGGCCAACTCGTGCCAGCCTTCCTCGTGGCAGTAGTCGAAGCAGATCTGCAGGCCGATGCGGCCGAAATCGCAATCGAAGACCGGGAAGCTTCTGCCCGGCGTCAGTCCGCCCTCGAAGGTTTCGGCCGGCGCCCAGTCGATGACGGCGTGGGCCTTGTCGTAGCGGCCCATCATCTTGCCCTCGCGGTCCAGGAGGATCGCCGAGTTGTAGTACGCGCCGTCGGCGACGATCACCGACGGGATGACCAGGTACGTGTGATACTGCCGGGCCAGGTCCTGGAAGAATCGAATGCCCGGACTGTCGAGGGCGATGGCCCGCCGCGCCAGCGGCGCGCTCGAGTCGTTCAGCGAGAATTCCGAGAGCACGACCAGGTCGAGCCCGCGGCTGAACCTGGCGCGGGCCTGCCGATCCATCTCCACGACGCGGGCCTTCAGTTCCTCGCAGCGGGCCTCGATCCCGGGAAACGGGCCGTACATGTGGTGGCACACGGTTCCGATGACGACCTTGCGCGGCGGGCCGTCCACTTTCACGGGGCGCGGATGGCTCTCGGCGGCCAGCATGAACGGCGGCCAACCGGCCTCCTCGGATCCTCCAACGCGGCAACCGGCAAGCCAGACCGCGCTCAACGCTACGGTCGCCGTCAACAACATCAGTGTCCGGCCGCACTGCTCCGCTTCAACGATCATTGTCTCACTCCTTGAATCGCAGCCGCCCGCCGGCGCGCGGCGCCGTGCCGCACGCGGTCGAGGTGCCGCCGCAGAGTATAGCACAGGGAAGCACAAGACTGAACAGCCCAGGATCCGCGCGGCGACGATCGAGTTGCTGCACCGCCTCAACGGCGCGGCGGCGCGAGTTCCAGCAGCCGCACGCTGTGACCGGCCATCTCAATGTCCATCGTCAGGCGCCCGTCGGCGACGGGTGTCGGCCGGCGATCGGCCGCGTGGAGCACCTGTGACAGCTTCTCGTATTTGGCGGCATTGTCACGGAAGACCTTGATACCCGGCTCGCCGTAGAGCCGCTCGACGCTGCCCTCGTACAGACCGGCCTTGGGCAGCGGTTCGAGTCCGGCGGCCGCGCAGTCGGCCTCGAAGGCGTAGGCCCAGACGCTGTGCTCGCGGTCGACGAGCCACTCGCTGACGCGCCAGTCGGTCCCGGCGGCCATGCGCGAGTCTTCGACCACGAGGCGAACCGTCTCGGGCACCGAGGCGTCGCGCTCGGGCCGATGATTGTAGAGCAACACGAACAGGCGGTCGTCCTTGCGGCAAGCCACCGCGCCGCAGTTGGCCGCGGACGTCGCCTCGACGTCGACCTCCAGCCGCTTGCCGCCGGCCATCCGCTGGAGCATCTCGATCACGCGGCCCTTCGGGTGCATCACGCCGTAGGTCGCGTGGTCCCACTCGTAGAGCTTGCGAATGTCCAGGGCGTAGACGCGAGCGGCCAGCGCGGCGTAGAAACTGGCCGACCATTCGGTCGTGTCGCCGGCATAGAGATGGCGGCCCCGGTCGTCGCCCAGCACGGCGAACTCGCCGACCTCGATCGTCACGCGGTCGAAGTAACCGTAGCGGTCGAGCCGCGAGCGAATCGCTCCCATGGCCTCGTCGAACCGGCTGACGGGCCACCCGACGCGTGGGTACCACGAGCACGAGAAGACGTCCATCGGCGCGCCGATCTGTCCCGTGCCGGCATTGTCGCCCGTGGCCACGTGGTCGATGATGTCCAGGCCCCAGCGGTTGCGGGCCCAGCGCGGCCGGCCGATCATGCCGGGATTCAGGATGTTGCCCGGACCGACGACCGCCCGCGGCAGCACGCGCCGCACGGCCGCCACCGTGTGATCGTAGTGGACCATGTACTGTTCCTTCGTTCCCGCCCAGTGGGCCGGCTTCAGGTCCGGCTCGGTCCCGACACGGAAGGACCACTGGCCGACCGTCTCGCGGCCGAAGGCCTCGACCATGGCCCGCACGGACGCCTCTACGTAACGGCACCAGACGTTCTCGTCGGCCGGCGGCGCGGTGTTGCCGTAGTAGTTCGGCTGCGGCGGATCGCTCATGGCGTCCGGCACGTTGTCCAACACGATGCGCGGCGTGTACCCGTGCTCCATCGCCGCACGCAACTGGGCGATCATGCCGGTGAAGTCGGTCCGCAGCGATCCGTCCTCGGCGACACCGCGGAACCAGACGTTCTCGCCCTCGTACCGGCCGCCCAGCAGGTAGACCAGGTTGAGTTCGGTCACCAGCGGCGCCGCGCCGCGGTAGTCGCGCACCGCCTGCGGATCGAGGAGGGCGTGCGGCTTGTTGAAGTTGCCGACCGACCAGAAGGCGTAGCACGTGCCCAGCGGGGACGCGTCGGCCGCCACGGTAATTGTCCGCGCGCCGGGAGTCAGGTTGGGCACGACGACCGCATGCGGGGCGGGCGCCGAGGCGCAGCCGCAGAGTACCGCGCTCGCAGCCAGTAGAATCGCCGACAACCGGCGCCAGCCAACTATTCTCGAATCCGTCACGAAGGCCTCCCTGTCGCGGTCTCGGGTCTCGGTCCGCCAATCCTGCTGGTGAAACCCCCGGCAACAGCAACCGGGTCACCCATTCCGGACCGGATTCGTGACGGCCGCCGGCGCAAAAGGGCGAGGCGCACCGCCGCGGCGGTGCGCCTCGCTCACGAGATCTCGTCGATGGTGTCTGCTACTTGCCGGGTTTCTTTTTCTTCTTCTTGCAGCCACACGTGTCACACATAACAGGCCTCCTTCTCACGGGAGCTCCCACAGCAGACGCGTCCGGGCCCGAATCCCGGTCGGTCTCACTTATTATATGTGCGCCACCGTACAGGAGCGGCAACTTCTTCCGGCTCCCCCAGCGCGGCCGCCGGGCAACTCAGAGCCGCTCGACCGCCTGCCAGCGCCCCGTGTCGCCGGATTCGTAGGCGGCCGCCATGATCAGCACCGTGTCGAGGCAGGCCTCGAGGTCGTGCTTCAGTTCCTCGGCCGACAGCTCGCCGCGGATGGCGGCCACCAGCCGGGCGATGCGGTCGGGACGCGCCGTGGCGGCAGGCACGTCGGTGCGCGGCTCGCCGGGACCGCCCATCACCAGTCGGTCGGTCATCCAGAGGCTTTTCTTCGTGCCGATGATTTCCAGCCCCTGGTGCCCGCCGGTGAAGACCCATGCGGCCTCCACCCGGCCGAGCACGCCGCTGGCGAAACGCATCAGGATCAGGCCATAGTCGTCCACGCGGTCGTAGTTGCCCGAGACGTTCCCCCGCATGGACCACACCTCGTCGACCGGACCGAACAGGTGCCGCAACAGGTGCACCGCGTGGGTGCCCATGTCCAGCAGCGCCCCGCCGCCGGCCAGGTCGGGGTCGGCGAACCAGGCCAACTCGGGCGAATCGAACCATCGCCCGTAAGCAGCGTGGTGGGCGTTGCGGAAGTTGGCGTGCGTCACCTGCCCCAGGGCTGCCGCCTCAAGCACCGAAACGACGCCGCGATTGCCCGGCTGAAACGGCTGGAAGTAGCCGCTCATCAGCACCGACTTGTGCCTGGCAGCCAGTGACGCGATGCACTGCGCGTCGGCCGTGGTCGTCGCCAGCGGTTTCTCGCACATCACCGGTTTGCCGATCGGCAGCACCTTCTCCAGCAGTGGCAGGTGTTGCGTGTTCTCGGCGCAGATCACGAACCCATCCACCTGCGGATCGGCTGCCGCCTTGCCAAGGTCAGCGACGAAGCGGCAATTGTTCTCGGCGGCCCTTTGGCGACCGCGCTCTTCGTTGGCGTCCCAGATCAGCTCGGGATGCCCGGCGCTGGTCAGGGCGGCAATGTCCTTCAGGAACTGCTTGCTGTGAATGTGGGCCGTTGAAATGACGGCGATGCGAGGCATCTGCTCTCTCCTTTCATCGACTGCCGGACCAGGGCGGGCGCCGGCGGGTGCCATGTTTCTGCTTGCCGTCAGGCCCTGAGCCCGTCGAAGAGCAGAAGCGTGCTTGCTGTTTGCGCCGGCGATGCACCACCGCTCTACCGGCCCATCATGGCCTCGGCCTTCTCGGCCACCTGGCGGCGGAACTCGTCCATGTGCACGACCTTGCCTTCGCCGCGGGCCTGCTCGGCCGCCCAGGCCAGCAGGTGGCTTTCGACCGACTCGTCGATCGTCGTCAGCGGATCGTCGCCGCCCGAGGTGCCCTTCCAGAAACACTCGATGACGTGCGTGAAGAGCCGCTCGTCGCCGCCGCCGTGACCGTCGAGGCCCGCGGCCTTCAGGTCGATGATCTCGGGCTCGGCCTTGGTGCCGAACGGGCCGTGCCAGTGGCGATAGACCATGATCATGCCGCGACCCATGTCGCCGCGAATCGTGCCCAGCGTGCCGTCCAGACGGATCTTGCGGCCGCACTCCTCGCCGATCGAGAAACCTTCCATCGTCAGCGTGCAGATGGCGCCGCGCTGCGTCTCCATCATCACCGTCTGGTGGTCCACGACGTTGTTGTGCCCGTTGTAGACGCAGCGGCTGTAGGGCGACTCGGCCAGCCGACGACGGCGCTCCTCGCGCGTCGAGTCCTTCGAGAATCCCGGGCCGAGCATGGCCACGGGCCACGTCGTGCACGGGCCCATGTAGAAGGCCTCGGCGTCGTGAATGCACGTCTCCTGCACCGGGCAGCCGTCGGTGCACCGCTCGGGCGCCCCGGCCGGCTTGTTGGCCGGCGTGAAATGGTCCAGCCGTCCGAAGCTCGACACCTTGGTCACCTCGTCGCCGATGATCCACGGCATCAGGTCCAGGTCGTGGCAGCACTTGGCCAGGATCATCGGGTTCTCCTGGTCGCTGTTGTTCCAGTTGCCGCGCACGAACGAGTGCGTCATGTGCCAGAATTCGACGTGCTCGGTGTGCGTGTAGGAATAGACCTGCCCGATCGTGCCTTCGCGAACCAGGCGGCGAATCTCCTGGAAGAACGGGCTGTAGCGCAGCTCGTGCTGGACGGCGATCTGGAGACCCTTCTGCCGCGCGGCCAGAGCCATGTGCGCCGCCATCACCGGATCGTGGGCCACGGGCTTTTCGAGCAGGACGTGGCATCCCTTCCCGAGCGCCGCCAGCGTCGCGGCATAGTGCGTGCGATCGTTCGTGGCGATCAGGGCCACGTCGGCCGCAGGGGCAGACGGCGAGAGGGCCTCCTCGAACGACGTGAAGGCGCACTCGGGCGGCAGGCCGTTGAGCGCCGCTTCGTCGGCGCGCCACTCGTCGCGCGGCTCGGCGATCGAGACGATGCGGATCATCTCCTTGCACTCTCGGGCCAGACGCCCGAACATGCGACCACGATTTCCGCAACCGACAAGCACCGCTCGCAGTGGCTCAGCCATTGCCCGTCTCCTCACAGACGTGTCCCACACCCACGGCGAAATGACCACCGCGGCCCCCCCTGGAGGCCGCCCGACGAAGCCGGGGATTGTATGTCAATGAGTCTCGATTTCAAGGGCTAACCGCGGGAAATGCCGGCAGAGGGACTCGTCGCGGCCAAGGCCGTGCAGGTCGTGGATCAGTGAAGAAACCCCGGCCGCGGTCGCGTGGACATCGGCTGCCGAAGGAGGCAAGCCTATGAAGAATTGGGAACTCGATCTTAATGAAGGCGGGGCCCCACGAGGGCCCCGCCCTAGCGGCTGTCTACATCAACGCGTTCAGCACGTTGATCAGGACCGACAGATCCGTTGGCTCAGCGCCGCCGTTCTTGTCGAGGTCGAATGCGTACGGATGGAAACCCGATGTGTCGAGGTTGTTCAGCTTGTTGATCAGCAGGCTTATGTCCGTCGGCTCGGCGCCGCCGTTGCCATCGATGTCGCCCAGCGGGCGGACCGTGAACGGCACCTCGATGATTCTCTCCGGCCAGTACGCGTGCCGGCATACGACCTCGATGACCAGATCGCCGCTGCCGGCCAACTGGTTCGGCGGGGCCTGGCGGTCGCAGCCCAGGATGTACTTCTCGAGGTTGGTCGCGCCGGCGGCAAAGGTGACTTCGCCGGAGCCGCTGCCGGCTTTCTTCCGGAGGGTCACGGTGACGTCGTCGCCGCTGTGGGGGGGAAGCACGGTCACGGTCAGGCGGACCCTGTGTCCGCCCCGGGCCAGGGCGGCCGGGATGTTCTGGTAGACCCAGTCCAGGTCGTCCTCGAGGGCAACCGAGCATTGGGGCGGCGGCTCGTAACCCGATCCCGCCGTGGCCGCAAAGACGGCGATGCCGCGAGCCTGCCCGCTCGTGGACGGGCTGCTGTCGTAGAGCTGCAGGCCCTTGAGGACCTTCTCACTGTTGAGCGCCAGCGGGGCGGCGAACTCGTAGAGCGCGTAGTCTCGCGAAGCGATCTCGCCGGTCGTGCCGGAATCGGCGGAGTAGCACTTGGTGGTCTGGACAAGCTGAACGTAGTCCGGATGGTTCGCGGCCGGTTCCGACGGTCGCGGCGTATCGTCCGCGCCTTGGCCGTCGGCCCAGGCCCAGATGATTTCCTCCGTGTCGTCGGCATAGACGGCGGCCAGGCGCATGAAGCGGCCCCTGTCCGTCGGGGCGTTCTCAAACGCACATAGCACGCAGTTGATGGCCCCGTAGATCACCTGCTGCTCGACGGGCAACTCGCATAGGCCGTGGTCTTCTGCCAGGCGGCGGTATCGGCTGTGCAACCGACGGCCATCGTGTTGAAGGCGATCGCCATGCCGTTGCCGGTCACGGCATAGCCGCCCGGGCCGAGCTGCTCCAGCAGGACCAGGTCGTCGCCGGCACAAATCCGATTGCCCGGCATGACCGGGTTGCCGCTCGAAGAGGCCATGTAATAGTCAGCCCGGACGCCGGCCAGGTAGCCGCTCTCCGGCAGCCCATCGTTGCCGTTGATGTAGTCCGGATGCTGCCACTGGTGATAGGTCGTGTAGGTACTGCGCGTATTATTGACCACGGCGGCATCGCCGTTGCCGTACTGGCTCCAGGCGATCCAGCCGATGTCCGGATTGACGGCCAGGGGGTTGCTCGACGCGGTGTAGCCCTGGGCCTCGGCGCCGTCGAGGTCGGGCTCGTTGTCCCAGGCGTACCAGTAGAGGGCTTTCATCTCGTAGGCGCCCCACAGCGAATCGACGTTGAAGCCGCCCGAGATGTCGAGCGGCACCAGATCCGGGTCGTAACCCTTGACGCGGATCTCGATCCCAGCGAGTCGCGGTCGGCGAAACCCTCGTCGTCGGTCACGGTCAGTTCTATCTCGCGGGCGCCCAGCGGCAGCGTCGCCGTGGCCGTCTCGCCCGTGGCGATCTCGGTGCCGTACCAGCTCCATACGTAACTGACAATGGGGCTCTGGCCCGACGAAGCCGAGCCGTCGAGCACGACGTCCTCGTCGCCCGATTCGTCCATGTCCTCAAGCATCTGGTCCGGGCCGGCGTCGGCTTTCAGCCAATAGGGCCCGTCAAAGACGACGACCATGCCCAGGCCGCTGAGGACGATCGGATCGTCCGGCGGCCAGTAGTCGACGGAGACTTCCAGGTACTTCGTCCCGGGCGTGTCGTTGGTGAACTCGTAGGTGTAGACGCCCGGCACGGCCTCCTCGACGAAGGTAATGGTGCTCGTTCCCGTGCCGCTGACGTCAATGGCGATAAGGTCGCTGACGTCGTCCACCATGTTGTGATACAGGTCCATCAGCGTCACGGTCACCACGGCCGGCTCCATCTGGTGAGAGGGTATGAGGTTCGGCTCCACTTCGATCGTCGACACGATCGGATCGGGCGGGCCGTGACGCGGTCCGGAGGCAAAGGCCGTGGCCGCCCAGACGGCGGCGCCGCGGGCCTGCCAGTTGGTCGCCGGTTCGCTGTCGTCGATCTTGAAGCCCCACAGGACCTTAAGCTTATTCAAGGGCAACGGCTCGCCGAACTCGTACATCGTGTATGTCTTGGTTTCAATGTTGCCGGTCTCGCCGCTGCTGGAGTTGTAGTACTGGGTCGTCGAGTTGAGGGCTCGGAAGGTCGGCAGGTAGACCGAGGGGTCTGCGGCGTCCATCTGCGGGCGCTGGTCGGACGCGGAATTGTCCCAGGCCCAGAGCAGTTCCTGGTCGGTGCCCTCGTTGCCGTAAAGGGCCCAGATGCGCTTGTGGCGACCGCCGTTGGAGCCGTCATAGACGGCCAGCACGAAGTTGACGTTGTTGTAGACGCCTTTCTGCTCTTCGGGCAGTTCGGCCGTCACCGCGCCGTCCTGCAGGTCGGCCGTGTTGTGGCGCGTGAAGCTGGCCATGACATTAAACTTCAGGCCGAGGCCGGTTCCGGAAACGATGCCTCCGGCCGTCCAGGTAGTGGTGTCCTCGATTTCCGTCCAGTCGCCGGGCAGCGTCGAGTTGCCGGCGTGCGAGGCGATGTGGTAGGTGCGGTCGTCGCCGACCAGGACGCCGTCGGCCGGCGTGCCCTGGGTGCCGTCCTTGTAGCCCGGACGCCACCAACTCGCCGGGCCGGCGTAGCCGCAGTAGGCGCCGGCGGAATCCTGGACGCAGCCCATGGCCTCGGCCAGGTCGGCGTCGATCTCGCAGATGAGCCAACTGTTGTCGCCGAGCAGGTACCCGGGCCCGTCGTGCTCCGAGTCGCCGCCCTGCATCTCCACAAGATCGATGCCCCAGTAAGACTGTTCGTGGAGCATCAGGGCCTGGAATTCCTTGGCGCCGCACCAGACGTCCCAGAGGCAGTACGGCCGCCGCCGTCTCCAGCCCTCTGGTAGTGACTTCAAGATAGCACAAGAAGCAGCAAATCCATACAAGTATTAATCCGAGTTTCTCAAGAAGCAAGCGGAAACCGGATCACGAAGCGGCTGGCAGGTCCGTGCGGTCGCGGAAGATGTTTTTTTCAGTCCAGGCGTCGCCGCGATAGCGGTAGAGCATGACCAGGCTCAGCAGCCCCAGGTGCACGACGCCGGCCATCCAGGCCCCGCTCATGCCGAGCCCCAGGGGGAAACAGAGCACCCAGGCCAGCGGCAGGAACAGGCCCCAGGTCAGCACCTGCTGCACAACGGCCGGCCACAGGGTGTCGCCGCCGCCGCGCAGGGAACCCATCATGGCGATGCAGATGCCGTCGAAGATCTGCCACACGGCGGCAATGCGCATGGCTGTGGCCCCGAGGGCCACGACCTGCGGCAGGGTTTCGGCGGCGCCGCCGTCGCCCTGTTGCAGGATCAGGAAGAAGCTGACGAACCGTTCGGCGAAGACGAACATGACGACCGAGATGGCGCCCATGTAGATCGTGGCCAGGCTCATGGCGCTGCGAGCGGCGCGGCGGGCGTGGGCCACCTGGCGGCGGCCGAGGTAGAAACCCGTGAGCGTCGCGGCGGCATGGCCCACGCCCAGCATCGGGAACCAGGCCATCTGCGTCAGTTCCATCACGATCGCGTTGGCGTCCAGGGCTACGGTGCCCAGGCGGCCGACCAGCCAGGCGTGCCACAGGGCCCAGGCCAGAACGTCGAGCGAGAATTGCCAGGAAGTCGGGATGCCGATGCGGAGCAGGCCCTTGAGCCGCTGCCAACTGGGGGCCCATGCCTGACGGGTGTGACACTCCCGGGCCGCGCGGCCGCCCAGGAACGCCGTGGCGAAGAGCAGCATCGACACGACGTTGGCCAGGAGTGTGGCCAGTCCCGCGCCGCCGACGCCCATCCGCGGAAACGGTCCGACGCCGAAGATCAGCAGCCAGTTCATCACGACGTTGCAGACGTTGGCCGTAACGGTGACGGCGAAGATGAGCTTGGTGCGGCCGAGGCCCTGGAAGAAACAGCTCAGCGAGGCCGTCACCAGCAGCACAACGAGCGATTGGGCCCGATAGTGCGTGTAGGCGACCTCCATGGCCTGGGTCTCGACGTCGTGACCGATCAGGGAGAACAGCCACGGCAGCGCCGGCAGCACCGCGAATCCCAGGCCGCCCACGGCCAGCGCGACGTAGATGCCCTGCCAGGCGTACCGCGCGCCGTCCTTGGGATCGCCGCGGCTGAGGCTCTGGCTGGTGAAGGCGACGACCGTCGAGATGAGGCCGAAGCAGAAGGCCGTCACGGCGTGAAAGAACAGGGCCGAGGTCGTGACGGCCCCGACGGCCCCGCGGCCGACGCCAGCGACCATGATCGTGTCGGCGAAGACCATGGCCACGTTGGTCATAAAGGCCGCCACGGCCGGGGCGGCAAGGCGCAGCATCTCCTGAAGCCCGCCCGGGGTGAGCGGGCGCGACGCGGCTACCAGGGTTTGGTTCGCTTGCGGTTCCATCGTGCTCACGGAGTCTGCAGCCGCCGTCGCACCTCCTGCGGCGGCAGGGAGCGAATGCGGAACGTCTTCTCGGGACTGGTCTGTCCGGCGACCAGCTCCAGGTCGCGCGGCTTCAGACCCAGGGCCCGGGCCAGCACCTGGGCCACGGCTTTATTGGCGGCCCCCTTCTCGGGCGGACGACTGACGGTCACCTTCAGCCGCACGCCGAGCAGGCCCGCGATGCGGTCGCGCGACGCGCCGGGCACGACCTTCACCGGCAACAGCGTGCCGCCGTGATCATCGCTCGTCAGATCGAGATTGTCCCAGGAAGCGTCAGCCATGTCGTTCGCCAATCATACCCGCGAGCGCCCCGCAGAGCAATCGGCCGGTTGACACGACTACAGGTTGCGATAGAGTATCACCATGGAGACCGCATTGAAGAGGCGAGGTGGCGGCACGGCGGCTCATCTTGCCAGACGTCTTGCATGGCCGCAAGCGGCCATGGCACCACGGCGTGAGCCAACCATGCCACCAGCCGGGATATCTTCCTGGAGGCAACCTATGAAGATTCTGTGGGCGGTTGCTGTATCAGCAGGCCTAGTCCTGCCGGTATGCGTATCAGGATGCGGCGTGAGCGACCAAGACGTGAGAGCCTTCTTCAAAAAACATGAAGGCAAGACGCGCGACCAGGTCGAGACGGAGCTTGGAGAGTCTGACAACGGCTTCTTCTGCTCGCGGACGATGCCACTGGGAATGACCGAGGAACAGTGGCGGGCCAGCGAGGAGAACATCATAAGCAGCGGAGTAATCTACGGAGACTATGTGCTCTACTTCAACTGGTTCGGCATGGTGATTGGGGCCGGTAGAGTCGATAATCGGAACGTTGTGGTTGTCTGGAGAGACGGCTTTTAGCCGTCCGGAGTTCGGCGACTGAGCGGTGTCAGGCAAGTATTCTTGCCTTGGGGCCATGTGGGGTCGCACACGAACCGGTCGGTATCTGGCGACAAGACGGGCCGACCCAAGGTGTTGCGTCACGAACATGCCGATCACAACTGCGAGGGTGCCAAGCGTCTACTTGTCGTCAGATCCTGAGCCTGTCGAAGGGTAGACGCGTGCTCGCACGCAACTGGTTTGCCGGCATGCTTCTGCAAGCAGAAGCATGGCACCCCCAGGCCTTCTTCATGCGATATCCTACATGGCCGCCGTTGATTTCGAAGCGACATTCCTGCAACGCTATCCCAGGCGGGTCTTCTCGGATTCGTCTTCGGGTTCGGCCACCGAGGCGCTGACCGGGGCCTCGATGATCGGCAGGCGGATGGTGAACGTCGAGCCGGCGCCGACCTGGCTTTCGACCTCGATCGTGCCGCCGTGCTCGTGGACGATCTTCTGCGAGACGGCCAGCCCCAGGCCGGTGCCCTGGTGGCCCTTGGTCGAATGGAAGGCCTGGA
>JAFGPY010000128.1 GCA_016935955.1 Planctomycetota bacterium
ATGAATAGAGGGGTGTAACGCCGGCAGGTGTCATGCGGCCGGACGGGGAGCGTTCTTCGCGCAAGGGAAAAAGCTTGTCGGTGAACCCTTCTGAAGCTTAACATATCGCTAGCGCACTGCGGAACCAGCCGGAGGGGCATGGATGGGTGGTGTGTGCGGAGACCCAATGTTGATGAACACCTTGGAAGCATCTTCTGCCGGCACACCCAAGCCATACACTTGGTCGCGGTCGCTGCTGCACAGCGTGGTCGCTTCCCAGGCCATCGTCCTTGCGATCTACGGCATATGCACAGCGCGGCTCCTGATACGTGCCCGGATGGCGGCACCGAAGGCCATGGAAGAGATTACGGCCCGGTTCCTGCCCTACGCCGTCGGCGAGTCGGCCCTGATCCTCGTCGGATACGTGGTCATCGGCCTGGCCCTGGGTAGCTTCACGTGGCTGATGCTCTGGTGCCTGAGTTCAACACTGGGCCGCCGCATGACGCCGCGACTGGTGGCCTGGGGGGCGCCGATAGTCGTTCTGGCCATCCTTCTCCTGAAGACCGTATCCAGCGCCGTCTATACTCCCCGGATTCTTGAGAATGTTTGCCGCACGGACTTCGGCATCCGGCTGATCGGCGCCACGGGCGATCTGGTCCGGCCGTGGATGCTGATGGCCGTCCAAGCCGCAGGGCTCACCGTCATGTGTCTGCTGGTAGTGGCCGGCGTGGCCCGCTCGTTCCGCCGGCTGGAGCGGCCGGTTCGCCTGACCTTGATAGCCCTTGCCGCCGTGCTGCCGATCCTGATCGGCGGCCTGGGCCTGATCGGCGTTCTGGAGCGGCTGCCGGCCGAACCGCGTAACGACGGGCGGCCGAACATTCTGATCCTGGCCACGGACGGCCTGAGGCCGGACCATCTGGGCGCCTACGGGTACGAGCGGCCGACGAGTCCGAACATCGACCGTCTGAGCCAGGAGGCGGTCCGTTTTCAGAATGTCTATGTGCCGCAGGCCCGGACGCTGCCGAGTCTGACGACGATCATGACTGGCACGTACCCGCACACGCACGGCCAGCGCTACACGTGGCCCCGCGAGCGGCACATCGACCTGACGTTGCCGACGCTGTGCCGGGAACTGAAGAAGAAGGGCTACCGGTCGTACGTAATGAGCGACTGGGCGGGCGGCGATTTCGCCAAGGTGGATTTCGGCTTCGACGTTGTGGAAGTGGGCGAGGAGGCCTGGAACATCCGGACGTGGATCCAGCAGGAGGCCTGCCGCGGTCATCCGCTGCTGGTGGCCTTCGGAGACAACCCGCTGGGTTTCGGGCTCTACCCCGGGATGAGGGGCATGCCCGTGACCCCGACGCCGCAATCGGTGACCCAGGCGGCGGTGAGCCACCTGGAGGATGCGGCCCGGGAGCGGGAGCCGTTCTTCATGGTCGTCTTCTACAGCGAGACGCACCTGCCGTTCTCCACGCCGTACCCGTACTACCGGATGTTCTCGCAGCCGGGATACAAAGGGCCGCACAAGCTGAGCGTGAACATCGACAGCTACGAGCGGGTGGCCAGCGCGGGAGTGGATGCCCAGACATTCTTCGACCCGGTCCAGGTTACGGCCCTGTACGACGGGGCAATTCGCAGTTTCGACGATCAGGCCGGCGAAATCCTGGCCTCGGTCAAGGAACTGAACCTGTGGGACGACACCATGGTGATTGTCATGACGGACCACGGCGAGGACCTGCTGGAGACGGGGGATCGCTCGTGGGGCCACGGGCGGTTTCTGTTCGGTGACGACTACGACAACCGCATTCCGCTGATCATTTCGGACCCGCAGTTGCGGGGCAAGCCCCGGGTGATCAACGAGATGACGAGCACCCTCGACATCATGCCGACACTGCTGGACCGCGTGGGATTGCCGGTACCGTCGGCCTGCGAGGGAGAGTCGCAGCTCGGGTTGATTCGTGGCCAGCGCAGCGAGCGGCCGCGAGAGGTCTTCGCCGAGAACAGCGTCCTCCTGGCCGGCGACATGGAGACCAAGGGGTCGCAGTACATGAGCTATCCGCCGCTGGTCGACATGCTGGAAGTGACTGAACCGGACAGCGGACAGGTGGGCATCAAACGCGAGTACCTGGACCTTCTGATCACCGCGCGGCAACGGATGATCCGAACGCCGGAGTGGAAACTGCTCTACACGCCGCTGAAGGACCAGGACGGCGCCAGCTACGAGTTGTACGACCTGAAGGTTGACCCACAGTGCCTGCACGATGTCCAAAACCAACATCCGGACGTTCTGCGCGACCTGAAGGCCCGGCTCTGGCAGTGGATGGAGCAAGACCCCATGCGCTGCCGCCAAGGCGAACACATGGTTCGCAAAAGCGCCGTCACATCGTAGACATCGCCCACTACGACCAAGCCTGCATACCGATCGTCGGCAACGAGTCTGCCGGGTCGCCGCTCCCAGCGCGGCGACCCCTGTGGAACGAACCGGCCCCAGCAATCCTCAGCGTCTGCTCACGTCGAAGATAAGGACCGGCGCCACACCAACAGACCACCTGTTGCCGTCTCGTCGCTCAGCGTTCAAACCGTTTCCGAATGCTCTGGCCGATGCAGTTCAGAAAATCGGGTACGCACGTCATCGCGACCTGATAGTAGACGTTCAGGCCCTTCTTGTTCGCACTGAGGATGCCTGCCCGTTTGAGAATGGCCAGGTGCCTCGAGACGTTTGAAGGGTCGACACCAAAGTGCTCGATGATATCGGACACCGAACGTTCTTTGCTTTTCAGGTAGCCGACGATCTCGATGCGCAGTGGGTGTCCAAGGGCCTTGACGACATCGGCCTGAAAGGTCACCAATTCGTTCGAAAGCGAAGCCATGGGTTACGTTCTCCCTGCTAGTTGTCCTGACAGACTGTATGTACAGACATTCGCGTCACGGCGAGAAGTCGTTAAAGACCGCCGTGCACAAAACCAAAGGCACATTACGCTCAGGAAAAGGACCTCAGCGACACCTCCGTTCCAACGATCGAGGCTGCTGATGCGGGGCACGTCGTTGACGGCACGCTGCGTGCCGGGGACGTGCGCTGGTTTTCGGCAAGGTTACAGCGGAGTTTTGCCGAGCACTGCCTCCTCAAAAGATTCCCATCCAGCGCGATCAATCAGTCGCCCAAGGCGATCCCGGTGTTGGGCGTTCCCGGCGAAGAATTGAACGATGCGGTCAACGATCCTCAAGACTTCCTCGGTCGACTCGACCGAGACCAGTTCGCGGCCCATTCTCGGGCGGGGCCCGAGGCAGCCGCCGACAAGGATCTTCCAGTTACGCGGCGTTCCCTGAATGCCGATGTCCCGAACCGGCGCGGCGACGCAGTTCATGGGACAGCCGGCCACAGCAAGCTTGAACTTCCCGGGCAATTCCATCCCGTGGTACTTCTCGTCGAGTTTCAGCCCCAGGCCCATCGAATCCTGCTGACCGAGCTTGCAGAACGTCGTGCCGGGGCACATTTCGACGCTACGGACGCACAGTCCGATGGCCGCTCCCGGCTTCATATTCAACTCCGACCAGACCTGGTCGAGTTGCTCTTCTTTGAAGCCGATGATGGCGATCCGCTGCGCGCCGGTGATCTTCATAGCCTGAATGTCATAGCGGTCGAACAGTTCGGCATAGCGCAACAACACGTCTTTGGTGAGAATTCCCCCCGGCAGATGTGGCGCAATGGCGTAGGTTTGGCGGTCCCGCTGGACAATCGCCCCCTTCTCCGGCAGGTCCTTCTTCTTAACCCCATCCTCAACGCTCATGAACACTCCTGAATTTGCGCCAACAGCCACAAGTCGCTACTGGCGTTAATGTAAGGCTGCGCCCGGCTGGAGTCAACACTTTAACGCAACCAATTCGCCGACTCGGGGCCCCACAGCAGACGCCGGCCGCCGCGGAGGGCAACGGAAATTCCTTGAAATGTCGGGTCTGACCCGCTATTTTACTTGGTTTGAGTGCCGCCCGAACTGTCGGCGTGGACGGACTTTGTATGTACTGGGACAATCGGAAAGGAAGGTCGAGGGCCTGATGATCAAGATACGAGCCCGGGGTAACGAAACGGTTGAACAAATGATCAAGCGTTTCAAGAAGCTCTGTGAGAAAGAGGGATTGATCCGCGACATCAAGCGGAACGCCTATTACGAGAAACCCAGCGAGCGGCGACGTCGCAGCATGCGTAAGAGTCGCAGGACCACGGGATCGCCTCAATAGCGTAGAGGGGAATGCCTTGGAGCCGGTTGCCGCGGCCGAGACGAAGAAGCTCGTCAAGATATACACCGACTTCTGGGGTCGGGCGAAGGTCCGTGCTCTGAACGGACTGGACCTGACGATTCGCCAAGGCGAGATTTTCGGCCTGCTGGGACCCAACGGTTCCGGAAAGACAACCACCATCAAGCTGCTGCTCGGCCTGCTGCGACCCACTCGCGGCAGTGTCAGCGTGCTGGGCTATCCTGCCGCCAACGTCCGGAAGAACAACCTGATCGGCTATCTGCCGGAAGAGAGCTACCTGTACCGTTTCCTTACCGGGGAAGAGACCCTGATGTTCTACGGTCGCCTCTTCGGCCTCCACGGCAAGGCCCTGCGACAACGGGTCAAGGAGTTGCTCGACCTGGTGGGCCTTGACCGCCGAGCCCGCAAGCGGGCCCTCAAGGAATACTCCAAGGGCATGAGCCGCCGCATCGGACTGGCCCAGGCTCTGATCAACAATCCCAGCTTCGTGCTGCTGGACGAACCGACCACCGGACTCGACCCGGTGGGCACCCGCGAGATGAAGGACCTGATCCTGGCCATGAAGGCCGAGGGACGCACCGTCCTCATGAGCAGCCACCTGCTGGCCGACGTCGAGGATGTCTGCGACCGCATCGCCATCCTCGTTCGCGGCGACATGCGCGAGTGCGGCGACGTCCGCGAGTTGCTGCTCGTGCGGGACATCTTCCAAGTGCGCGCTCGCAATGTGCAGCCGGAGGTCGTCCGGCAGGTTCAGGCCTTGCTGGCCGATCGCGGCGCCGAGGACGTCGAGACCTCGCACCCGCGAATGACGCTCGAAGAACTGTTCCTCAACGTGATCTCTCAGGACGGGCAGCCAACCGCCCGCTGATGTATCCGCTATCCGCCTGCGACGGACGAACCCATGGAGAATGCCGGAACACCTGAGGTGTCGCACGCCGTCCCCCCGAAGGGCTCGCCGACGTCAACCGGCAAATCCGCCCGCGGCGGCTTTATCGCCGCCGTCGCCGGGGATCTCGTGCGATTCTCACCGGGCAGGACGTGCACCGTCGCCCGGCTCATGGTTCGCGAGGCGATGCGGCTGCGGTTGTGGATCATCCTCGTGGTCGGCATGGCCGCCGTGTTCGTCGCCGACCTGACGACCACTTACTTTGATCCCGTCCTGCAGACGACCGCCGGCCTGATTGGCAACAGCCAGTTGGCTATTACCCTCGTGGGTGTTGCCGTGGCCCTGTTCCTGTCGACCTACAGCATCCCGCGGGAACTGACCTCGAAGACCATCTACAGCCTCGTCACCAAACCCGTGTCGCGGCTTGAAGTGGTGGCCGGCAAGATGCTCGGCCTGGCCGTCGTTCTTGCCGCAGTCACGTTCGGCCTCGGGCTGGTCTGCTACGGTTATATGTTGATTCGCGGCGGCCAGGTGCAGCAGTTGGCTCGCCGGCGACTGGAGGCGATGCCGCCCGACGATCAGCCGCAGGCTCTGCGAAGCATCGCCGAGCACGGCCCCTTCAGGGCCGTCACCTACCGCAATCCGAGCGATCCCTTGACGCTTGTCCACCTGGAGGGCAACGGCCCGGTCGAGTGGCTCTCGGGCTACTCCACGCACCGGGCTCACTGGGGTTTCAACGGCCTGCCGATCGACCAACTCGATTCCGGACGCGCGCGCATCGTCATTGACGTCGAACTCCCCTCGACGCCGCAGCCCCTGACCGACGAGCAACGGGCCGTGCGAGTCCAGTTCTACGAAGCCCAGCGCACTCGCGACGAGTCTTTTGCCCGGCGGCACACGTTGGATGCCGATGGCCACTTGGAGCTGGCCATCCCCGGCGTGATTCCCGGCCGCCCGGGATTCTATACCGGCGGCATCATGTGGATCAGCCTGTGCGGCGATGGGCAAGTGCCGCTGGGGGTCACGAACGATTCCTGCAGGGTCCGGCTGCCCGACGGCCGCATGATCGCCCCCGGCAGTGGATTGAAGTTGACGACCAGTTTCTCGTCCAATAAGTCCTGGATCGGCGGTCGCGGATCAAACCGTCTGGTCATGGGCCGCGTACGCTACGATCAGCTTTCCCCCGCCGTAGCAGCTTCGGGACAGGCGGTGCTGCAGGTGGACGTTGCCGTGCCGACGGCCAGCAACGTTCCTCGCGACGCCCGGGCCCAGGTCGTGATCGTCAACGAGAAAGGGAACCGCCAGGAAGCCGCCTTCCGCCCCGAAAAAGGGACGACCGCCCTGATTCCCATCGAGCCGGACATTATTCGGGACGGCAACCTGACCGTCTACCTGCGGTCGGGCGACCAGCGCGTTGAGATCGGCGTGACGGACGAGAGCATTCATCTTCAGGTCGGTCGGCGTCCGTTCCTGTTCAACTGGGCCAAGTCGCTGACGATGATGTGGCTGAGTTTCTGCATTATCGCAGCCATCGGCCTGTGCGTCAGCACGCTGGTCGGCTGGTACGTGGCCGTGCTTCTGACCTCCGTCGCACTGGTCCTGAGCCACATCTGGCCGAGCGTCGTGCTCGGCGCCAGACGCCTTGGCTTCTCCGATCTGGGAGTGGTCCGCGGCGGGGAGGCCGACCGCACCATCTCGTGGCTGTACGTCAACGGTTTCCGCCTGATCGGCTGGCTGCTTCCGGACTTCGATCGCATGGACTACGGCGGCGTTGTGGCCCGAGGCATCGACGCGCCGCTGTCCATGCTGCTGGCTGTGCCGCACGGGGCACTCTGGCACGCCCTGCTCTACATCCTGGCCATGGTGGCACTAGGCTATCTGATCTTCCGCTACAGGGAGGTGGCCCGATGAGGCGACACGGGCGGCAGATCCTGTTGCTGGTTGTGGCTGCGGCCGTTTTCGCCGGCACCTACTACCTGGAGACGCGTGTGCTCGAGCCGCGACGCCTCGCCATGCAGGGCTACCGCGCCGCCCTGCCCCGTGCCTTGATGCACGCCGCCACGTACGATGCGGCACGGGCCGGCGGTCAATCGCCGCGGTTCATTCCCGGCGAACGACGCCTCGACATCAGCGACCTTCCGAGCCGGGCTGCGGCCCTGAGTCTCGGTGGTCTGCGCGGGTTCTTTGCCATCTACCTCTGGATCGAGTCCGAGGACGAGAAGAACCTGAAGATCCACGACGACCTGCTCGACAAGTACTATCGCCTGGCCAACCTGCAACCGAATATCCCCTTCGTCTGGTCGCAAAACAGTTGGAACCTGACGCACAACCTGTCGGTCCAGTGGTCGACCGTCGAGCGCCGCTACGATTGGGTCCGCTACGGCATCGACTTCCTGGCCGAGGGCATCCGCCGCAACCCCAAGAACGTCGAGTTGCAGGAGGTGATGGGCCGCATTTACTTCTGGCGCATCGCCAACAACAACAATGCGGTGGACCGCGAGTACTTCAGCCGCAAGGTCATCGAGGACGACGGAGTCGACCCGCTGCTGATGGCCTACCAGTGGTACGACCGCGCCCGACGTATTCAGGACGAGGCCGGCGTGGCGCATCCGATGTACCAGCCGAGCATCCTGCACGGCCAGGCCTGCCATGCCATGCACGCTTATGCCAAGTCGATGACGCGGCAGGCCCTGAAGCAGTTGCATACGGCGACGCAGTACGAACTGGACATGCCCCCCAGAGCCACGGCCGAGACGCGGCAACAGCACGAGCAACAAGTCGTTGAGTCCTTCGAGGAAGGTCGCAAACTGCTGGACAAGGCGCTACAGGCGTGGCAGGCGGCTCGCGAGGAGTGGCGTGCCCAGGGCAACCGCTTCCCAGGGGATGACGACAATGCCGGCATTTTCGGCGAGGGGGCGGAGCGGGCTCGGCAGTTGCTCGAGGTCTTCGCCGGGCACATGACTCTTGAGCAATTGCGGGCGGATCCGCACTCGACGATGGTCCGCATCAAGTCGGCCCAGCAGTACGATCTGCTGGTCGAGCCGTTCATGAACCTGGAGCCGCACATTCTGACTGTCGAGCCCTGATTTTTCGCTTGCTCGCAGACGCCTGATCCGCTATTAGTTGGGGCCAATTTCCGGGGTCGTACCCATCTGGGACGGACGAGACAATCTCTTACTATTCACGGGAGGTCATTGTGAGACGACGAAAAGGGTCCAACTTCAAAGGACTGGTCATTTCGGGGCTCATGTGTGCCGCAATGGCATTCGGTCTGATGGTCATGGTGCCGCGAATGCTCGACGCCCAGGATCAGCCAGCGGCTGATGTGGCGATCGAGAAGGCCGCCACAGTGACCGAGGCCGCCACCGGGCACGCAACCGCCGCGGCGAGGTCGCTGTCTGATTTGCCGCAGATCTGGTGGATCGCGCCGATTGCCGCCGTGATATCGCTCTTCATGGCCTTCTACTTCTACAAGAGCATCATGAAGGCCAGCGAAGGCAACGACCGCATGAAGGAGATCGCCCAGTACGTCCGCGACGGGGCCTATGCCTACCTGAGGCGCCAGTACAAAGTCGTGGCCGTCTTCTTCGTTGTCGTCTGCGTGGCTCTGATCATCGTGGCCTTCAAGTTCGAAGCCCAGCACCGCCTGGTGCCGTTCGCCTTCCTGACGGGCGGCTTCTTCAGCGGTCTGGCCGGCTTCTTCGGCATGAAGACCGCTACCAACGCCAGCGCCCGCACGGCCCAGGGGGCCAGCGAAAGCCTGAACCGCGGCTTGCAGATTGCCTTCCGCGCGGGGGCCGTCATGGGCCTGACGGTCGTCGGCCTGGGTCTGCTGGACATTTGCGGCTGGTTCATTTACCTCTATCGCTTCCACCACGTGCTGTTCGGCGGCGAAGCGATGACCCTTGAGATGATTACCGTCGTCATGCTCTGCTTCGGCATGGGCGCCTCGAGCCAGGCCCTGTTCGCCCGCGTCGGCGGCGGCATCTACACCAAGGCGGCCGACGTCGGCGCCGACCTGGTCGGCAAGGTCGAGGCCGGCATCCCCGAAGACGACCCCCGCAACCCGGCGACCATCGCCGACAACGTGGGCGACAACGTCGGCGACGTGGCGGGCATGGGAGCGGACCTTTACGAATCCTATTGCGGCAGTATCCTGGCCACGGCCGCCCTGGGCGTCGCGGCCATGATCGCCACGGGCGAGAAGGTCGCCCTGAGCTTCCTGGCCGCTCCGATGGTTCTGGCCGGCATCGGCATCATCCTGTCGATCATCGGCGTGTTCCTGGTCCGCACCAAGGAAGGCGCCACGATGAAGAACCTGCTCTGGGCCCTCAACAAGGGCGTCTGGGGTTCCAGCATCCTGATCATCATCGCGGCGTTCTTCGTCTGCAAGCACATGCTCGGGGGCTATTACCTGGGCGTTTTCGGCTCCATCTGCACCGGCCTGATCGCGGGCATTCTCATCGGTCAGGCGACCGAGTACTACACTGCGTCAGAGTACAAGCCGACGCAGCGCGTCGCCGATGCGGCCAACACGGGACCGGCCACCGTCGCCATCGCCGGCTTGGCCGAGGGCATGCTCTCGACCTGGATTCCGATTCTCGTCGTCGGCATAGCCATGATGGCCGCCTTCACCTTCTGCAACGGCTGGAACAACCTGACCTTCGGCCTGTACGGCGTGGGCATTGCCGCTGTCGGCATGCTGTCGACGCTCGGCATCACCTTGGCCACAGACGCCTACGGCCCGATCGCCGACAATGCCGGTGGCAATGCCGAGATGAGCGGCCTGGGCCCGAAGGTTCGCGAGCGGACCGACGCCCTGGATTCGCTGGGCAACACGACGGCGGCCACGGGCAAGGGGTTCGCCATCGGCTCGGCCGCCCTGACGGCTCTGGCCCTGCTGGCGGCCTATGTGGAGGAAGTCCGCGTGGGCATCCACCGTGAAGTGTCGGCGGAGTACGTGGCTCCTGCAGCCGCGGGAGAGATGACCTTCAGTTGCGTCAACCCACAGACGGGGACCAGCCGCTACAAGGCCGCGCTCTACGTTGCACCCGAGGCTGGCACCCAAGTGACAGACCTGCACTCCAAAGAGTTGCTTACGATCAGCCTGATGTACGCCGCCGGCTCAAGCCGCACCATGGCGATTCCGGCGGACATCGCCATGCCCGAGGGCCTGCCGCGTGACGGCTGGGTTCCCGTGCAGGTGGGCGAACATCTGATTGACAACGCGGCGGTGTGGAAGAAGCTCGGCCTTGTGGCCACCGACGAGATGAAGGCGGCCTACACCAAGAAGGCCGGCCTGGAAGACTTCATGACCTTCTACAACGTCACGCCGATGAATCCGAAGTTCCTGGTCGGCGTATTCTTCGGAGTGCTGCTGGTCTTCGTGTTCAGTTCGATGACCATGAAGGCCGTGGGTCGCGCGGCCATGGCCATGGTCAACGAGGTGCGGCGACAGTTCCGCGAAATCCCGGGCATCATGGAAGGCACCGGCAAACCGGACTACGCCAGTTGCGTATCGATCTCGACGGCCGGCGCCCAGCGTGAGATGGTGCTGCCGAGCCTGCTGGCCCTGGTGGTGCCGATCGCCGTGGGCCTGGTGCTGGGCGTCTCGGGCGTGATGGGCCTGCTGGTCGGCGGCCTGTGCTGCGGTTTCGCCGTGGCCGTCTTTATGGCCAACGCCGGCGGCGCGTGGGACAACGCCAAGAAGTACATCGAGACCGGCAAGCACGGCGGCAAGGGCTCCGACGCCCACAAGGCGGCCGTGACCGGTGACACGATCGGCGACCCGTTCAAGGACACGAGCGGCCCGTCGCTGAACATTCTGATCAAGCTGATGAGCATGGTCAGCGTCGTTTTCGCCGGGTTCGTGGTCAAAGCGGCGCCGTACATCTCCGGATGGCTGGAGTCGCTCGGCGGCTGATCGCCCCGCAAGGCGAGAGTCGTTACCTTCAGTTGACGTAACCAGCGGCGCTCGGTTATCATCGGGCGCCGCTGATGCTTGTAAGGAGGGCGTATCATCGAGAGCAAGGAACTGGCAATTCGCATGGCCCGGCTGGCGGCTGAGAACCGCTGCCGCGACATCGTGGTCCTGGACCTGCGGGAGATCAGTCCCGTGACGGACTTCTTCGTCCTGGCCACGGGCACAAGCCGGCGGCAGATGCAGACCGTGCTGAGCAAGATCACCGACATCATCAAGGCCGAGGCCGACGTGTCGGTGCCCTACGGCACCGAGGGCACGGGGAGCGACCACTGGGCCCTGGTGGACATGGTGGACGTGATCGTGCACGTGTTCGCGCCCGAGGCCCGCACGTACTACGCCCTGGAGATGCTCTGGGGCGACTCGCCGCGAATCGATTGGCAAGCTGGCTGGCAGGCCCCGGCCGCAGCCGAGGAGTGATCGCCCATGAACCTTCAGCGTGAACTGAGTTGCCGCCTGCAGCAGGCCATCGCCAAGGCCTTTCCCGATGCGGGCGACGTCGATCCCCTGGTGGCTCCGGCACAGAATCCGCAGTTCGGCGACTACCAGGCCAACTGTGCGATGAGCCTGAGCAAGCGTCTCAAGAGCAATCCCCGTGCGATCGCCCAAGGCATCGTCGAAGCTCTGGATGCCGGGGATTTGCTCGAAGATCCGCAAATCGCGGGGCCGGGCTTCATCAACATGCGCGTCCGGCGGGAGTTCCTGCAGCAACGTGTTGCCGAGGCGTCGGCCGACGAACGACTCGGGTTAGCCAAAGCCGACTCGCCCCGGAAGATCGTCGTGGATTTCGGCGGCCCGAACACGTGCAAGCCGATGCACATCGGGCATATTCGCAGTATTGTCATCGGAGACGCGATTCAACGACTGCTGAGGTTGCTCGGGCATGAGGTCACTTCCGACAACCATCTGGGAGATTGGGGGACGCAGTTCGGCCTGTTGATCGCAGGATACAAGCGATGGCGCGACGAGCCGTTGAGTCTGACCACGCCCCCCGGCAAGCCATCCCATTTTCTGAGGACTCTCGTTGAGTTCTACAAGAGAGCCAACGCCCTCGCCGAGCGGGACAACGATTTCCGGGATGAAGCCCGGCAAGAACTGGCCAAGTTGCAGTGCGGCGACGTGGGGAGCTTGAAGCTGTGGCAGGAATACCGCAACGCGAGCCAAGACCACTTCAACGCCATCTACCGCCGCATGGACGTACATTTCGATGAGACGCTCGGCGAGAGTTTCTACAATGACATGCTGCCGGGTGTTGTCAGAGAACTAACCGAGACCGAACCACCGTTGGCACAGAAAAGCGAGGACGCGCTGTGCGTCTTCTGGGATGACGATTCGTTGCCGCCACTTCTCGTCCGCAAGAAGGACGGGGCGTTTCTTTACGCGACGACCGACCTGGCAACGCTGAAGTATCGGCGCGACCGGTGGCATCCGGACGAGATCGTGTACGTGACCGACGGTCGGCAGCAGTTGCACTTCCGGCAGATTTTCAGCGTCGCCGAGCGCTGGGGCGTGGCTGGGGGCATAAAGTTGCGGCACGTGTGGTTCGGGACGATCCTGGGCCCCGACGGCCGGCCGCTGAAGACCCGGAGCGGCGACCTCGTTGAGTTGGCCGACGTGCTGGACGAGGCCGAGCGGCGGGCCATGACGATCGTCCGCGAGAAGACGCCGGACTTGGACGACGCCGAGGCGGCCGAGATCGCCCGGACCGTCGGGCTCGGGGCCATCAAGTACGCCGACCTGTCGCAGAACCGCCAGAGCGATTTCGTGTTCGACTGGGACAAGATGCTTTCGATGCAGGGCAACACGGCTCCGTACCTGCAATACGCCTACGCCCGCATTCGCAGCATCTTCCGTAAGGGCGAGGAGTCGGGCGACCGTCCGGCGAACGCCGCCGTGTTGCTGGCCGAACCGGCCGAACGGACGTTGGGTCTGAAGCTGCTGCAATGGCCCGAGGTGGTCGAGGCTGCAAGCGACGACTATCGGATGAACCTGATCAGCAACTACCTCTACGAGCTGAGTTCCGTGTTCACGGGCTTCTACGAGTCGTGCCCGGTCCTGAAGAGCGAACTGGCCCAGCGCGACAGCCGCCTGCAACTGTGCGACCTGGCGTCTCGTGTACTGAAGACCGGACTGGACGTCCTGGGCATCAAGGTGCTGGAGCGGATGTGACGCCGGCAACCGACATGTCGGAGCCCTGATGAACCTCCGCGTCTACGAGATCTTCCGCAGCATCCAAGGCGAATCGACCCGCGCCGGACAGCCGTGCGCGTTCGTGCGGCTGTCGGGTTGCGACGCCCACTGCTCCTACTGCGACACGCCGCAGGCCCAGGATCCGGCGAGCGGCCGCAACATAACCGTGCTCGAGATCGTCGCCACCGTGAAGCAACTGGGTGAACCGGTGGTCGAGATTACCGGCGGCGAACCGATGCTGCAGCCCGAAGGCGTCATGGCCCTGGCCTCGCGGCTGCTGGACATGGGGCATACCGTGATGCTGGAAACCAACGGCTGTCATGACCTCTCGGCCCTGGACCCGCGCATCGAGATCGTCATGGACGTCAAGACTCCCGGCAGCGGTCTCGTGGGGCAGCTCCACGAGGCGAATATCGATGTGCTGGACGGCAACGACGAGGTGAAGTTCGTGCTAACCGGGCGGGAGGACTACGAATGGGCCCGGGAGTTCATCGCCGAGAGGCCGCAGATCATGGCGGTCAGGGCGATTCATTTCAGCCCGGTCTGGGACTCGCTGCCGGCGGCCGCCTTGGCCGCATGGCTGCGGGAGGACGGTGGACCGGCGCGACTGGCGGTGCAGTTGCACAAACTGCTGGGCGTGCGGTAGGTTTCGGCCCCGTGCGGCGCGATACGGCTGGACCGCCAACGCAGCATCGACTATCATGGGCCCTGGACGACGATGCGACCTTGCGGGCCATTGAGGAAGGCAGCCATGGAAATCCCCGTCGAGTTGGTGCGGATTCTGATCAACGAAAGCGGCGACACGCAGGTGATCGTCGTCAAGGAGGTGGACGGCGACCGCCAACTGCCGATCAGCATCGGCTTCTTCGAGGCGACTGCCATCGACCGCCGGCTGAAGGAGATTCCGATCCCGCGGCCGATGACGCACGAGCTGATCGAGAACGTGATTGCCGCCATGGGAGGCACGCTGGTGCGCATCGTCATCTGCGACCTCATCGAACACACGTTCATCGGCAAGCTGGTCATCAAGCATGACGGCAAGGAGGTGGACGTGGACTGCCGGCCGAGCGACGCCATAGCGCTGGCCGTAGGCCGCCGCGTGCCGATCCATTGCGAGGACCACGTGCTGCGGGCCGGCAGCCTGCCGCCCGACGATTCCGACTGATCCCCTGCCCCATTTGCCCTGTCGTCATTGATACGCGTGAGCCCGGCGGCTATAATGTTCGGGACTGGTCGACCCTGATCCGACCGTCGTAGCAATAAGGAACCCTCGATGACCTGGAAGCGTGTGTTGTGCCTCTACCCCTATGCGCCGGACAAGAAGAGCGAGCAGCTCTACGGCGGCATGGCCATCATCAACCCGATCGGGCTGGAGGTGGTGGCGACGGCGGCTGCGCGGCACGCGGAGGTAATGTTGGTCGACCTGCGTCTGGAGACCGAGCCGCTGGACCGCCTGGTGGCCGA
>JAFGPY010000129.1 GCA_016935955.1 Planctomycetota bacterium
GCGAAGTCGTTGTTCTCGGGGTACCAGGTTGGCGTGCCCATCTGGCGCTGCACGGCCAGCGGCATACGCACGGGGTCCTCGGCCTCGGCGTTGATGGCGAAGTCGGCGAAGATGGCCAGCGGCACGGCGGTCTTGCCGATCGCGACCGGCCAGCCGAACTCCACGAACGGGTTCCAGACGTTGTAGTCCATGGCGTAGCGGTTGAGCCCGCGGGCGATGTCACGCGTGTTGCCGGCCAGGCCGTGGGCGGGCTCGACGGGGAAGCCCTCGACATTGGCGTAGTCGTAGTAGGTGATGCCGCTCTTGAGGTAGACGCCCTTGGCGATCTGCGGCATGTCGGCCTTGGCGTAGAGCTGGCCGACCCACAGGCTGGTGTCGGCGGTATCGTTGGATACGGCGTCGAAGTTGCGCTCATCGAGCCAGAAGCCGCCGCCGTTGAAGTACACGGTGAGGTTCTCGGCGGCCTTCAGCTCGTAGTTGAAGGCGATGCCTTCGGGGCGGACGTCGTTGTCCCACATCATCTCGTTGCCGCCGACCTTGTAGAACGGGAAGACCATCTTGCCGAAGAGAACCTGGAGGCCCTCGATCTTCTTCGGACGGTAGCGGGCGTAGGCCAGGTCCCACCAGACGTGCTTGCTGGAGAAGTAGTTGTCGAGGGTCTGGTTTGTGGAGGACGGATCGCCCTCGGTCGTGGCGGCCACCTCGCTGCCGGTGGCCAGTTGCAGGCCGACGTCCCATTCGTCGTTGATCTGGGTGAAAGCCCCGACGCGGGCCCGGATGCGGTGACGGATGCGCGGACGGCGGCGATCGTTCAGCGTGCCGTCGTTGATCCACTCGTGACGGTAACGGAAATCGCCCTTGAGGGACCACTTGTTGTACCAGGCGTCGGCCGTGGCTTTCTGGAGTTCTTCACGGACCATGACGGCCAGCCGCTCGCGGTCGGCCTGCAGGGCCGTGGCGTTGTCCTGGCCCTCGATCTTCGACCGCAGACTGCTGATCTCCTGCTGTTGCTGCATGACGATGCGGTGCAGATCCTGAATCTGTTTCTGCACGTCGTCATCGGCCGCACGGACCGCGGCAGCGCCCATACAGGCGACCAGACAGCCAGCCAGCCCCACGGCAATCATTCTCATCATGGTGTTTCTCTCCTACCGCAAGATCGAAGTGATCCCCTCGGCCATCCAGGAACGCGATCTCCTATGCCGAGAAAGTCGGCCAAGACTTGTCACGGCAGAATTAGAGCAAGTTGCCCAGGCTAACGCAATAGTAACATGACAAATGGTGTTGTTGTGTGCCACAGGCCCGGCACGACATCGGGATCCCGGCCGGCGTCGCCGCTCAGGACAGGTCGAAGATCTTCCCGGGGTTGAGGACGTTGTTCGGATCGAGGCCCCGCTTGACCGCCCGCAGCATGTTGATGTAGGCCTCGGAGACGAACATCGGCATGTGCTTCTTGCGTTTGTGGCCGATGCCGTGCTCGCCCGAGATGCGGCCGCCGAGCGAGGCCGTCAGGCGGTACAGCTCTTCGAGCACCTTCGGCAGCGTCTCGTTCCACTTCTCGACCGACCAGTCGGGATTCTTGACCAGACGGGTGTGAATGTTGCCGTCGCCGGCATGGCCGTAGGACGGAATGGCGATGCCGTACCTGGCCGACAGGTCGCCCATGCCCTTGACCAGGGCCGGGATGGCGGCGATGGGCACCACGAGGTCCTCGTTGGCCTGGTGCGGCGAGATGATGGAGAAGGCTTCGGCGATGTTGCGGCGGATGTTCCAGACGCGTTCGCTGGTCGTGTGGTTGTCGGCCACGTAGACCTCGATGGCCCCCGCGGTCATGCACTGTTCGCCGAGGGCCTCGTACTCGCGCCCGACCTGTTCCTCGTCAGCCCCGTCCACGGTGATCAGGAGCATGGCCCCGGCCTGCCCGTAGTCGAGCGACTCGTTCAGGTAGCGGCAGGAGGCCTGCATCGAGGCGCAGTCCATGAACTCGATGGCCGTGGGCGTGATGCCGCTGCGAACCATGATCGTCGGCACGGCGGCAATGGCCTCGTCGATCGACTTGAACAGGCAGAGCAGGTCGACGGTCATCTTCGGCCGCGGGATCAGCTTCAGGACGATCTTCGTGAAGATGCCGAGCGTCCCTTCGCTGCCGAGCATGAGTTGGATCATGCTGTAGCCGGTGACGTCCTTGACCAGCTTGCCGCCCAGTTCGACGATCTCGCCGGTCGGCGTGACCATCTCGAGGCCGAGGACGTAGCGGCTGGTGACGCCGTACTTGACGGCCTTGCCGCCGCCGGCGTTCTCGGCCACGTTGCCGGCCACGGAGCAGGTCTCCAGGCTCATCGGGTACCCGGCGTAGAAGAGGCCGGTGTCGCTGATGCGTTCGTTGATATCGGCCGTGACGACGCCCGGCTCGACGACGACCACCATGTTCGCCGGATCGACTTCGAGAATCTGGTTCATGCGGTCGCACAGCAGGACGATGCCGTCGTGGATGGGCACGGCGCCGCCCGACAGGCCGCTGCCGGCCCCGCGCGGGGTGACGGCGAAGTGCCGCTGGTTGGCCAGGCGCATGATGGCGGCAATCTCCGCGGCCGTCCGCGGGCGGACCACGGCCTCGGGCATGTGGGCGTAGTGGCGGTCGGGAATCTCATCGTGCGAGTAGGGTTCGAGCCTGTCCTGATCGCCGAAGATGACGTAGGGGTCGCCGACGATGCGGCGAAGCTCGGCGACAATCTCCTCAGTGATCGGAGTGTAAACGGTTGGCGTGCTCATACAGACGGTCTCCAAAACCGGAAACCCGGCATTATACAGACGACCGCCCGGCAGTCTACCCTTGAGATCGATGAAAGGTCTGGGACGGGCGCTCAGCCGTCCGAAGGCTGGTCGAGCAGATTGCGGACGGCGCGCAGCACGGCGGCGGGCTCGAAGGGCTTGGTCAGCAGGGTGACGTCCGGTTGCAGGTTCCGGTCGGAGATGACGGCGTTCTCGGCGTAGCCGGTGACGAAGAGCACCTTCATGTCGGGGCGTGCGGCCTTGAGCCGCTCGGCAAGCTCCGGCCCCTGCATGCCCGGCATGACGATGTCGGTGATCAGCAGGTGAATCCTCTGCTCGTAATGGGTGCCCAAGGGCATAGCCTCGCTGGCCTGGCCGGCCTCAAGCACCTTGTAGCCGCTTCGCCTCAGCACGCGGACGACCAGTTGCCGCACAGTTTCGTCGTCCTCGACCACGAGGATCGTCTCGCTGCCGCCCTGGACGACGGTGGACTCCTCGTCCGCCACCCAGAGATCGGCCTTCTGGGTCACGCGAGGCAACAGGAGCCGCAGGGTCGACCCCACGCCGGGCTCGCTGTAGACGCCGACGGCACCGCCGCTCTGGGTGACGAAGCCGTAGACCATCGAGAGACCCAGCCCCGTGCCTTTGCCGACCTCCTTGGTGGTGAAAAACGGTTCGAAGATGCGCAGCCGCGTCGCCTCGTCCATGCCCTGGCCGGTGTCGGTCACGGCCAGCACCACGTAGTCGCCCGGAGCCACGTCGGGATGGACCTGCGTGTAGTCATCGCTCAGCGAGGTCTGGCTGGTCTCGATCGTAATGCGGCCGCCCTGGGGCATGGCGTCCCGCGCGTTGACCACGAGGTTCATGACGGCCTGCTCGACCAGCGAACGGTCGGCCATGACGTTGCCCAGGTCGTCGCCGGGCACAAACCGCAGCTCGATGTCCTCGCCGATCATCCGCCGCAGGGGATTCTCCATCTCGGCAATCACGTCGTTGAGATTGAGCACCACCGGCCGCAGCACCTGATGGCGGCTGAAGGCCAGGAGCTGGCTGGTCAGTCCGGCGGCCCTTATGGCCGCATTGCGGATTTCGGCCAGGGCCTCGTGAGTCCCGCCGTCGAGCTGCGTGTCGTGCAGGAGCAGATCGCAATAGCCTTTGATGACGGTCAACTGGTTGTTGAAGTCGTGGGCCACGCCACCGGCCAGACGTCCGACGGCCTCCATCTTCTGGGCCTGTCGCAACTGGTCCTCGAGGTGCTTGCGTTCGGTGACGTCCCGGATGACCACGACGATGCGGCCGGGGGACGTCCTCAGGACATGCGTTTCGAAAGTGACCTGGGTCGAGCCGCGGGCATGGGATCGCTCTTCGGGGCCCCAAGCCACCCCTTCGCGGGCCGCGCGGTAGAAGATCGCGGCCGTGTCGGCGCCGATCAGGTCCGGGAACACCTCTTCCGCCGGGCGGCCGATGAACGGTCGGCAGTCCGTGGCGAAAATCCGGTCGGCCGAGGGGTTCGCCTCGACCAGCACCAGGCGGCCGTCGGCCTGGAGATCGTACAGCAACATGCCCAGGGGCGAGCACATGACGATGTTGCGAAACCGCTCCTGCGACTCGTGGAGCGACAGCTCAGCACGCTTGTGCTCGGTAATGTCCAGGGCCGTGAACGTCACGCCGGCCTGGAGGTCGTCGGGGTTCAACGGCGCGGAACTGAGCAGGATGTCGATGGTGCGGCCGTCCTTGCGCTGCCACTGCGTTTCGATGACCTCGGCGCCGCGTTCGGCGATTGTGCCGTACTTGATGCGGCCGACGCGATCGTACTGCTCCTGCGAAGGGTAGATCACCCTGACGCTGCGGCCGATGAGTTCGTCGCGCGCGAACCCGATCATCTCGCACAGGCGATCGTTGACCACCTGGAAGACGCGATGGACCACCACGCCGATGCCGATCGGCGCGGCCAGGAAGATGCTGCGCAGCGTCGCCTCGCTCTGACGGATGGCGCGCTCGCTTCGCTTGCTCGCGGTGATGTCCATGGCCGTGATGGTGATGCCGGCATCGACCTTGCCCGGTTCGCGGGCGCTGGAACTCAACAGGAGGTCCAGCACCGTGCCGTCCTTGCGGACCCACTGGGTCTCCATCACGCCCGACCCGTGCTCGGCGATCTGGCCGTAGAGTTCCCGGCCCACACGCTCGTATTCCTCGTCGCTGGGGTACAGCATGCGGATGTGGCGGCCGATGAGTTCGTCGCGGCTGTAGCCGGTCAGGCGACAGACGCGGTCGTTGATCTCCAGGACGACGCGATCGCGGACGAAGCCGATGCCGATCGGCGCGGCCAGATCGATGCTCCGCAACGTGGCCCGGCTCAGCCGCACCGCCTGCTCGGCCCGCACGCGGCTGGTCACGTCGATGACCAGGATGATGACTCCCTCGATACGGCCGTCGACCCTGAGCGGCGACAGCGTCACCTGGGCGGGGAATCGCGTGCCGTCCTTGCGCCGCGTCGACGTCTCCAGGTGGATGGACGCCTCGCGATCGACGCATCGCGCCGCTTCGGCCGCCAGTTCCTCGTCGGCGTCGAACAGGCGGTCGAGCGACAGGCCGACCAGCTCGTCGGCCGAGTAACCGGTTGTCTCTGACGCGGTGGGATTGGCATAGAAGATGCGGTTGTCGGCATCGGCCAGGAGGACCATCTCCGCAAGGTCCTCGACCATGTTCGGGGCGAAGACGAGGGCCTCACGGCCCAGATGATGGCCGCTGCCGTCGTGACTCTGCACGGACCTGTCCCCCATCAGCGCGATCATCCGTACGCCTGCCGTCCTTCACCCCATCCGGCACGAACGCACGGAGCGACTCCATCCCCCATGAACTATATATGGGACCCCGTTACAGGGCAACACGCTACCGTGGAGAAGAACTGTCGCCGTCCCCGGATTCCTGCGGACGCCGCTGCCTTGGCACGGGCTGGATGCGGACGCGGTTGCGGTAGACGCCCGGCGCGTGGCCCACACTGTCGAAGCCGCGGCCCCTGCGGGAAGCGGGCCGCTCGACGGGAACAGGCAGAGCACGGTCGCTGCGACGGCCACCCAGAAGGCCGGTGCGGCAACGATGACGGCCCGCGAGTGCCGGGATCGGCCGCGCCAGAGAAGCGCCACAATCGTCAGCGTCAGAACAATGGCCGCAGGAGGAAATATCTGGTTGGCGATAAAGCGTCGGTGACCGAAAGGGAAGCCGCCGGGCATCTGGTGCCACCACAGTGCAGCCACGGCGACATGGGCGGCAAAGACCAGTGACCAGAACAGCCGTCCGACCAGTGTCATGCGGACATCGTGTGTCGTGTCCTGCCGCACTGCTCGCCCCCGCAACAGACGATGCTATTCGGGAATGAAGCCCAGGACCTCGTGGACGCGCTCCAGGAGCGGCCGCGTGCGGGCCAGGGCGCGGTCGGCGCCGTCCTTGAGCACGCGGGCCAGACCCGCCTGGTCGGCGATGATGTCGTGGTAGCGGTCCTGGATGGGTTTGAGGAACTCGACCAGCACCTCGCCCAGGTCCTTCTTCAGGTCGCCGTAGCCCTTGCCCTCGTACCGGGCGACGATCGCCTCGATCGGCTCGCCGGTCGTGGCCGCGTAGATGCTCAGCAGGTTGACCAGCCCCGCGCGCGACTCGTCGTAGACCACCTCGCGACCGGGATCGGTCACGGCCCGCTTGATCTTGCGGCGAACGACGTCCGGCTCGTCGAGCAGCGCCACGTAGGTGTTGGCATCCTCGTCGGTCTTGGACATCTTGCTGGTGGGGTCCTTCAGGCTCATGATCCGGGCGCCGACCTTCGGGATGAACGGCTTGGGCACCGTGAACACCTTGCCGTAAATGCCGTTGAAGCGTTCGGCCAGGTCTCGCGTCAGTTCGAGGTGCTGCTTCTGGTCCTCGCCCACGGGCACCAGGTCGGCGCTGTAGAGCAGGATGTCGGCGGCCATCAGCACC
>JAFGPY010000130.1 GCA_016935955.1 Planctomycetota bacterium
CGACCTGACGCGACGCCGCGGCGCGGTGCTGGTCTTCGACGAGGTGGTCTCGGGCTTCCGCGTCGCTCTCGGCGGCGCGCAGGAACGCTTCGGCGTGACGCCCGACCTGGCGGCTATCGGCAAAGGCGTGGCCAACGGCATGCCGGTCTCGGCCATCGTCGGGCGGGCCGACCTGCTGCGGCTGATCGAGGAAGGCGTTTTCGTCTCGACCACCTTCGGCGGCGAGGCCCTGTCGCTCGCCGCGGCGCTGAAGACGGTCGAGATCCTGCGGCGGCCGGGATCGTTCGAGCACACGCACGGCCTGTCGCGGACGCTGCTGGACAAGGGACAACAACTGATCGCCGCCAAGGGACTCGCCGACGTGGTCGCACCGTCGGGATTGCCCGGCCACTGCGGCTTCGTCTTCCGCAAGTCCGGCCGCGTGGACGCGAACGATCTGCGGTCGGTCTTTCAGCAGCAGCTCATTCAGGGCGGCATCCTGACCACGGGCATCGACAACTTCTGCCTGGAGCACACGGCGGCCGACGTCGAGCAGCACCTTGCGGCCATGGGGCCGGCCCTGGACGACGTGGCCCGCGCCGTCGAGGCCGACAGCGTCGACGGGCTGCTGACCGGTCGGCGCATTCTGCCGATCTTCAAGAGGAACTGACGGGTGAGCAACGGCCTGGTCATTCGAGCCGACGCCTCAAGCTCCATGGGAGTGGGGCACCTCGTGCGCTCGCTGGCCCTGGCCCAGGCGTGGACCGACGCCGGCCGTCAGGCCGTGATGGCCACGGCCGGCGATCCGCGGCGATGGGACGCGCTGGTTGCAGGGCAGGGCATCGAGATGCTCGGCACGGAGCGCGAGCCCGGCAGCGCGGAGGACGCTAAAGAGACGATTGACCTGGCCCGGTCGCGCGGGGCCGCGTGGGTGGCCGTGGACGGGTATCACTTCGGCCACGATTACCAGCGGGCGGTGCGCGATGCCGGGCTGAGGTTGCTGGCGATTGACGATTACGGGCACGCCGACCGTTACGAGGCCGACATCGTGCTCAACCAGAACGTCTACGCCGACGAGTCGTACTACACCGACCGCGAGCCGACGACGCGGCTGCTGCTGGGCACGCGCTACGCCCTGTTGCGGCGGCCGTTTGCGGCCTACCGCGATTGGCGGCGCGAGATTCCGGCCGTGGCTCGCCGCGTGCTGGTCACCCTGGGCGGCGGCGCGGCCGACCGGGTCATGACCACGGTTATCGAGGCCCTGGCCCAGGCGGATATCGAGGGTCTGGAGGCCAAGGTCGTGGTCGGAGCGTCGGCCGAGCGGCTGGCGAAGCTGGGCCCGGCGGCCGAGCGGAGCGGCGGCAAGGTGCGGCTCGTGCAGGCGGCCGACGAGATGCCGCAACTGATGGCCGAGGCCGACGTGGCCGTGTCGGCCGGCGGCAGCACCTCCTGGGAACTGGCCTACATGGGCCTGCCGACCGTGGCCGTGGTGCTCTCGGACAATCAGCGTCCGGTAGTCCGCCGGCTGGCTCGCGACGGCGTGGTCGAGGACCTCGGTTCGCCCAGCGGCTTGACGGGACGGTCGATTGCCGCGACACTGGTGTCGCTGATGAGGTCGCTGGAGCGGCGCAGGGAGATGTCGTGCCGCGGACGGCGCCTGGTCGACGGCCTGGGGGCGGCGCGTGTGGTGGACCACATGGCCGGCCCGCTGCTGTCGATCCGGCTCGCCGGCGAGGATGACTGCGAGGCCGTCTGGCGATTGTCGAACGATCCGCTGGTCCGGGCGCAATCGTTCTCGTCGGAGCCGATCCCCTGGGAGCGGCACGTCGGGTGGTACGCCGCGAAGCTGCGCGACCCGGGCTACGTGTTCTACGTTGCCCTCGACGGCCACGGCCGTGTGATCGGGCAGGTCCGCTACGAGACCGGCGACGACGAGGCGGTGGTCTCGGTGAGCCTCGACGAATCATCGCGCGGCCAAGGGTACGCCGGGCGGCTGATCGAGTTGGCGTCGGGCCGCGTGCTCACCGACGGCCGCGCGGAGACGATCCACGCGTACGTCAAGCGCGACAACGAGCGATCGGCCCGGGCGTTTCTGCGGGCCGGGTATCGGGAGGTCGAGCCGCTGACGTATCACGGCAGCCCGTCGCGGCACCTGGTGATGACGAAGGACGGCGGACGATGAAGCCACTGGCCGAGACCATCGAGATCAACGGTCGCCGGGTCGGCCCCGGGCAGCCGGTCTACGTCATCGCCGAAATGTCGGCCAACCACGGGCACGACTACGCCAAGGCGTTGCAGCTCGTGGAGGCGGCCGCCGAGGCCGGGGCCGATGCCGTGAAGATTCAGACCTACACGGCCGACACGCTGACGCTCGACGTGGACAACGAGCATTTTCGCATCGGCAAAGGAACGATCTGGGAGGGACGCACGCTTTACGATCTCTATCGCGAAGCGTACACTCCCTGGGACTGGCAACCGAAGCTGAAGGCGGCGGCCGCGCGGCTGGGCATCGATCTGTTCAGCACGCCCTACGACGCGACGGCCGTCGAGTTCCTCGAAACGATGGACGTGCCGGTCTACAAGATCGCCTCGTTCGAGAACGTGGACCTGCCGCTGATTCGCCTGGTGGCGGCCACGGGCAAACCGGCCATCATGTCCACGGGCATGGCCGCCGAGGACGAGGTGGCCGAGGCCGTGGCGGCGTTTCGCGAGGCCGGCGGCACGCAACTGGCGCTGCTGAAGTGCACCAGCGCGTACCCCGCGCCGCCGGAGGAGATGAACCTGCGGGCCATCGCGACCCTGGCCGCACGGTTCGGCTGCCCGGTCGGCCTGTCGGACCACGGGCTGGAGCTTGCCGTGCCGGTGGCGGCCGTGGCCCTGGGGGCCTGCGTCGTGGAGAAGCACCTGACCCTGAGCCGCGACGCCGGCGGACCCGACGCGCCGTTCAGCCTGGAGCCGGCGGAGTTCGCCGCCATGGTCGCCGCGGTGCGTACGGCCGAGAAGGCCCTGGGCGACGGGCGTTGGCACGTCGGCCCGCGCGAACAGGCCAGCCGCGTCTTCCGGCGGTCGTTGTTCGTGGCCGCCGACATGGCCGCGGGCGAGGCCTTCACGGCGGCCAACGTGCGTTCGGTGCGGCCCGGCGCGGGGTTGCACACGCGGCACCTGGGCGAGGTGCTGGGATGCACGGCGGCGCGCGACATCAAGCGCGGCACGCCGCTGAGTTGGGACCTGGTCGCCGAGCGCAAGCAGGGCTCGGCGTGAGTGAACAGTGTGTGTTGGGTGCCATGCTTGTGCTTGCACAAGCATGCCGATGGCGAGAGAACAGTCCGCATGCTTCTCCAAGGAGAAGCATGGCACCCGGCTCGGTGTGAGAAGTGTAGTGCGTGGACGGATCATGGCCACGCAAGCGTGGCCATGCCACCCCTCGTGAAATGTAGGGTGGCTGCATGCCGTCAGGTTCCAAGCTTGTCGAGAGGCCGCCACGCGGAACACGATGAGTGCGGTGGCAGGCAGCGGGGAATCGCGAGGTATTGCGTCAGTGGGTTGCCGGACGAACGGACCGGACGGATCGAGTGAATCGGAGAAGGTTATGAAATGTGCGAAGATCGGTAACAGGATGGTCGGCGACGGGTACCCGTGTTTCATCAGTCTGGAGCCCGGGGCGACCCACACGGGCCTGGAGAGCGCCAAGATGATGGTCGAGGCGGCCGCCGCGGCAGGGGCCGACGCCGTGAAGTTCCAGACCGTCATGGCCGACGAGCTGATGAGCAACGAGGACGTGATGATCGATTACCAGACGCCGATGGGCAAGCGCTCCGAGAGCGTCTATGCGGCCCTGAAGCGCCGCGAGCTGACGTTCGACGAGTGGCGCGAGCTGAAGGACTACTGCGACAAGCAGAAGATTCTGTTCATCTCGGCGCCCAGCGGCCCGGCGACCGTCGACCTGCTGGCCGAGATCGGCTCGGCGGCCATCAAGGTCTCCAAGAGCGACGTCAACAACCGCTACCTGATCAAGTTGATCGCCGCCAAGGGGCTGCCGGTGATCATGGACGCCCGCGAGAAGTTCGAGGACGTGCAGGTGGGCATCGACATCTGCGAGACGGCCGGCGTCAAGGACATCATCATCATGCACTGCCCGTCGGGCTACCCAGTCCAGTACGCCGGTATCCACCTGAAGGCCATTCCGCACATCAAGGCCATCTTCGACTACCCCGTGGCCTACTCGGACCACTCGGTGGGCGACCACATGAACTATGCCGCCCTGGGCGTGGGCGCGAATTACCTGGAGAAGACCATCACCCTCGACCGCTCGACCAACGCCGTGGAGCATTTCATGTCGCTCGAGCCCTCGGAACTGAAGCACTTCGTCGATAACATTCGCAACATCGAGGAAGCGTTCGGGGACCCGCGGATCATCTTCAGCTCGCGCGTCAACGCCACGCACCGCCGCAGCATCCTGGCCGAGCGGACGATCAAGAAGGGACAGACGATCGCCATCGAGGACCTGGGGTTCAAGCGGCCGGGCACGTACATCTCAGTCGAGCGCTACGAGGAGATCGTCGGGGCCAAGGCCACGCGCGACATTCCCGCGGGCGAGTTCCTGGCGGAAGCGGACTTTGAAAAGTGACACGCCGCCCGAGTTTCGCGACGCCCTGAGGCACTGGGGCCTCGCCGTCGACAAGGGGTACTCGCTTGAGCCCCTGGGCGGCTACGGCATCAACTCGGCCAACTTCCGCGTCGTCGCCCCCGGCGGCGAGGCGGCGGGACACCTGAAGGTGATCGCCCGGCCCGACGCGACGACCGGCGCGAAGCTCGAAGCCTGGCGCCGTTGCGGCCAGGCCGGCGTCCGCGTGGCCCGGTTGCACCCGGCGAGCCACGGGCGGCCGGCGGTCGAATGCGGCGGCCGGTTGCTGGCCATGTTCGCCTGGTGCGACGGGCAGCCGTTCGCCGACCGAGCGGCGCAGCGCGAGGCGGCCGGCCGCGAGTTGGCGCGGCTCGAAGCGGCGCTGGCCGCCGTGGGA
>JAFGPY010000131.1 GCA_016935955.1 Planctomycetota bacterium
AATCGCATCTGCTCGATTCCGGCCGCAAGGGCAGGGCCCAGGCCGTCGTCCAGCCTGCCCGGGTTGCCGAAGCCGATCAGCAGGATGCCTGCCTTCGCCGAACTCATTACTTGCACTTCCGGTCGATCACGGTTCCTTCGCAGTCGACCAGGGTCACCTCCAGGGGCATCCGTCCCAGGGCGTGCGTCGCACAGGACAGGCACGGGTCGTAGGCCCGGATCGCCACCTCGATGTGGTTCAGCAGCCCTTCGGTAATCTCCGGCTTGCCGGAGATGTGATCCTGGGCGACCTTCTGCACGGCCCGGTTCATGGGCTCGTTGTTGCTGGTGGTCGAAACGATCAGGTTGGCCATGACCACCTGGTCGTCCTTGTTGACGCGGTAGTGATGGAACAGCGTGCCGCGCGGGGCCTCGACAATGGCCGCGCCTTCTTCGCGCCGCTCGCCCTTGGTTACCAGGTCGGTGCCCTGCAGGTCCTTGTCGTTCAGCAGGTCACGGATCTTCTCGCCGGAGTGCAGCAACTCAATCATCCGCGTCCAGTGATAGGCCATCGTGATGTTGTTCGGCTTGCCGTCGGTGAGCTTCATGAACGCCTTGCGGGCCTCTTCGGCCTCAGGCGTGTCGATGAAGTCGCAGGTGTTGACGCGGGCCAGCGGGCCGACACGGTACCAGCCGTCGGCGGGGCCGATGCTCTTGATGAACGGGAACTTCATGTACGACCACGGCCGCACTTCCTCGGCCAGAACCTTGTGATAATCCTGCGGATCGACCTGGTCGAAGATCGTGTTGCCTTGGGCGTCGATGGCCCGCAGATTGCCGTCGTAGAGGTCCATCGAGCCGTCCTTGCGGACGATCGACAGGTGGTTGGAGTCGAAGGAGCCGAACGGCGCCACCATCTCCAGGTTCTGCGTCGTGTAATCCACGGCGATCTTCAGCGCCCCGCGGCACCACTCGAGCATCTGGTCGATGTCCTTGAGGAACACGTCGCGCTCGGCGATCGACAGATTCTTGTTGATGCCGCCGGGAATGGCTCCCGTGCCGTGAATCTTCTTGCCGGCCGTGGCCTTGATGATCTCTTGGCCGAACTTGCGCATCATGACGCCCTGGACCGCCAGGTCCGGGTACTTGGCCGCCACGCCGATGACGTTGCGGATGGCCACGTCGGCGTCGAACCCGAACAGCAGGTCGGGCGAGGCCAGGTGGAAGAAGTGCAGGGCGTGGCTCTGGAACGTCTGGCCGTAGTGCATCAGCCGCCGCATCTTCTCGGCCGTCGGGGTCAGCTTCTCGCCGCCGACGATCCAGTCCATGGCCTTGGCGGCGGCCAGGTGATGGCTGACCGGGCAGATGCCGCACAGACGCTGCACGAGCACCGGCACTTCCCAGAACGGCCGTCCCTGGACGAACCGTTCGAAGCCGCGGAACTCGACAATGTGCATGCGGGCCTGCGTGACGTTGTTGTTCTCGTCGAGCAGGATGCTGACCTTGCCGTGACCTTCGACGCGGGTCACCGGTTCGATAATCACTCGCTTCTGTTTCGTGCTTGCCACGTGTTGGGCTCCAAATCCAAGGGATTAGTCGTACTTGATCAGCTCGTACGGCAGCGCGACGGGCTTGTCTGACAGCAGGGCCACCAGGGCCTCCCACAGGGTGTCCGCCGGCGGCGGGCAACCCGGCAGGTGGTAGTCGATCTTCACCACCTCGTGGCACGGGAAGACGCGGTTCAGCAGCAGTGGAATCTCCGGGTCGTTGGGAATCTGGCCGCTCGGGTTGTAGACGGTCGGCCCGTTCAGGTAGGCCTCGTCCAGGCACTCCTTCAGCGGGATGTTGTTGCGCATGGCGGGGATGCCGCCCATGATCGCACAGTCGCCCACCGAGATCAGGATGTCGCAGTGCTTGCGGAAGTCCTGCAGTACGCGGACGTTCTCCTCGTTGCAGCAGCCGCCCTCGATCAGGCCGACCGTGCAACGCTCAGTGAACTCCTTGATGTCGTTGATCGGCGACTTGTTGAAGTCGACCAGTTCGATGAGCTTAAGAATCCGGTCATCGATGTCCAGCAGCGACATGTGGCACCCGAAGCAGCCACACAGTGAGGTTGTTGCAACTTTCGCTTTCGCCATGTTACATGAGCCCCTATTTCTTGGCCGCAGCCTGTTCAATATCGGAACCGATCGGCTTGTGATCGTAACGTCGTTGCCCCACCGGGACGGCATAGCCGACCCGTTTCTTGAGGATCGCCCCGACCGGGCAGACTTCGACGGCCTTGTCGGTCGTCTTCAAATCCGTGTCGGCCAGGTTCGCCTGGGCATTGACGGCCACGCGCTTCTCGGGGCCGCGGCCCACGAACTCGAAGACGCACTTGCCGTCCAGGTCACGCGAGGCACGCACGCAGCGGCCGCACAAAACGCAGCGGTTGCGGTCGATGAAGACGTCGGGGTGCGTCGCGTCCACCTCCCGTTTCGGGAACAGGTACGGGTACTTCGGCGCCGCAATCCCGAACCGGTAGGCCAGAGCCTGCAACTCGCAGTTGCCGCTCTTCTCGCAGAACATGCAGTAGTGATTGCCCTCGACGAAGAGCATCTCGATGATGTCGCGGCGGATAGTCCGGATTTTGTCCGTGTCGTTCTCGACGACGATGCCGTCGGCCACCGGCTGCGTGCACGCGGCTTGCGGGCGACCGTTGACCATCACCGTGCAGACGCGGCAACTGCCGTGCGGCACGAGGCCTTCAAAGGCGCACAGCCTCGGGATGTAGATGCCCGCGGCGTCGGCCGCCTGCATGATCGTCTGGCCCGGCTGGGCGCTGACTTCCTTACCATCGATTGTGAACGTGATCGTTTCGCTCATCGTCAGTTCGTCCCTTGAAGACTCTAAAAGTGGACCGACTCGCGGCCGGCGATGGCTTCCGCATCGCCGAGGGCCGCACTAATGTCAAACGACGGTTGCAGACCGTCCGGAGCCTCTTTGACCAGCGACTCGTAGGCCGAACGGAAGTTCTTCAACGTCGTCAGCACGGGGTTGGGCGACGTCTGGCCGAGGCCGCAGCGGCTGGCCGTCTTGACCGTCTGCCCGAGTTGCTCCAGGTAAGGCAGGTCCGAAGGTTCGCCCTTGCCTGCGAGAATCTTGTTCAGCCGCTCCAGCAGCAGAACGTTGCCGACACGGCACGGCGTGCAGTAGCCGCAGCTTTCCTCGATGAAGAACTCAAGGAACTTCCGCACGACCTTCAGCAGGTTGCGTTTCGGGCCGAAGACCATGACCGATCCGCCCGTGGCCAGGTCGTCGTAGCAGATGGCCCGCCCGAAGTCCGCCGGGCTGACCATCGAGCCGCTCGGGCCGCCTACCTGCACGGCCGCGGCATCGTCGGCGCCGCAGAGCTTGAGCACCTCGCTGAGCTTGATGCCGAACGGCACCTCGTAGATGCCCGGACGGTGGCAGTCGCCGGAGATGCTCAGCAGCTTGGTGCCGGGGCTGCCCTTGGAGCCCATCTGGGCGAACCAGCCGGGGCCCTTCTCGAGGATCCGCGACACGCAGCAGAACGTCTCGACGTTGTTGACCGTGGTCGGGCAGGCGTGCAGACCTTTCTGGGCGGGGAAGGGGGGACGGTTCTTCGGATCGCCCCGCAGCCCCTCGACGCTGCTGATCAGCGACGTCTCTTCGCCGCAGATGTAGGCGCCGGCACCCATCTGAATGCGGATGTCGAAGTTAAAGCCCTTCTTGCCGCAGATATCCTTGCCCAGCAGGCCCTTGTTGCGGCGATTGTTGAGCACGTTCTCAAGGAAAGCCCGCAGGTACGCGTACTCGGCCCGCAGGTAGAGCACGCCGGTGTCCGAGCCGATGGCGTAGCCGGCGACGGTCATGCCCTCGAACAGCACGTCTGGACGCTCGGTCAGAATGACGCGGTCCTTGAACGTGCCGGGCTCACCTTCGTCAGCGTTGCAGAGGACGTACTTCTGGCCGCCCGGGGCATTCCGCGTGAACTCCCATTTCATGCCGGTCGGGAAGCCCGCGCCGCCGCGGCCGCGAAGGCGGGCCGTCTTGATGTCGCGGATGACTTCGACGGGTGTCATGGCCAGGGCATTCTTCAGCGCCACGCCCTCAACCAGCGGGGCCAGAACCACTTCACCGGCCTGGCGAATGTTGTTGTGGACCATCGACTTCACAAGGTCGTGGCCGTTGTTGCCGTCGCCGAAGCGGCCGGTGAGCTTCTTGGGGTCCATGTGTTCGCGAAGCGACTTGACCATGGCCCGGGCCGCATCGCCCGACAGGTAGGTGACGATCTCGTCGTTGACCA
>JAFGPY010000132.1 GCA_016935955.1 Planctomycetota bacterium
CTCCTTTTCCAAAAGGGGTCAAGAACAGTATGGGCGCGAACTTCTTTTGGCGCAAGTAGTTATATTAATGGCGCATAATGTTGACCGCTGGGGGATCGAAGGGTTGCGAGCGTTCGTATCCCGCCGCAGTGCGGCGGGCTTGTGCCGTGGCACTCATGGGCAAGATGCCCATGCCACGGTTTTCAAACAGAGCCTAGGAGTCGCTTGTGGTTTACTTCCCGTACTATGGTCTCGCACTGCTGGCCGCCAGCGTTCTGCTGTCGGTGCTGAGCCATGCCTTCCGCGCCTACTCGACCAGCCGGCTGGAGCAGCGGCTGTCGGACGCCGACCGGATAGACAGCCTGGAGCGGTTTCTCGACAGCGAGGAAAGCCTCGCCCAGACGGTCGCCATCTGGCGCATTCTGGCTAATGCCGCCCTGGTGGCCGTCGTGGTGGCCTACCTGCTGTCGGAGAGTTCCATCGTTCACTGGATCGTCGGCGGTCTGTTGATCGTCCTGGCGCTGCTGGTGTTCTCGGTGGCCGTGCCCATTGCCTGCGCCCGTTACAACAGCGAGTGGATCATTGTGCGGTTCCTGCCGCTGATGTACGCCCTGCGAGCCGCCAGCGCTCCCCTGCTCCGGATACTGGCCATGGTCGACACGCTGGTCCGCCGGCTCAGCGGCGTCTCCGAGACGGACGATCCGGACCAGGACATCGAGGACGAGCTTCGCAGCCTGGTCAAGGAGGGCGAACTCGAAGGCACCCTCGAACTCGACGAGAAGGAGATGATCGAGAACATCATCGAGTTCAAGGATACGGACGTGGCCGCCATCATGACGCCGCGCACCGAAATGGAGGCCCTGCCCCGGACCGCCACGTTGCCGGCGGCCCGAGTCTTCGTGACCGACGCGGGCCATAGCCGCGTGCCGGTCTACGAGGAGAACCTCGACGCGATCGTCGGCGTGCTCTATGCCAAGGACCTCCTGGCGGCCACGGGGACCGATGGATTCAGCGAGCGGCAGGTCGGCGACCTGATGCGCGAGGTGCTCTTCATCCCCGAGACGAAAAAGCTCAGCGAACTGTTGCACCAGTTCCGAAACGCGGGGCTGCACATCGCCATCGTTCTTGACGAATATGGCGGCACGGCGGGACTGGTCACGATCGAGGACATCATCGAGGAGATACTCGGCGAGATCGTGGACGAGTACGACGAGAGCGAACCGGACGAGATTCACCGCGTCAGCGAGACGGCTGCCGAGGTGGACGCCCGGGCCCGCATCAACGAGGTCAACGACGAGCTGGAAATCGACCTGCCCGAAGACGAGGACTACGACACCCTCGGCGGGTTCGTGCTCGCGAAGGCCGGTCGCATCCCCAAGACCGGCGAGCGCATCGAGTGCCACGGGCTGGTGATCACCGTACTGGAAGCCGACGAGCGCAAGATCGCCCGGCTGCGGATCAGCCGCCTCGACCAATTCGACAGGTCGCATGACGCCTGACAGGAGGTGCGTTCGGTGGCCCTCGTGACCGACGACGCCGTGACCTTGACCGCTTCCGACTACAGCGAGACGAGCCAGATCGTGTCTCTGCTGACGCGGCAGAACGGCAAGGTGCGGCTGATCGCCAAGGGCTCCAAGCGGCCCAAGAGCGCCTTCGGCGGTCCGATCGACCGGCTGGAGGTGGTCCAGGCAGTCTTCACCGTGCAGCACCGCGGCGGGCTGGGGCAACTCACCGAACTGACGGTCACCGATCCGCTGCCCGGACTGCGCGGCAACCTGCGGGCCTTCTACGCCGCCTCCTGCATGGCCGAGCTGCTGGTCGGGGCGACCCAGGAACTGGACCCGCACCCGGAGCTGTTCAAAATCGCGGTCGAGACGCTTCAGCGCTTGAGTTGTGGGGGCGATTCGGCTATCCTGATGTACCGTTTCGAGGCCCGGATGCTGCGAATTCTTGGCCTGATGCCCGAATTGAGGACCTGCGTGGCCTGCCGGCGACCAAGACCGCAAGGACGTAGCGGCATCTTCAGCGCCGCCGCGGGAGGGTTGGTCTGTCGGCAATGTATGGACGAGCACGGTCAGGGGCTGGCCGTCACGGGCAAGGCCCTCGACGCCCTGGGCTTTCTGGCTGCGGCCGACGACAAGCAGGTTGAGCGTGTCACGGTGTCGTCGCAGACGACGAACGACATTCGCAGGCTTCTAAGGGAGTATTGGCAGCACGTTCTCGGTCGGCCCGTGCGGGCCATGAAGTACCTGTAGCATCGGTCGCTGTCGGCCGGCCGAACGGGGGATCCACAATGCGTTGGCTCCGCTTTCTGACCCTGTTGGGAATCGTTCTGGCATTCGTTGCGGTCGCCGAGGCCAAGCTGGTCTTCCGCGACGGCAAGTGGGTCCGCGTCCCGGACGAAGAGGAAGTCACCGCGCCGTCCGACCAGCAGACCGAACCCGCCGAACCGCGGCCCGTCATCACGACGCCCGTGCAGCCGACAAAGCAACCGCAGCCCGCTGAGCAACCGGCCGCAACGCCGAGCGAGAAACCGGTCGAACGCCCCGTGGAGAGTCCCACAACCGTGCCCGAGGTCGAGCCGCAACAGCAGCCGACCGTCGAGACACCGCCGGTGGTCACACCGGCCGAGACGCCTGCCGTCGCGCCCGTCGAGACCCCTGTTGTGAAGCCGAGCGGCGATGAGGCACTGATGCCGATGCGGCCCGTCGAGCCGGACGCTGCCGCAACGACCGAGCCGGCACCCGAACCGGCGGCCACGGCGACCCGCCCGGTTGAGACACCCGTGCCCGAACCTGCGGCCCAGGCCGAATCGCATCCTGCGTCCGAGACGGTAGTCGAAACTCCGGCCGCAGAGAGGCCGACCGAACCGGCGACTGAGCCGGCGGCCACGGTCGAAGTCCCTGCAACCACGCCGCCCACGGACGAACAGATCGGGTTTGAGTTCCGCGACGGCCGTTGGGTGCCGGTCGTCAAGCCGACGGTAGCCGAGAAGCCTGCCCCCAAGCCCGAGCCAACCGAGATCGTCGCCACGACGACTCCGACCGAACCCGAGCCGAGCGAACTGATCACCGAGCCGCCGCTGGTCACTCCGGTAACGAAGGTGAAGCCGGAAGACCACGGCCCGGACCTGCCGCCGCCGGTTGACGTGCAGCCGCTGCCCGAGCCTGCCCTGGCCATCGCCGAGGTGCCGAGCATCGGCGAGAAGTATCGCCAGCCGCAGCCGTCGCAGGCCGGCGACGAGGCCGAAGGTCTGTTGCAATCCGCGAGCCAGGCCGACGCCGCGGGACTCGAGGCCGTGCGATCGATGATCGCGCGGTTTAAGGCCGGCCAATACGGCGCGACAGCCAAGCAGGCGTCGAAGTTTTTGAAGAAGAATGCCGTGTCGCCCTGCGCCGAACCGGCCGCCTGGCTGAAGGCCGAGGCCGTCTTCTCGGGCGGCGATTACTACAAGGCCTTCGAGGCTTACGAGCACTTCATCAACAACTACGCCGGGAGCCGCCTGGTCGACAAGGCCCTGGTCCGCGAGATGGAATGTGCGGAGGCCCTGTTCGGCCCGGCACGGCGAAAGATCCTGGGCCTCGGGCTGGGTAGCGGCAACGACGAGGCCGTGGGCATCATGGAGAAGGTGTACAGTCACCGGCCCACGGGCCCGCTTGCGGCCGACGCTATTTTCCGCATCGGCGAATTCAAGATGGGCAGCGGCAAACCCGAGGAAGCCGAGGAACAGTTCCGCCGGTTCCTGGAAGAGTTTCCGAACCACGCCAGGGCGCGGCAGGCCCGCCTGATGGCCGCCCAGAGCGCCATGGCCTCGTGTCTCGGGCCGGTTTACGACGACGCGTCGATCCGCCGGGCCCGCGACATGTTGCAGAGCTACCAGGACACCTATCCCGAGATGGCGGCCCGGGAGAACGTGGCCGGCGCCATGGAGGCCATTCGCCGGCACCAGGCGACGAAGAAGTACGAGATGGCCGCCTACTACCAGCGGGCCCAGGAGCCCAAGGCGGCGGCCTTCTACGCCCGCAAGGTGGTCGAGGAATTCCCCGGCACCCCGGCGGCCGTCGAGGCACGCGACATGCTCCAGAAACTTTCTCCGCACTAGGCGGCGCAGTGGCGAGGACAATCGTATGAACAGGCTCTTGATGCTCATGGTGGTGGCGGTGGTGTGCGGCGGACTGGCCGGGTGCGGCTATTCGACCGATGCCCTGCACCGTACCGACATTCGGACCGTGGCCGTGCCGATCTTCCAGAGCGACGAGTTCCGCCGCGGGCTCGAAATGGAACTGACCGAAGAACTCAAGAAGATGATCGAACTGCGGACGCCCTACAAGATCGTCAACGAGGAACACGCCGACACGATCATCAGCGGCCGCATCATCGACCTGCGGGAAAACGTCATGACCGAGGACGACCGCGACCGGGCGACCGAGATTCAGACGTCGCTGTACGTGCACTACGAGTGGAAAGACCTTCGCTCGGGACAGGTCCTGCACACGGGGTCGCCCAAGGTGGCCTGGTACTATGCTCCGCGCGAACGGCAGACCCTGCGCAGCGCCACGACAATGACCATCCGCAAGATGGCCGAAACGATCATCGAAGACATGGAAAGCGACTGGTGAGCGGCCCATTCGAACGGCCGCCACGAATGCCCGTGTGAGGGGTTCAATAACTACGGGGAAGCCGAATCGCCGCAGCCCATCCGGGTCCGGCTCTACTGAGGAAGAGGTGTCCAGAGTTGAGTTTCTCGCCTGACGATCGCGACCAAGAACCGCTGCCCGGCCCGACGGGGCCGAACGACGGCCGCCCCACGCCGGGCGGCCCCGGCAACATGCGCTCCCTGGCCCTGACGGTCCTGCTCATCGCTGCGGCCGCTCTGGCCTTCATGCTCATCATGAAGAAGGACGACAGCAAGGTCATCACATCAGGGCCACAGCTCGAAGAGCAGTTGAAGTCGCGGCCCGAGGCCTTCAAGGAAGCCTATATCCAGAACGGCAAGGTCCACGCTGAACTCAAACAGGAGGTTCTCAAGGAAGGAGAGCCGGGCAAGTTCGAGATCACCATCCTGGGCGAGACGGACGCCAGCAGGTGGGAGGAGAACTGCAGGGTCCTAGGGCAAAGATTCCGGGTCAAGGACGACACCTTCAGTTGGCAGCCGCTGCTGTGGTCGCTCTTGCCGTGGCTGCTGATCATTGGGCTGTTCTACTTCTTCTTCGTCCGCCAGCTTCGCCAGGGCGGCGGCCCGGGAGGCGTGCTCAACTTCGGCCGCACGAAGGCCCGGCTGGCCCGACGCGAAAGCTCCAAGGTTACCTTCGAGGACGTGGCCGGCATGGTCGAGGCCAAGGAGGAAGTGGTCGAGATCATCGAGTTTCTGCGCAACCCGAAGAAGTTCCAGCGGCTGGGCGCCCGGATGCCGCGCGGCATCCTGTTCATCGGGCCGCCCGGCACCGGCAAAACGTTGCTGGCCAAGGCCATCGCCGGCGAGGCCGACGTGCCGTTCTATAGCATCAGCGGCTCAGACTTCGTCGAGATGTTCGTCGGCGTGGGCGCCAGCCGCGTCCGCGACCTGTTCCGCCAGGCCAAGGAAAGCTCGCCCTGCATCATCTTCCTGGACGAGATCGACGCCGTGGGCCGCCGTCGCGGCACGGGATTCTCCGGCGCCCACGACGAACGCGAGCAGACGCTCAACGCTATCCTGGTCGAGATGGACGGCTTCGACACGAGCGACCAGGTGATCGTCATTGCGGCTACGAACCGGCCCGACGTGCTGGACCAGGCCCTGCGGCGGCCGGGACGATTCGACCGCGAGGTCGTCATCGACCTGCCCGACATCAAGGAGCGCGAGGCCATCCTGGGCGTCCACGCCCGCAAGGTCCACACGACCGAGGACATCGACCTGAAGCGCATCGCCCGCGGCACGCCGGGCTTCAGCGGCGCGGACCTGGCCGCCCTGATCAACGAGGCTGCCCTGTCGGCCACGATGATGCAGAAGGAGGCCGTGGAGTTGGGCGACATGGAAGAAGCCCGCGACAAGGTGCGTTGGGGTCGCTCGCGCCGCAGTCGCATCATGGACGATCTGGAGAAACGCGTCTCGGCCTACCACGAGGCCGGCCACGCCCTGTTGACGATGCTGCTGCAGCCGGACGTCGAACCGCTGCACAAGGTCACGATCATCCCGCGCGGCTCCGCTTTGGGGGCCACGATGTTCCTGCCGCAGAAGGATCGCTACGTGATCCGCCGCCGCGAGTGCCTGGGCAACATCATGGTCTCGTTCGGCGGCCGCATCGCCGAGGAACTGGTCTTCGACGACATCTCGAGCGGAGCGTCCGACGACATCAAGCAGGCCACGAACCTGGCCCGGCGGATGATCAAGGAATGGGGCATGAGCAACCAGATCGGCCCTGTCCGCTACGCCGACCGTTCGGAGCAGGAGCAGTACCTGGGCCTGGACCTGGTGACCGGGCACGAGTACAGCGAAGACACGGCCCGCGAGATCGACGAGGAAGTCAAGCAGACCATCGCGGCCTCATACGCCAAGGCCCGCGAGTTGCTCGTCGCCAACCGCGACAAGCTCAACCGGCTGGCCGAGGCCCTGCTGGCCTTCGAGGCCCTGGACGCCGATGAGGTCCAACAGATCGTCGACGGCAAGACATTGTCGCGGCCGGCCGCCGCGGTGAACCACGAATCCGGTGAGGTCGCGCCGGCGCAAGCCGAGGACGCCGACGCGGCGGCGGGCGAGCCCGTGGCGTCTTCCGCGGCAGGCTCCGACCGTGCGGGTGATGAGGCTGCCGCCGAGCAGCCGCACACCGGAGAGGATCAGCCAAGCAGCCATGGCCCATGACGACATCGCTCTGAGCGTCACGCACAACCCTCGGGTTCTCGACGCCAGCCTGACTCCTCTGGCTGAAAGCGAGATGCGGTCCGCCGGTGTCACCGAGTACGGCATTGCCGTCATGGCCCCCAAGGCGCGGCACTTCAGCCTCGTCCTGGAGAACGTCTCGCGGCTGCACGCCAACCTGATCAAGCAGCACGTGCTCTCGCTGGGCGCCGAGGCCGCCGTCCACAAGCACATTCCCACCGAACAGGTCGACGTTACCACGCTCCTGCTGACGGGGACCGACGCCCAGTTGCGGCGTCTGGCCGGCAAGTTGCGCGATCAGCCGTTCGGCCTGCCCGCCGTCGGCGACCTGGTGCTGCGGACCGTAGCCGGTTACCGTTGCCGGTCGTGGACGATCCGCTGCGGCTCCGGGTCGGTCGAACTCGGTCCGAAGCCGGTGATCATGGGCATCCTGAACGTCACGCCCGACAGTTTCAGCGACGGAGGCCAATGGCAGGACGCCGGCTGCGCCGTCGATCACGCCCTGGCCATGCAGGCCGCCGGGGCCGCGATGATCGACGTGGGCGGCGAATCGACCCGCCCCGGGGCCGACGCGGTTCCCGCGGACGAGGAGATTCGCCGGACCGTCCCGGTCGTCGCCGCCCTTCGCCGGCAGAGCGACGTGCTGATCAGCATCGACACGCACAAGGCCCGGGTGGCTGTGGCCGCCCTGGACGCGGGAGCCGACATCGTCAACGACATTTCGGCCCTGTCGGACGCCGAGATGCCCGCCCTGCTGGCCGACCGCGGTTGCCCGGTGGTGCTCATGCACATGCAGGGCCGTCCCCAGACCATGCAACAGAACCCGACCTACGAGCACGTCGTGGCCGACGTGTGTCGCCGGTTGCGGCAGGCCCTGCAACGGGCCGCCGAGGCCGGGGTCGATCTCGGCCAGACGATCGTCGATCCGGGCATCGGCTTCGGCAAGACGGCCGAACATAACCTGGCCCTGCTGGGCCGGCTGAAGGAATTGCGGAGCCTGGGCCGGCCGATCCTGGTCGGCACGAGTCGAAAGTCCTTTATCGGAAAGATTCTTGACGCGGAAGTCGATAATCGGCTAATGGGAAGCGTGGCCACGTGCGTCTGGGCCCGGGCCCAGGGCGCCGCGATGTTCCGCATCCACGACGTGGCCGAGACGGCGGCCGCGCTCCAGATCATCGCCGCCATACAGTCTGCGGAAGACACCGACTGATGGAAGCCATCAAAGCCTACGTCAACTATCGCATCGCCAACTTCTCGGCCATGGACGTTGTTGAGTTCGTCCTTATCGGCCTCGTGATCTACAGCGTCTACCGGTTCCTGCGCGGCACGCGCGGAGCCCGCGTCTTCCGCGGATTCATCTTCCTGCTGATTTCGGCTTTCATCCTTGTTCAACTCCTGGCCAGCATCCTGAAGATGCAGCGCGTCCAGATCATCTACAACGTGCTGATCCAGTTCGCGGTCGTGGCGGCCGTCATCATCTTCCAGCCCGAGTTGCGCCGGGCCCTGATCCAGTTGGGCCAGAATCCGTTGTTCCGCATCTTCCTGCGCAAGCAAGGCATCGCCTTCATCGATATCCTGAGCCGGGCCATCGAGCAGCTCAGCCGCGACAAGATCGGGGCCATTGTGGCCATCGAGCGCGACACCGGGCTGCTCGGACTGGTCGAGAGCGGCACCATCCTGAACGCCGAGCTGACCCCGAACCTGCTGGTGACGATCTTCTGGCCGGGCTCGCCGCTGCACGACATGGGCGTCATCATCCGCCAGAACCGCGTCGTGGCGGCCGGCTGCGAGTTTCCGCTGACCCAGAACCCGCCGCTCGGCCCGAAATACGGGGCGCGGCACCGCGCCGCCCTGGGCCTGTCGGAGGACAGCGACGCCGTGATTATCGTCGTCAGCGAGGAGACCGGCGAAGTCAGCATTGCCGTCGAGGGGCGGCTGATCGAGGACTTGTCCATGGCTCGCTTCCGTCGCGTGCTGACGCAGATGCTCGTGCGCGAACAGAGCGACGCCAACATCGCGAACGCCTTCGGCCTGACGTCCGGACGCACGGGCGACAAGTCGATCGATGGGAAAGAGGAATAACAGCGGCATGCGAGTGCGCGAACACGTCAGCGGCTTGATCATCGTCCTGCTGGTGACCCTGGTGGTCTGGGTCGTGGCCGACCGCAGCGTGCTGCGCACCAGCCGCGAGATGACCGTGACGGTCAACGTGAGCGTGCTGGACAAGACGCGCTACCGGGCCTCGGTCGTCGAGCCGGCCGATCAGCAGATGAAGGTCCGCTTCCAGGGACCGGGCCGGGCCATCGACCAGTTGGAGTCGCGGCGGCAGCCACTGGCCTTCCAGTACACCCTGAGCGACGCCGAGTGCCAGGAGGCCACCCAAACCGGCTCGCTCGTGGTGCTGGCCCGCGAGGGCTTCCGCAACCAGGACCTGTCGCGGGAACACATCACGCTGGAGACCGCCGCTCCGCAGAAGGTGACCGTCCGGGTGGAGCAGGTGCGGCAGAAGAAGGTGCCGGTAGTGCTGCCGCCCGACCTGGCGGACATGCTGGCCGACGACTGGACGGCCACTCCCGGCGAAGTGATTGCCGAACTGCCCGGAACGGTCTGGAGCGAGTTGGAGAAGAGCGGCGTGCAACTGGTCGCCTATCTCCAGATCAACACCAACACCGAAGCGGTGCTGGACCGGCAGGAGATTACGCAAACGGTCAACCTGACGCCGAGCATTCCCGATCCCGAGATGCGCATCCGTTTCGTGCCGCAGCAGGTCGAGGTCACCTTCCGCCTGACCAGGCCGCTGGCCAAGGAGAAGCTGGACCCGATCCCGATCCTGGTGGCCGGCCCGCTGGACAAACTGTCCAAGTACGACGTGGTCCTGCTGGAATCGCCCGACGTGACGCTCATCGATGCCCGCGAGGCCGTGTTGAAGAACCTGCGCGTCACCGGGCCGGCCTCGGAGATCTCGTCCCTCGGGCCCGACGATGTCCAGGTCTTCCTGATTCTCAAGGAATCCGACAAGGCCAACACCACGACCCCCATCATCCGTTCGCCGGAGATTTTCTTCCGGTCCGGCCTGCACCTGAGACTCGACGAGGATTTCCCGCGACCGTCGGTCAACTTCAACCTTGTCGAACGCAACAAGGCCGGCGAACCGCCGTCCCCATAACCGATTTCCCCGCAAGATCGCGAAGCCCTGCGGCAGTCACGCTTGACGCCGTCGCGCCTGTCTGGCAAACTAGCGTTCTGTCTCGACCTCTTTAGGAGCGCAGGCCATGACCATGGACTATGCGGCCCAGGCCGAAGAGATGGCCCGCCGGGCACGACAGGCGGCGCGGTCGGTCGGCATCGCCGCCACACAACAGAAAGACGATGCCGTAAGGGCCATTGCCGCGGCGATTCGCGCCCAGGCCGGGTCGATCAAGGCCGAGAATGCCAAGGACCTTGATGCCGCCCGCAAAGCGGGCCTGTCGCCGGCGATGATCGATCGGCTGACCCTGACCGACAAGCGTATCGAGGCCATGGCCGTGGGGCTGGAAGAGATTGCCGCCCAGGAGGACCCCGTCGGCCAGGTCATCGAGGAGAGCGTCGGGCCGAGCGGCATCCAGTTACAGCGCGTTCGCGTGCCGATCGGCGTGATTTTCATCATTTTCGAGTCGCGCCCGAACGTCACGATCGATGCCGCCGGGCTGTGCCTGAAGTCGGGCAACGCCTGCATCCTCCGCGGCGGCAAGGAGGCGGCCTTCAGCAACGCCGCCCTCTACCGGACGATCCGCGAAGGCCTGGTTGCGTCCGGCCTGCCGGAAACGACGGTGCAACTCGTCGAGGTGGCCGACCACGCCTTCGTCGGAGCCCTGCTCCGCCAGGACCGCTGGATCGATCTGGTGATTCCCCGCGGCGGCGAGCGGCTGATCCGGGCCGTCGTCGAGCAGTCCACCATTCCGGTCATCAAGCATTACAAGGGCGTCTGCCACGTTTACATCGACGAGTTCGCCGATCCGGCCATGGCCGCCGAGATCGCCCTGAACGCCAAGTGCCAGCGGCCGGGGGTCTGCAACGCGATGGAGACGCTGCTGGTGCACAAGGCCCAAGCCGGGCAACCGCTGGTCGACCTGCTGGCCGCCATGGCCGCCAAGGGGGTCGAAATCCGCGGTTGCGCGCGAACCCAGGCCGTCTTCCCGGCCGCCAAGCCCGCCACCGAGGCCGACTGGGAGGCCGAGTATTTGGACTTAATTCTTGCGGTTCGGGTGGTCGATAGCCTAGAGGACGCGATAGAGCATATCGCACGGTATGGGTCTGCCCATACCGACGCCATCGTGACGGGCGATCGCGGCCGGGCCGAAGAATTCGTCCGCCGTGTCGACAGCGCAAGCGTCATGGTGAACGCGTCAACGCGGTTCAGCGACGGCGGCGAATATGGCCTCGGGGCGGAGGTCGGCATCTCGACCGACAAGTTGCACGCCCGCGGCCCGATGGGAGTCAGGGACCTGACCACCTACAAGTACGTGGTTCGCGGCAGCGGACAGGTCCGAGGCTAGTCGCGTGTTGGTTCCGATAGGAGCGCATAAGGGTGCCCCAGATTCTCGATCAAAGCGAGATTGATGCCCTGTTGTCGGCGGTCGACGAAGGCGCCCTGGGCGGCGAGGCCGATGCGACCATGCCCGCCTCGGGCAACAAGCCGACCATGCCGGCGCGCGACGCACAGATCCGCCCCTACGATTTCAAGCGACCGGAGCGCGTCAGCAAAGAGCAGATGCGCAGCTTGGAGTCGCTGCACGAGACCTTCAGCCGCAACTTCGGCGCCAGCCTGTCGGGCTACCTGCGGACAATCGTCGAGGTCAACATCATCTCGATTGAGCAGATGACCTACTCGGAGTTCCTGCAACTGCTGCCGAACCCGACGTGCATGCACCTGCTCAGTTGCCGGCCGCTCGACGGGAACATGATCCTGGAGATCAACCCGCTGATCATCTTCCCGATCATCGACCGTCTGCTCGGCGGCGGCAACGATACGGCGTTCATCCCCGACCGGGCCCTGACGGCCATCGAGACGACGCTGGTCGATTGCATCATCCAGCGGGCCATGACCACGCTGCGCGAGGCCTGGACGCCGATCACCGAGATCGAGTTCAAGGCCGTCCGCAA
>JAFGPY010000003.1 GCA_016935955.1 Planctomycetota bacterium
CCGTGGACGTCCACGTAGAACGAGCCCTTGGCAATTCCCCGGGGCGACTTGCGGCAGGTCACCACGTCGTCAAGGGTCAACGTCTCGATGCCGACAATACGGCGGCTCTCCCGCGTGCCCATGTACGGCGCCGTGTCGATCAGATAGGCGTGTTCCCAGCCCGCCATGTGCTTGCGGAACGCCGCGACCGTCTGGAAGGCCTGCTTGCGGCACGCGACGGTCGCCCTCGTGATGTCCTCGGCGTTGGTCGGGTCGATGTCGGTCATGTTCGTGTAGTTGACACCGAGTTGGTCCGGACGTTGCGGGCACCACCACAGACCGGACATCATCGTGTGGAACGGTTCCAGATCGCCGGCCTCAATGGCCTTGCCGATCGAGGCTTCAAGCTTCCATCCCTCGCGACGGTTGACCTCGCCGTAACGCTCCATATCGATGCCGCCGACACGGAACATCAGTGTGACCGGCTGCACGCGCCCGTCCTCCTCGCGACCCTGGACGAACGCTGCTCCGGCCCTTGCCGCCACGTCGGCGTCGGCCGTGCAGTCCACCGTGCAACCCGCCAGGACGGCCTGTCGCCCCGACTTGCTCTCGATGACGATGCCCGAGACGCTCCCGTCGGTGACCAGAGTGTCGGCGGCCAACGTGTGATAGAGCAGTCGCACGCCTGCTTCGGCCATCATCTCCTCGAGGACGAGCTTGGTCAACTCGATCTCGACGTCGGCACATGCTCCCGCCAGCCGGCCGCCGTCGTTGGCGAGCAGACGCCGGGTCAGTTCCCAGGGGATGCCACCGATGATGCGGGGCGGCACGTGGCGGGCGCTGGCGTAGATCGAGACGTGCTGATGGAGTCCGGTGGTTATCATGCCGCCGAGGCAACCGCCGAACTCGACGAGCAGAGTGGTCTTGCCGCTCCGTGCCGCAGCCAGCGCGGCGCAGACGCCGGCCGGTCCGCCGCCGGCGACGACTACGTCCACTTCGGCGTAGACCGGTATGCTGCGTGCCTGTTCACGGACGATCTTGTGTGACTCGGACATGGCTTTGACCTCTGCGGTTCAACAGGACGACGGCGAGACTCGCAGATTCTCCACGTGCGCGCCTTGGATGTCAAGGCTGCGTTTGCGGCGGAGGGCAGGGGAGGCGGCCGCGGCGTAGAGCACGATCGTTACGGTGACTGTCTCAGGGTGGTCACCAGGTCCTCGACTGTCACGGCGGGCTTGAGTTCGCTGTTGGCTGTCAGGTAGGCGACCTGGGTGTCGTTCACCTTGATCACCGGCGGCTTGGTGGCGGCCGGATTCCATGGGCTCTCATCGGAGTGCTTGCCCCCGAAGCGAGACGAGGGGTCGAAGATGCTTGTGGCGCTGTGACGCGACCCGTACTCGCCCAGCGGGTTCCAGATCGATTCAGTGTCGTGCCGGGCGGCCGTCAGGCGGCCGAGGAACGTGCCGTCATGAGCCACCAGCACCGCCTTGAGGGAGAACACGGCATCGCGCACGTCCGCGTCGTCGGAAAGCTTCCCGGAAAGCCCCTCCAGCGGATTCGTCGCAGGCAGCAGGACCAGATTGTGCGACCATTCGGGTTCGGGGCGTCTCTTGTTGATGTCCTTGGCGTCTTTGACCAGTTCGGCCCGGTCGGCTCTGCGGTCCTGAATGTCTTCCTGGAGTTCCTTGACCTCCCGGTGATACGTCCACAGCTTCGCGTCGGTCCCTGCCTTGATCAACTGGTTCCTCATGCGGGCGAGGGTGTCGAGACGGTCCTCCATTCGCGATATCTCGGCATCCAGCGCCTTGATCTGCGACGCCAGTTCGGCCAGGCGGCGATCGGCGTCCGCTTGCTCACTCAGGAGGTTGGCGTGCTCCAGGCCGCTGATCCAGCGGCTGCCCCAGCGGAACTTGTCCTTGGCCTTCATCCGCTCCTGCTGCGCCCGGCAGGCGTCCTCCAGGGTCTTCAGGTCCTCGATCGATACCTTGAAGAAGTCCAGCCGCAGCCCGGGACCTTGCTTGTCGACTTCCAGCATGTGCAGCATTTCCCAGGCATTGTCGGCCAGCACGTCGCTCTGGTCGTCCCGCCGAATCGCGCGGGCCAGGTACGTGACGCCTGTGCGGTAGTCCTTCACCTGGGCGCACACGCACGCGCAGTTGTTCAGCGCCGGCACGTGGTCGGGCAGTTCGCCCACCACGGCGTCGTAGTGCCTTGCAGCCGTAATGGGATTGCGGAGGCCGCGCCACACTTGGCCCAGGTAGAAGTTGGCTGTCGGATGGTCGGTCCAGAGACTCTCGGCGCGAATCAGATCGCGTTTGGCTTTGGCGAAGTCCTTGGCTTCGATCTGCTCCAGGCCGCTGTCGATCAGTTCGTACACCTCGGCCTTGGTGCGGTCGCGTTCCTGCGGCGACATGGCCTTGCCGAACCAGATCACCTGTCCCTTTTCGTCCGCCTGCCGCCAGCGATCGAGTTCCTCGCGTGCCCTCGGCAGCAATAGGCCTTCCGGGTTGTCGGCGACGTACTTCTCCCAGACGGCCACCGCCTCTGCCGCCGTGTTGCGGCGGAGGGCCTCCTTGCGAGTCAGGTTGAAGGCTGCACGCGTCTGGGCGTCCGCCTGTTTCAGCAGGTCCGGCTCGATACGCTCAATCTCCTCGCGCCGGAAACTCTTCATGCCGTCCTTCGTGAAGACGGCTATCGTGTCTCCTGATTCGGCCGTTTGGCCCTCGAACGTGCGGCCATCCTTGAGTACTATCGTGTCGCCTCGCATCGCGGCCGGTGTGCTCAGCAGCAGAACAATGGAGACCCCCAGGGCGGATCGGCAACGCATGGGATCACGACCCTCCTTGTACCCGGCTGGGAATGACAACGGGCGACGCGTCGCGGCGCCGCCCGGTCGTCCTCGCTGTCTCAAACCTGTCGACAGGTCCGCACTGGCGGCTACGGAGCCGACCTGTTGCGATCGGCGTTCACCCGCTTGTACAGTGTCTCCAGTTCGGTCTTCCAGTTGTTGATCGCTTCCTGCTGCACGCGGATGTCGCTCGACTCGTCGTTCGACATGGCCTCAATCTGCTTCAGCACGTCGGCGCACTTCTTCAGGTGCTTCAAGCAAGTGTTCGAGTACTCGCGCCACCTTCTTCCTCCGTCGCTGAGCGAAACGCCGTTCATGAGCGGGTCGCTCTGCTGGGCCAGCTTCCACGATCCGTTGAAGTCGGCCCGAAGCTTCTCGAACTTCTCCTTGTTGTCCTTGGTTGTCTTGGCGACCCAATCGGTCAGCCAATCGGCTTCCCGGGCCTGGTAGTTGTCAATGTCCATGACCTCCATCAGGCTCGGGATGTCGGCGGCAAGCCCCTTGATCAGTTTGTACTCCAGGGCCTCGTTGGCCGTCATGGTCAGAATCTTGCCGGTCTGCGACACGGTCTTGCCGCGGCGAAACGCGCCGTCGCCCTTGTGCTCTTCGGCGAGTTGCTTGGCCTCTTCCTCGCTGACGAGTTTCTGCTGACCATTGACGAAGACCTGGATGACCGACGTGCTGGAATCGACCATGGCGTCGGCCAGCGCCGCCGGCAACTCGCGCTTCTCCGACAAGGCGCGGAACTGGGCCCGGAAGGCGCTCTGCATCTTCTCGTCTACCTCCGCCGAGCCCTGGACCATTCGGTACGGCGTCGCGGCGCCGATGGTCGTGCCCGGCGCCATGTAGATCGATTGGCAGGCCAGGCTGATGAACGTGCCCGCCGACAGGGCTCGGTCTTCTTTGCCTTGGATCCAGGCCACCACGGTCGCCCAGTCTACGCCCTGGATCGAGTCGACGATGTCGTTGGCCACGTGCAGGGCACCGCCCGGCGTGTCCATGCGGAAGACCACCACGTCGGCTTTCCACTTCTTGGCCTCGTCGAGGCCTCGCTTGACGGCGGCCGCAAGGGCCATGCTCTGGATGGCCCCTTCGATCGGAATAACGTACACCCGGCACTTCTTGGCCGATTTTCCCGAATCATCCTGCTTCTGATCGTCGTCTGTGGCGGTGCCCGTCGCGTCCTCGGTCTTCTTTGCGGGGGCGTCGGCCTCGATGATCTCCCAATCGTTCATGTTCAGAAACTTCGTGCCGCCGCCCTCCAGGTTGAACAGGGTCAGGCCGCTGATCTTCTGGTCGGTCAGGGTGCCGCGAATCTGCTCGCCCGTCTGCTTATTCTTCAGGACCGCGGCATCGGCCGAGGCGGCAGCCATCATGGCCAGGACAGCCGTCAGCAGAACAAGGAATGCCGTGCGGTGAAATGTTCCGGTCATATCAAAAACCTCCCCAATTCAGTGTAACGCATGACCCGCCCCATGCGCCGCCTGCCCCTGATGCCCGAAGCTCTGTTTTTTAAGTATATCTCCGGGCAATCCCTCGTGCAACCCCGATTTGATTGACGGCCGGGAAATGGAATTATTGGCGTTCGCCGCCGGTTTCGTCGAACCCCGAGGCCCTGGTTGGCCGAACCTAATACGGTGGGCCGCCGCTGTGCCCCTTGACGTCGGCTGGCAGGCGCGATACCCTGCACGAACGTTGTCCTCTCTGGCGATTCCCGAGACCGTGAGCGAACCCGAAACGACTGTCATGACCACTGCCGAACCAACGACTGAGACCCGATTCGTTAGCGTGGCCCTCGATCTGCCCCTGGACCGGCTCTATACCTATGCCGTGCCGCAGTCGCTGCGATCACGGATTGTCCCGGGACTGCGCGTCGAGGTGCCCTTTGGCCGCGGCAACAGATCCATGGTCGGCTACGTGGCCGAGGTTCTCGATCAGTGCGACCTGAGCGAGGTCAAGGAGGTTCGCGGCGCGGTGGACGACGGCCCGCTGATCGGCCCCGACCTGATGGACCTGGCCCGCTGGATGGCCCACTACTACGTGACGCCGCTGGGACAGGTGTTGACGGCCATCCTGCCGGCCGCGGTCAAGAAGCAGGCCGGCTTCAAGACGGTGCGGCTCGTGGTCCGTGGCGACAAGACCGAGGCCGACGTCGATCGCGTCCTGTCCAAGCAGCAGCGGATACTGGATCGCCTCGACACTCTGGACAACCCCGTGACGCCCCGCGAACTGGCCCGCATGGCCGGGTGCACGACGGCCGTCATCAAGGCCCTCGAACAGAAGGGGCTCGTCAAGATCGTCACCAAGCAGACCGAGGAGTTCGCCCGCGATCTCTACGTGCCCGTCGAGAGCGAGACGTTGCCCGACCTGAGCAACGAGCAGCGGCTGGCCCTGCAGCGGGTCAAGGCGCTCATTGCCAAGGACGAGTTCGGCTGCGTGGTGGTCAACGGTGTCACGGGATCGGGCAAGACCGAAATCTACCTGCGGGCCATCGAGCAGGTTGTGGCCGACGGCGGGCAGGCCATTGTCCTGGTGCCGGAGATCGCCCTGACGCCGCAGACCATTCGCCGATTCCGACAGCGGTTCACCGAGGTCGCGGTGCTGCACTCCCACCTCACGGACGTGGAGCGACACCGCGAGTGGCGCGACATTCGCGACGGCCGCGCCCAGGTGATCGTCGGCGCACGCAGCGCCGTCTTCGCACCGGCGGGCGACCTGCGGCTGATTGTCATCGACGAGGAGCACGAAACGTCGTTCAAGCAGGAAACCGCTCCACGCTATCACGCCCGCGACGTGGCCCTCATGAGAGCCCACCTGCTCGGCATTCCCGTCATTCTCGGGTCGGCCACGCCGAGCCTGGAGTCCAAGCACAACTGCACCGCTCACGACCACTATGCCGAAACACGCCTCACGGCACGCGTTATGGGAAGGCCGATGCCGCCCGTCGAGATCGTCGACCTGCGGCTCACGGCCCACGAGCGAAAAGGATTCCACGCCCTGAGCATGGCTTTGGAGAGGGCTATCGCCGAGACACTGGACCGACAGGAGCAGGTCATCCTGTTCCTCAACCGCCGCGGTTTCTCAACCTATGTTTTCTGCCCGTCGTGCGGCTACACGCTCCGCTGCACCGACTGCGACGTGACCATGACCTTTCACCGCACGGCGAACGAGTGCCGATGCCACTACTGCGACCGCGCCGTCGCTCCGCCCGAGAAGTGCCCGGCCTGCGGCTCACCGTCGATGAACTTCTTCGGCATGGGCACTGAGCGGCTGGAGGAGGAGGTCAAGCACAAGTTCGAGTTGGCCCGCATCGCCCGCATGGACAGCGACACCATGCGCAGCCGCGGAGCCCACAACAACGTGCTCACGGCCGTCCGCGACCGGCAGGTCGACATCCTGATCGGCACGCAGATGATCGCCAAGGGACTGGACTTCCCCAACGTTACACTGGTGGGCGTCATTAACGCCGACGTCTCGATGAACCTGCCCGACTTCCGGGCCAGCGAGAGAACCTTCCAGCTCATCAGCCAAGTGGCCGGACGCGCGGGACGCGGGCCCAAGGGCGGACGCATCCTCGTCCAGACCTTCAACCCCGATCACGAAGCGGTCCGGCTGGCTGCGGCCCACGACTACGAGGGCTTCGCCGCGGCCGAGCTGGAGCACCGCCGCAACTTCGGCTACCCGCCGTTTGCGCGCCTGGCCCGCATCATCGTCCGCGGAGGCAACGAGGACCAGGTGCTTGGCCATTGCCGCGATCTGGCGTTGCGACTGCGCGAGGTCGGGCAGACGGTCGAGTCCGGACCTATCCACGTGCTTGGGCCGGCCCCGTGTCCCATTACGCGTATCAACCGGCAGTTCCGTTACCAGGTGCTCGTCAAGGCCCCCAAGGCACGCGGCATCATGGACCTGTTCGATCGCATTCGCGGCACGCTTGCGGCTCCGACCGACGATCTCGCCATGGCCGTCGACATCGACCCCATCAGCACGCTCTAGTGTCGTCTGCAGAGAAACGATATTGCCCCTGGGTGCCATGGCGGCCGTTGTGTGCCGCCATGTCGACGGCGGGACAATCCTGTTGACTGAATAGTCCCCCTCGGTTGAAATGGACACGCCCGAGCGGCGGGCACGTCCGACACGAGTTCTGCGAGGCTACCGATGAGCACACATGACTTGGTGCAGCCAATCTGTGCCGCCGTGGACGACCGCGCGGAGGCCGTCGTCGCGACGCTGTCCGATCTTGTGCGGATCAACACCGTGAATCCCTACAGTGGCGGCAAAGTGCTCGGCAGTGAGAAGCCCGGCCAACTCTACCTCAAGCCGCGTCTGGCCGCGCTCGGTGCTCGTGTGACCCTCAGCGAGGTGCCGGCCGACGTCTACGACCGCGCGGGAATCATCGGGCCCAAGGGCCGCAACTTCACCGACCGGCCGAACCTGGCGGCCGAATTCGACTTCGGCGGCAACGGACCGCACGTCCTCGTCTTCGGTCACATGGATACCGTGGCGGCCGACGGCATGACGATCAAGCCGTTCGAGCCGGCGCGAAGCGGTGGTCGCATCTACGGCCGCGGTGCGTCCGACGACAAGGGCGGCCTGACCCAGGCGTTGCACGCCATCGAAGCATTGGTGCGGCTCAAGGTGCCGTTGAAGGGCAAGCTCACGTTCGCCAGCGTGATCGAGGAGGAGTGCAACGGCGGCGGGGCGGGGATTGCCGCATTGTTGCTCGGCGGATGCCGCCCAGATGTGGCTGTCTGCGTGGATGGCTCAGGCGACTTTCTGGGCCGTGGTGGCGCGGGCGTCGTCACGGGGCACGTTGATGTGCCCGGTCGCGCGGGCCATGCCGCAAGTCCCGACGGTGTCAGCGCCCTGGAGAAAGCCCTCGTGGTCAAAGCGGCCCTGGACCGCTACAAGGCGGCGCGCGAGGCATCGCGTCCGCTCGGACTGCTGAACATCGGCGTGTTCCGGGCCGGCGTCCATCCGGCCGTGGTGCCGGGCGACGCCGAGATGGAGTTCAACCTCGTTTACCATTGCGACGAGGCCGAGGCCGCGCGACAAGCGGGACTCGGTTTCACAGCGGCCGCGCTGCGGCGCGACCTGGAGCACCTGGTGGCCGACGCGGCCGCAGCCGATGCCTTCCTGGTCGACCACGCGCCGCGGCTGACGTGGGTCAAGGACCTGCCGCCGTACGAGACGCCGACCGATTCGCCCCTGGTGGCTGCGGCCTGCGACGCGTGGCGGAAGGTCCACGGCCGACCGCCGGCCGTCGAGACGATGAACGGCTGGAGCGACGCCGCCTACGTGCCCATGCTCGCCGGCTGCGAGGTCATTAACCTGGGTTGTGGCACGACAAGCGTGGTCCATGGACCGGCCGAGTACGTCGAGGAAGACATCCTGATCGGCCACACGAAGATTCTGGCCCTGTTGCTGGCCGACTTGCTGAGGGACAAGACCGCACCATGACCGAACCATCTAACGAGACCACTTTCCTAACCGGGCCGCTGAGTGTCCACTCCATGGCGGAGGATGTATTCCGCATGAGGTTCCGGCGGCGTGTCATCAATCAGACCCTGCTCTACGTATTGGTTTCGATGGTTGGCCTTGCGGTGATTATCTCCGTCTTGGACAGGAGTAGCCGATCGTGGGGATTCTGGGTATTCCTTGGGATCGCGGAACTGGTTGGGGCGGTGGCTGTCGGTGTGTCTTTTGTCCGGTCGTATCGCAGGCAACTCACGCTCTGCCGGGGCTCGGCGATCGAACTCTGGAGCGACAGTCTGGTCTACCGCATCGACGGGCGGCCGCCGTTGGTCATCCGACGCGAAGACATGGAGTACCTGCAACTGCGACCCGGCCCGAACGGCGTTCTTCTTGTCCGGGGCCGTGACGGCTTGCAGCAGAGCCTGTTGATCTCCACGGGCATCGGCGACTTCGATCACCTGTACGCCACGCTCCGGCAGTGGTGCCCTGATGCCCCGAAGGGCAACGCACTGCTTCGTCTTCGTCTGTGGTTCTTCGGCATCAACGTGCTGATGATCGTCGCGTCGGTCGCGATTATCCTGGCCGATAACCTTTGGCTCGTGACGGCGGCCGCCGTGGCCGTGCTCGCCATTCAGGCATGGCGAATCAGGTTGCTCTGGCGTACTCCTACCATAGACAAGATCGGTCGGCGACGCATCTGGTTCCTGGCGGTCGTCGGCCTTGCTGTTGTCGGTGTTGCGGCCATGAAGTGGGTACTGTTCCTCACGAAGGTGTTTCACTAGTCTGCAGGAGACCGTTGTGGAAGACCGCTCGTATCCGAGCTTCAGCGACGGCGCTGACGGGCAAGCCCCCCCCCCCGGCCGGCGGCCACACCTTTCTCTCCGAACCGTTGAGCGTGCACACGTTCGACGAGGAGGCTTTTCGGGACCGGTCGGGCACGGTTGTGGTGACGCCCGGAATGGTTGTGCTGGCGGCGATTCTCCTCGCTGCGGGGGGAGTCGCTCTGCTCTGGCATCACTTGGGCACGCACATGACCGCCTTCGCGGCCGCGCTTGTGATTGGAATCGTGATGATTCTGCTGCTTGTGAGCATGGCCGCGGTTTACATTGATCGCTGGTGCCGGATCACGCTGTGGCGGGCAACGCGAGTGGAGGTTTGGCCGGATTGCATTATCCGTCGCACGAATGGTCGGCCGCCGCTGGCGATTCGTCGTGATGAGATCGCCTCCGTCCACAGAAACTGGACCGGCGTCAAGATCCGCAAGGCCGGGGACCCGTTCAATCCCATGTTCGTTCCGGAGTATCTCGTGGGTTTCGACGACTTCTGGGAACATGTCAGGCAGTGGCAGGTCTCCGGCGCCTTCCGTGAGAAGTCTGTGTGGCGCGAGCCCTCGTACCTGATTGGCGTGCTGGGGTCCAACGCCGGTCTTTGGATATGCCTGCTGACTGAGAACCCGTGGTTTGCGACTGCCGCGGCCGCGATGGCCATTGCTGCGTCTTCGCTTGTGGCCTTGTTCATCTGGCAAGGCCGCCATCGCGATAAGTGGTCACGCCGCTTGGTGTGGGCCTACCCGGCATTGATGCTGGTGGCCGTTGGACTTATTGTTGCAGATGCGTGGTTGCCGGAATTCGGTACCAGGCTGTTCCGTGTAATCAGGCCGCTTCTTCCATAATGGCTTGGCGCAATCGTCCCCTCACGTCTCCAACGCCGCATCGGCCTTGGCGGCGAGGATGAAATCGTTCTCGTGCAGGCCGTTGATCTTGTGGGTCCACAGTTGCAGCGTCACGCGGCCCCAGGTGAAGCAGATGTTCGGGTGGTGCCCCTCGGCCTCGGCGGCGGCGCCCACGCGATTGACGAAGGCCAGGGCCTGTTTGAAGTTCTTGAACTTGTAGGTCTTCTCCAGGTGGTGCCCGTCGGCGACCTGCCAGTCGTTGCCAAGCTCGGCCAGCAGCGGCTCGATCTTCTCTTGGTCCAGCGGCGGCACGCCGCCCTGGCATGGTACGCATGATCGGTTGGTCAAACTGCACTGCATGGCGCGTCCCTCCTCGGTCTCGAATCCGGTTCCCGGTCGTCTGCTATTACCCTTTCTTTAATCATAGAGCGCCGGTCGCTCTGAGTGTAGAATGATTGTGTCCTGTCGCGGGCGGCGCAACGGATGTGCCGGCTGAGGGGCGGGACGGTCGAGGGAGGATGCTGCCATGCTACAGTGCAACGAGTGCGAGTTCGCCGACATCGGGCCGCAGGGCCAGGTGCGTCTGAAGTGCAATCCCTTCACGAACATCAAGGAGCCGGAGTGTCTTCAGAAGTGGCAGTTGATGAAACTGGAGGCCCTGGGCCAGGCCTATGCCGCCCAGCTCATGCAGTACCGTCGCCTGGCGCCGCTCCAGGAGAAGATGATGAAGTTCATGGAACGCGAGATGGACGACATCGACGAGAGCGACAAGTGGAAGACCGAGTGGGAAGGCGACGAGGAAGAAACGAGCGAGGACGGCCCCGGTGAAGAGCCGTTCGCCTGAGTGCCGGGCTGCTTCGGCGAATCTGAACTGACCATAGAAGCGACATGGCGTCGATCGACTATCACCAACCGTTTCTGCTGCCGTCCAACCGCGTCTGGCGAACCTACCTGGGTGGCCGCCTGCTCGACGGAATCGAGGGCAAGGGGCGCCCCGCCGACAGCCATTTCCCCGAGGACTGGGTCGGATCGGCGACCCGCGCCGTCAACCCCGGCCGCGAGCACCTGGCCGACGAGGGCGTGGGCCGGGCTGTGGCCTGTGACGGGCAGACCTTTTCCATGGCCGATCTCTACACGCAATGCCCGCGCGAGGCCCTCGGGCCGGCCCACGTCGAGGCGTTCGGTCCGCAGCCGCAACTGCTCGTGAAGCTTCTCGACTCGGCGATTCGCCTGCACGTCCAGGCCCACCCCTCGGTGGCCTGGGCCCGTCGGCACCTGGGCTCCGACAGCGGCAAGACCGAGGCCTGGTGGATTCTCGGTTCCCGTGAGGCGGATCCGTACGTGCTGCTGGGGTTCCAGCGTCCCCCGAGCCCGGCCGCGTGGCGGCGCATGGTAGCCGAGCAGGACATCGAGACAATGCTGGCCTGCTTCGATCGCGTGCCGGTGCGGGTGGGCGACGTGTTGCTGATCGAGGGCGGCGTGCCGCATGCCATCGGTCCGGGGCTGTTCATGGTCGAAATCCAGGAGCCGACGGACTACGTGGTGCGCTGCGAATACGCCCACGGCGGCGTCGAGTTGCCCGAGTCGGCCCGGACGATGGGCCTTGGGCTGGACCGCGTGCTTGACATGTTCGACTATTCGGCCTACCCGGCGGCGACGGTCAAGGAACGTTTCGGCCCGCGGCGGCGCATTGTGGCGCAGTCGGACAGCGGCCGCGAGACTGCGTTGCTTGAGTCGCCGCAGACCGATCGCGTGGATGTCCGCCACGTGCACGTCAACGGCCGCACGGGCCTGCACCTGGACGGTCGGTTCTCGGTCCTGATCGTTCTGGAAGGGCGGGGCACCCTTGCGGCCGATGGCGCGACGATCGACGTGCAGCCGTGGTCTCGCGTGCTTCTTCCGGCCGTTCTCGAAACCGTAACGTTGTCGGGCACGTTCGAAGCTGCCCGCTGTCTGCCTCCCAAACCTCACGACACGAAAGCAGAGAAGGACGTATGAACGCACGCGACCTGACCCTTGGGCTGATGCCTTACGGCACGGTGTATCTGATCGACCAGGACCTGTCCCGTGACGAGCAGCGGCGCGACTTGGAGAACATCCGGCGGCTCGGGTTCAATACGGTCGTGCTCTGGCCGGCGATGAGTCGCTGGGACGCCGACATGCCGGGCGGCGTGGCCTTCGATTCGGTCGATGCGGTGATGGACATGTGCGCCGAACTTGGGTTGAAGGCCATCCTCGAACTGCAGGGCCAGAACCCGAGTTTCCAAGAGGCCCCCGAGGCGATCGGCCTGCCCGACGGGCTGCCGGCCGTGAATCCTCGCGACACGGGTATCAACCTGCCTGAGTACCGCGAGTTGACGTGCCGCTACATCCGGGAGGTGGCCGCCCACTTCAGAGGCCATCCGGCCTTGCTGGCCTACGACATCTACAATGAGGTCGGCAACATTTCCTGCGACCGCTGGACCGTGGCCGAGTTCATCGAGTTCGTCAAGTCGCAGTACGGCGGCGACATCCGGGCCCTGAACCGCGCCTGGGGATGTTTCTTCGGCGATTTCGAGGGCATCTCGCGCGTGCCGCCGAACTTCAACGCCTGGCGGTGGTCGTCGCCGGTTGCCCAGCGCGACTGGCTGCGGTTCCGCACGCACAACTTCGTGACCCGCACCGACGAGTGGGCGGCCGCGGTTCGCGACGTCGATCCGGACGTGATCGTCTTCGGCGACGTGCTGGGCTGCGACACGATGCACAACCGGGCGATCGACTACTACGGCGTGACCGACTGGGCGTTCGCGCGGCACGTTCAGGTGTTGGGCCTGTCGTGCTACGGCAACATGCTCGGCCGCCGGTGGTGGGAGGTCGACGCCTGGCGTTGGGCCCATTGGTGGCGCAGCGCCCACTCGGCCGCCCAGGGCAAACAGACGCTCATCAGCGAGATGATGACCCAGAACCGGACCATGTTCTCCTGGGATGCCTCTTCGATGACCGACCAGGTGCGACTGTGGAGCTACCAGGCGATCTTTCACGGCATCAAGGGGCTGATCTATTGGAAGTTCCGGCCGTTCCGCAAGGGGTTGCAGGTCGCCGGCCGCGGGCTGACGGACTTTGCCGGATGCCCAAACCAGTTTGGCGAGCAGGCCGCCGAGGTGGCGGCTTTCGTCGGCAGGCACGCAGACGAGTTGGCCGGTCTGCGGCCCGATGCAGCCGGTTGTGCGATCCTGCACGATCATAACACACAGGACGTCTACGACGCCCTGCAGCCGAAGCTGTCGGATTTCTATACTGATGCCCATGGCGGCATCTTCCGTGGCTTCTGGGATCAAGGTATCAGTCCTCTGTTCGTTGCAGGCGAGGACGTGGCGGCCGGCGGTGTGCCCGACTGGGTCCGCGTACTGGCCGTGCCGTGCGACGTGGCGGTCTCGCAGGCCGTGGCCGACGCCCTGGTGACTTTCATGCGTCGCGGAGGGGCGTTGCTGACCGAGGGCCGTTTCGCGCTGCTCGATCAGGATGCTACACTTTGGCCGCACGTGCCCGGCGGCGGGCTGTCGGAAGTGGTCGGCGTCGAGGAACTGAACTTCACGGCTCGCTACTGCGACAGCCTGCGGGTGGGCAAGACGACGCTGACGTTCGACAACGACTATTGCCAGGAACTGGCATTGGACCGCGAAGTCGAGGCACTGATGACTTCGCAGTCCGGCCGTCCCCTGGCTGTGGCCCGCGACGTGGGCAAAGGCCTCTATGTCCACGTGCCGTTGCTGCTCGGGCAGATGATCCATGAGCAGCGTGACGGGGCTCGGGAGGTTTTCGCCAGGTTGTTCAAACGGCTGCAACCGTTCACCGTCCCGGTCGTTCCCGTAATCAAGAAGGACCGGCTGGTTGACGTGTCACTGCTTCTGGGTGAAGATGGACAACTGAGGGTGGTCGGCGTCGTGAACTACGAGGAATCGCCGACTCGCGTGCGACTGGCGTGCAAACTGGAGCCGCGCTGCGTCGAGGGTGACGCGAAGGCTGCGGCGGACGTGGACGGTGACGAACTGGTGATCAGCGTATCTGCTCGTCGCGCTGCGGCCGTGTTCCTTTGAGCGGCGTGTGCGCTGGGACGGGAACCTGTTGGTCTGATAGAAACGGAGTCCGGATGCTATGAAGAGCAAAGTGTACTTCATCGCGGTCGGCCAGGGCGAGACGCCCGAGCAGCACGCCCGCAAGGCCCTGAAGCTGTACGAGAAGGCCGGCTTCGCCAAACGATTCGCCAAGGACGAACTCGTGGGCATCAAGCAGCACCTCGGCGAGAAGGGGGGCAACGGGTACCTGCGGCCGCCGATCGCCAAGGCCTTTGCCAAGGCCATTGCCGCGAGCGGAGCCAAGCCGTTCGTCACCGATTCGAGCACGCTCTATCGCGGCGAACGGTCCAACGCCGTGGACTACCTGAACCTCTGCCAGCTTCACGGCTTCACGAGCGAGACGCTGGGTTGTCCGGTGATTATCGCCGACGGGCTGCGCGGCAACAGCCAGGTGATGATACCCGTCGAAGGCAAGCACTACACACAGGTGCCGATTTCCAGCGTCGCCTACCATGCCGACGGCTTCGTCGTGCTGACGCACGTCACGGGCCACGTGGCGGCCGGGTTCGGTGCGGCCATCAAGAACGTGGCCATGGGCCTGGTCAGTCGCGCGGGCAAGATGAGCCAGCATCACGGCTCCTACCCGATCTTCAACTCCGAGAAGTGCACCGCCTGCGGGGCTTGTGCCCGCTGGTGTCCGGCCGCAGCCATCACCGTCAAGAAGGCGGCCAGGCTCGACAAGAGCAAGTGCATCGGTTGTGGCGAATGTCTGGCCGTCTGTCGTTTCGACGCCGTGGGCTTCGATTGGGGCGTCGCGCCACAGGAACTCCAGGAGAAGATGGCCGAGCATTGCCTGGCTGTTCACCGGACCCACGAAGGCAAGATGGTCTACCTCAACTTCGCCACGTTCATCACCCGCGACTGTGACTGCTTCGGCACCAAGAAGAAGCCCGTGTGCGACGACGTGGGCATTCTGGCCGGCGACGACCCCGTGGCCGTGGACCAGGCCACGCTCGACCTGCTCAAGAGGGAATCCGGCGGCAACCTGTTCACGGAAATGCGGCCGGAAATCGAATGCGACGTGCAGGTTCGCCATGCGGAGGCCCTCGGCCTGGGCACGCGGGACTACGAACTGGTTAAGGTGAAGTAGCCCCTCTCGCACGCCGATAGAATCTGCGTGGACGGGCGGTTCACCGTTAAGGATCTGAGCTTGCTGAAAAGCTTGTGGAGGCCCCATCATGAAGGCTACGCCGACAACCTGGTTCATCCTTGCGATTGTCGGCGCGTTAGCCATTGTCGCCGCCTGGATATTCCTCGGCGGAAACTCCTCGTCGACGGACACGAAACCGTCAGGGGCAACACCGACTAGTCCGGCCGGCGGAACCCCTGTGCCGGCGGACAGCATCCGGCGACACGCCGACGATCCGCTGTCGCAGTCCATTCGCACCCTGCGGCAACAGTACCACCTTTCCACGGCCGCGAGACTTGATGCTCTCTGTCGTACGGCAGACCAGCAGACGCAATTGACCGACGAGCAGCGGCAACGGATCAGTGCTGTCAACGAAACCATCAGCCGCCGGGCCGACGATGCGCTCAGGGAGGTGCGGGCCGAGCAGGCCAACCTCAAGGCCCGGGCCGCCTCGCTCGGGAGTGGCGCGGCCGCGGACGCAACGCAGGCTGCCGAGATCCGGCGGCAACTGATGGACCTGGTGGCCCGTGAGTTGCAGATTGCCGGCGAGTTGGACCGCCAGTACATGGAGATGATGAGCAGGGAGCTTACTCCCGAACAGATGCGGGTGCTCACGGGGCAGCCCAAGCCTGAGGACGAGCCGGAGGTGCGTCCGCCGCCGGTTCAGTGGATTCCTCCTGAGGAAGCCGAGGCCTTGCGACAGCATCCTGCCGCGAGCGACAATGAATAGCGGCGACGCCCTGCCGTCTGACTTCGCAGAGCGAGCGATTCCCGGAGACAGTATGATGAGAGCAGCAATCCTTTTTGCCCTGGCCGCGACGGTGTCTGTGTGCGGTTGCCAGAAGCCGGTCCACTTTCCCATGGAATCGATGGGCGATGCGGCAAGACTGTCCGAGGCCTATGCCGCATACGATCCCAACGGCGACAAGGTGGCCGATTTCTTCACCTATGCCGACTCCGCAACGGGCCGCGTCGATCGCATCGGCTTCGACACGACCGGCGACGGCAAAGCCGACTCGGTCACGCGCCTCGACGACATCGCGTTGCACAGTTGCCGCCACGTGGTGATCATCCTGGACGGCTTCGGCTACGATGTGGTCAAGTCGTGCTGGGACGAGGGCGGGCTGCGGATGTTCTATCCGCCGTCGCGGGTCATCGCTCCGTATCCCACGATGACCGATCCCTGTCTGGAGGACGCCCTTGGGTACATGGCCTGTCACGGCATCGAAGCGGCCTACTTCGATCGGCGGCTCAACCGCGTCGTCGGCGGCACGGGCGACTACCTGAGCGGCAGGAACCAGCCCTACAACCGTCTGCTCGACTACCGGGCCGACCTGATCTGGGATGCCATCGGTTACATTCAGCCGTGCGAGGTCTTCGGCAAGGAACTCAACGACGCCAAACGCAAACTTGACCGCGCCGACAAGCAGGAGTTCATCGCCTACTTCGTCAGCTCGGCCGGTGTCGGGACTCGCCTCGGAGCCGTAGGCCAGCGACAGTGCCTCAAACAGGTCGAGCGGCTGGTCCACCAGATGATGTGGGAGGCCAACGGACTGGTCAAGTTCACGTTGATGGCCGACCACGGTCATACGTACGCCAAGAGCACGCGGGCCCCGCTCGAGAGCTTCCTCAAGGATAAGGGCTGGCGGCTGGGCGGATCGCTCAAGGGACCTAACGGCGTCGTCTACGCTCCGTTCGGGCTTGTCACCTACGCCTCGTTCTCGACGCGGCGGCCGGGTGCTCTGGCCGCGGATCTCGCCGAGTGCGAGGCCGTCGAACTGGCCAGCTACTCCGATCACGACGCCGTGATGGTTGTGACCGCGGGCGGGCAACGGGCCGTCGTGCGGCACCGCAACGGCCGCTTCAAGTACGAAACGCTCGAAGGCGACCCGCTGCAACTGAAGGCTATCCTGGCGACGCTGTCGGCCCATGGCGACGCCGAGGGCTACTACGATCCCGAGGCACTGCTGCGGGCTACGGCCGAGCACATCTATCCCGCGCCGCTGCAGCGGCTCTGGCGGGCCCACTTCGGGTTCGTCGAGAATCCGCCGGACGTCATCTGCTCGCTCAAGAACGAGTTCTACAGTGGGGCCAAAGGGTTTGCCGGGGCCGTTTCCATTGCTTCGACACACGGCGGGCTCAACCGCGGCAACAGCACCACCTTCATTATGTCAACCATCGGCCCGTTGCCGGAGCTGATGCAGTCGTGCGACATTCCCAGCCGGATGAGCCGCCTGGTCGGCGGCACGTGGCCCATGAACCGCTAATACGCGCTGTGCCGGATGCGCAATCCGCGCGCCGCCTGGAGTCAAAACCATGCAGCCAAGGCCTTTCCGATCGTTGCCTGCAACCCGTGCCCGTTGGATTCCCCTCCTGGTTGTCCTTGTCGCACTGGCCGGCTGCGGCGTTCCTGCGGCCGACGGCCCGGACGATACCTACTTTCTCGAATTCGACCGCGTTGCCGAGGTGGTGGATCGTGCCGATGGAGCCATCCTCTTCTTTGTCGACGGAGTGAACCCGTTCATTTTCCAGGAGATGCTCGACGCCGGCCAACTGCCGGCCATCAAGAAGTACTTCGTCGATCGCGGCCTCTATGCGCCGCGAGCCGTCGTCAACATTCCTTCCGTAACCCTGGCCAACGAGACGAGCGTGGTCACTGCACAGTATCCCGGCCACCACGGCATCACGGGCATCAACTGGTTCGACCGCAACCAGCTCATCTGGCGAGATTACGAGGAGATACGACAGAAGAACTATCTTGACCGTGACCACCAGGCCGCGACCATCTTCGAGCAGTTCCCCGACCGCACGACGATCAGCATCTTCCTGCAGGCCCATCGCGGCGCCACGCACTTCTTCGAGAACTGGACGTCGGCCGGCCCGCCGTTCTTCTTCAAGTGGTACGACTTCGTCGATCGTCTGACCCTCTTCCGGTTTAAGCAGGTCATTGAGACCGTCGAGGTCCGCCGCGAGTTTCCGGCCTTCACGGTCGCCTACCTCCTGGCCCCCGACTTCCGGGCCTACCAGCATGGCGTCAAGTCGGACCGTTACCGTGAGGCGCTCCTCCACACCGACAAGCAGATCGGCCGCGTGTTGGGCGACGTCGAGCATGCGGGCCTGCTCGACAAGCTGACCATCGCCCTGATCAGCGACCACAGTCTCAGTGAGGTCACGCAGCACTTCCCGATTCACAAGTTCCTTCAGAAGCAGGTGGGTCTGGACATTTCGAGCGATCATTCGAGCAAACGGATGTGGGAGGCCGACAAATTCCAGCGCCGTCGCGACTACTTCGAGAAATTCTCGACCGTGCTCTACGGCAGCGGCGATCGCTACTGGGCCCTTTGCCTGCGCAAACCCCGTCGCGATGGTTCCGGCGAGGTCGGCTTCGAGGCCTGGCCCGTTCGTCCCGATGCATCCGACCTGGCCGCTTACCCGACCCCCGACGGCAGCGTCAACCTGATCGCCGCGCTGGTCGAGCAGGAGGCCGTTGATGCCGTGGCCTACGCCATGTCGCCCGATGTGGTGCGGCTGGTTCGCAAGGAAGGGGAGGTGGAGTTCAGCCAGAGCGGCGGTCGGGGCGCCGGCGTGAGCTACCGTCTGGTGTCCGGAACCGATCCGCTCGGATGGAACGGGCACGTGCCGGCGGAGATGCTGGACGGATCGCCGCATTCGCCGCGACAGTGGCTGGCTGCTACAGTGGATACGCAATTCCCGGGGCTTCCCGCCCAGATCGTGGCCTACTTCCGCGCTCACAGGGCAGGGGACCTCGTAGCTTTTGCCGCTCCGGGCTGGGACTTCCGCACCCAGAACCGTGCCGGTCACGGCGGCCTGCGGCCGGGCGAGATGTTGGTACCCATGATGCTGGCCGGTCCGGGTGTTCCACACGGAATGGTCGACGTCGCCCAGACCGTCGACATGATGCCGACGCTGCTTCACTTGCTCGGACGCCCGATACCTTCGGGTCTCGATGGCAGTGTCCTGCCCGAAGTGAAGGGACGCTAGAGCGGTTTGCACAATCACGTGGCGTATCCACAGTTTTGAAAGAAGCCTCGGCAATCGCTGAGGGTGATCCGGTCGAGGCCG
>JAFGPY010000004.1 GCA_016935955.1 Planctomycetota bacterium
CCGGGCGACCGTCTGCAGCGTCTCGATGCTCGGAAACGACTGGAACCCGAACTCGCTGGAGAATCGCGGCTTGACGGTCAGGTAATTGTCGAAATTCTTGCGGCGGTGCCAGACTTCCCAGTAGTGCATGTCGCCCTCGTTAGCCGCGCCGAACGGATAACCTGGCTTTCGCGGGCACCCTGTCGGCGAGCTCGGAATCCACGGCCGCGCGGGGTCCTCGTCACGCACAACGCGCTCCTGCGTATCGTAGGTCAGCTTGTCGTAAGCCTGGCGGAAGCGTTTCTGGTTCGGATCCTCGGCCCACCAGGAATCGACGGCCGTCTGGTTCTCATTGTTGCCGCACCACAGGACGATCGACGGGTGGTTACCCATGCGGCGGATCTGGTGCCGCATCTCGGCCTCCACGCTGTCGAGGAACCACTTGTCCTCGGGATAGGCGGCGCAGGCGAACATGAAATCGTGCCAGACCATGACGCCCATGCGATCGCACAGTCGCAGGAGTTCGTCCTGGGCGTAGATGCCGCCGCCCCAGAGGCGAAGCATGTTCATGTTGCCGGCCACGGTGTCTTCGACGAGTCGCTTCAGGCGGCCGGGCGTCGTGCGGTCGGCGAAGACGTCGTCGGGAATCCAGTTGGCGCCCTTGCAGTAGAGGTCGCGACCGTTGACGCGGAGTTTGAAGCTGCGGCCGATGGCGTCCTTCTCCTGCACCAGCTCAACCTTCCGCAGCCCGATCTCCGTCTCGTACCGATCACTCGCCTTCGTGCGGCCGTCGGGCGTCCACGTGACCGCCAGGTCGTAGAGCGGCTGCGAGCCCGCTCCGACCGGCCACCACAGTTTCGGTTTGGTGATGGTGACCTTGGCCGCAACGCGATTGGTCCCCTTCTTCAGCTTGGCCGCCACGCGAACGGTCTGCCCGCCGATGCGCACTTCGAGCGTGCCGGCGCCGGCCTTCGGCGCGAGCACGTCGGCCGCCACGCTGAGCGTCACGCCCTTGGCCCCGTGTTTCTGCTGCGTGGTCACGTAATCCAGCACCGGCTCGTCCGTGGCCAGCAGATAGCAGTCTTGCCAGATGCCGCTGGTGGACAGTGCCGGGCCCCAGTCCCAGCCGAAGTGGCACTGGGCCTTGCGGATGAAAGGCCGAAAGACCGGGCGCGGCGGCCGGTCGGGCCAGGCCCGTTCCTCAAGCCGGTTGCAGACGGACGTCGACTTGTCCTTCATCCGCCGACCGTACTTGATCGGCGACTCGAAGACGACGCGCAGCTCGTTTTCGCCCTCGCGCAGACGGCCCGCCACGTCGAACCGCCAGCGGCGGAACATGTTGTCGGCCGAGCCGACTTTGCGGCCGTTCAGGTAGACCGTGGCCGCCGTGTCGAGCCCCTCGAAGACCAGTTGCTGCATGGCCGCGCGGCTCTGGGCGGCCGTGGCCCGGAAAGAGCGCACGTATTCCCACGACGCCTGGTCGACCCACAGGACGTCCAGCTCGTTGCGGCGATAGTACGGGTCGGGAATCTTTTTGGCCCGCAACAGGTCCGTGTGCACGCATCCCGGCACACGAGCGGCAATCCATTGTCGCACTCGTCCCTTGCCGCCGGTCTCGCGCATCCGCCACGCGCCATTCAACAACGTCTTACTCATTGGGTCTTCTCCTCGGCATCTCTGTGGGTGCCTTTTGACGGGCAAGCACGCATCTTGCCTTCTCTTCCACAAACATCAGGCACGCCCGCAACGTACCCATACCAGACAACTCCAGTTATCCTTTCACACAGGACCTAGTTGCGACCACCGCCAAGCTCGGCTTCCCGCTTCTTCCACTGCATGGCCTCTTCGGTCTTGCCTTGCGCGTACAGCACGGCTGCAACGTTGTGGCAGGCGTCGGCCCAGTCGGGCCTCAGCGTCGCCGCTTTCTTGAACGCCTCCAGGGCGCTATCCAGATCGCCCTTTGCGTAATAGGCCTGGGCGAGATTGTAGTGTGTCGACGCAAAGTCGGGGTCGAGATCGACCGCCCGGCGGAAATGCTCAATGGCCCCGTCGTAGTCCTTGCGCCACAGGGCGGCGTTGCCGAGTCCGGTCTCGGCGCCCTGCCAGGTCGGGTCGAGGTCCAGGGCCTTGCGGTAGTGCGTCTCGGCTTCGGCAATCCGCTGGCCATCGCCGTACTGCTGGCCGGCGCCGAGGAGCATGTTGCCCAGGTTGCCGAAGAATCTGGCGTCGTCATCCTGGGCGGCAATCGCCTTGCGTCCCGCGGCAATGGCCCGAGCCACATTGGCCTGCTGCCGGTCGGTCCGCGACGGATCCATCGCCCGAGCCCAATAGGCGGCGCTGAGACTGTCCCAGGCCACGCCGTTTTGCGGCCAGGCCTGGGCATTATACTCCCAGAAAGTGACCGGGTCGCGCCAGACACGCTGCTGGCGGACCGTCAGGCCGCCAAGAATCACGAGCGCCACCCCGGTCGCTACGACGACTGCCCTGCGACGGTGAGGGTAGGTTGCAGCCCATTCGGCCACGAGCCACGCGACGGCCACGAAGACGCCGACCAGCGGCAGGTACGTGTAACGGTCGGCCATGATCTGTTTGCCCACCTGCACCAGACCAATGACCGGCACGAGCATGCCGACGTAGACGAGCCAGCCGACCAGGAGTTGCGGGCGACGTCGTCGCCACAGGATAAGGGCGGCGATGGTGACTGCCAGCAGAACGGCGGCAAAGCCGGCAGCCGCAGGCACGCCGATCAGCGGACCGCCGCGGTCGGCCAGGGGATAGAACGGCACGAGGGTCCCCGGCCAGGGCCAGAACGTCTTGGCCAGGTACATGGCGTAGGCGTACGACGCGTTGGCCAGCCGCTGCGCCAGGGGCAAGGCCTCCAGGTCGCGGACAGCGCGGCCGTGTTGCTGAACGAGGAACGTGACGACACACGACGCAGCCGTCATGGCCGCGAGCGGCAACTTCTCGGCCACGCTCCGCCACGACAATCGCCCGAGCGGCCAAACGTCCAGAAGCAGCAGCACGAACGGCACCGTCACGGCCATCGGCTTGCTCATCAGCGCCGCGGCGAAGGCCAGGGCCACGAGCAGGTACCGACGCACGGACGGCCGCGAGGCGTAGACGGCATAGGCCCACAGCGTCAGGAACGTGAACGTGCCGCACAGAACGTCCTTGCGCTCGGCCACCCACGACACGCTCTCGACATGTAACGGGTGCAGGGCAAAGAGCGCCGCCACCACCGCGCTAGGCCAGAGCCGGCGGGTCAGCCGGTGGAGAGCGATCAGCAGCAGCGCCGAGTTCAGGGCGTGCAGCAGAATGCTCGTCAGGTGGTGGCCCCAGGGCCTCATGCCGAACAGCGTCACGTCCGCGGCGTGACTCAGCCACGTCAGCGGATGCCAGTTGGCGGCCTCGCGGCTGCGGAAGGCCCACGTCACCGTGTCGATCGACAGGCCGTCACGAACGTGAGCGTTCTCGGTCACGTAACTGTTGTCGTCCCAGTTGAGGAAGTCGTTGCCGAGCGACGGCAGGTAGACCGCCAGCGTGAGTGCGGCCAGCACGAGAGCCGCCGTCACGAGGCCGCGCCCGGGCGCGCCGGCATCGGCCGCCGCAGGAATCCGCGCCGTCTGCGATTGCGATTTGCGTGCTCTTGCCGCCATGCTCGTTACCTGTCGCCTGTGGCCCTGGGCCGCCCGTCCTGCGCGCCCGCGCTCATGGCTCCTCGGACGGCCACCAGCGCCGGGCCTCTTCGGCATTGCCGAGTCCCTCGTAGGCCATGGCCATGTACTGCCGGGCCAGCGGCACGGGACCGACCTGGCGGATGACCACGCCGAGTTGCCGGATTGCGGCCTCGTACTGCTCCTTGCCCAGAAGGGCTCCCGCCATGTTCAATCTCGCCTCGATGTGATCGGGCTTCGACTGAAGCACGATGCTCAGTTGGGCGATGGCCTCGTCGAAGCGTCGGGCCTGGAGCAGTGCGGCCCCGAGATCGGCTCGGGCCGGACCGAAGTTCGCGTCGGACTGGACGGCACGGGCGAAGGCCTCGATGGCGTACTCCACGTTTCCCTGCTTCAGGGCGGCGATGCCGAGCCCGTAATGAGCGCGGGCCCACCTGGAATTCAGGGCCAGCGCGCGGCTGAGGTGCACGACGCCTTCCTCGATCTGGCCGTCCCGGACAAGCAGAATGCCGAGATTGGCCTCGGCCTCGACGCAGTAGGGGTTGGCGACGATGGCCTGACGGTAACAGTCCATGGCCGCAGGCTTGTTGCCCTCGTGGTAGCGGGCCATGCCCATGTTGACGAAGGCCGCCGAGCAGCGAGGGTAGGCCGTGGCCACACAGTTCCAGAGTGAGAACGTATCGCGCCAGACCGACTGCTGTCGGACCGTCAGCCCGCCGAAGACGACCAGCATCGCCACGGTCGCCACGGCAACCGCCTTGCGACGGCCGGGACGCGCCGCCGCCCATTCGGCCACGAGCCAGACCGCCCCGGCGAACGCGCCGACCAGCGGCAGGTACGTGTAGCGGTCGGCCATCAGTTGGCCGCCCACCTGCACCAGTCCGATGACCGGCACGAGCATGCCCAGGTAGATCAGCCAGCCGACCAGCAGGTACGGCCTGCCGCGGCGAAGCAGAAGGGCGAAGGCGGTCGCCCCTGCGAGGATCAGGGCGGCCCCGCCGGCCATGAGCAGCGAGACCTCGCGGCCGCCGCTGTGGGCCAGCGGATGATAGGGCACGAGGGTCCCCGGCCACGGGAAGACGGCCATGACCAGGTACATCACGTAAGCGTAGGCGGCATTGCCCGCACGCTGCAGCAGCGAGACGGTCTCCAGGTCGCGCAGCGCGCCGCCGGCCCGCTGTGCCCAGATGGTGACGACGCACGCTGCCGCCGTCATGGCCGCGAGCGGCAACTTCTCGGCCACGCTCCGCCACGACAATCGCCCGAGCGGCCAAGCGTCCAGAAGAAGCAGCACGAACGGCAACGTCACGGCCATCGGCTTGCTCATCAGCGCCGCGGCGAAGGCCAGGGCCACGAGCAGGTACCGACGCACGGACGGTCGCGATGCGTAGGACGCGTAAGCCCACAACGTCAGGAACGTGAACGTGCCGCACAGAACGTCCTTGCGCTCGGCCACCCACGAGACGCTCTCGACATGTAACGGATGCAGGGCAAACAGCGCCGCCACCACCGCGCTAGGCCAGAGCCGTCGGATCAGCCGGTGGAGGGCGATCAGCAGCAGCGCCGAGTTCAGGGCGTGCAGTAGAACGCTTGTCAGGTGGTGGCCCCAGGGATGTTCCTTTCCCGTTCCGTAGAGTTCGACGTCCGCGGCGTGGCTCAGCCACGTCAGCGGATGCCAGTTGGCGCCGACGATGCGGTCGGGAGTGGGAGCGAATGCCCAGGCAACCATCTCGGCGGTCAAGCCGTCGCGGAGGTGGGGGTTGTCGGTGACGTACTTGTTGTCGTCCCAGATGAGGAGCTGGTTGCGAAGCGACGGCGCATACGCGGCCGCAGTGACCACGGCCAGACACAATGCGATCATCCACGCCCGGCGGACGTCGTGTCCTGGGCGTTTGTCGAGTCCGGGTGCGGCGGGAGTCTCGCCGCGGTGATGTGAACCTTTCTTCCGCGACTTCATGGCCGCAACTATAGCAGGGCGGCCCGGCGTCGACAAGGGCGGCCCGCGGGGGAACACCTCAAGAAAGTGGCAGGGGCATCTTGCCCATGCGTGCCACGACCATCCTGGCCGTGGCTCTTGGCGTCATGCAGGGCCAGGATGGCCCTGCGACTCACGGGCGAGACGCCCGTGCCACGTTTTCAAGGTGCACCCGCCCGCGAAGGACCCGAGGAATCGGCTTGACCTGCGGTCCCGGAGCGGGTATAGTCTTGGGCTGACAAGTGAATAGCAGTTGCTTCATCAAGAGTGGCTGAGGGACGGGCCCTGTGACGCCACAGCAACCGGTTTCGACGGACGCATGGTCCGACGGAACGCCAGGTGCTAAATCCCGCCTCCCGCGTTGGGGGGAAAGATGAGGGACCGGCACGACATGGA
>JAFGPY010000133.1 GCA_016935955.1 Planctomycetota bacterium
ATCGCGACGTCCGGCCGCATATTATCGCCGTCAACTACGAGCTGCTGGCCTGGTACTGCTGGACGCCGTACAACGACGACCCGGACAAGACGCCTTGGGGCAACTACTACGTGCCGTCGTGGGGCTTCGGCGACATCCCGCAAGGCCAGAGCAGCACGCGAACGCTGATGTTCGCCGTTGAGGATCCGGGGCTCGAGCCTACGGACCCGCGGTTTCAGGCGATCGAAGAGTCCTACTACATGGAACAGGACATTCTCCTGAACCGGACGACGAGCCTGAAGATCAGCACCTGGCAGGACGATCCGGCGATTGACTATGGCATCCCGTATCCGCACCTGGACGGAGCAATGCCGCTGCGGAGCAGCGACTGCTCGGTGTTCCACAACGTCGAGCATGAGCCGGAGATGATCGAGGGCGGCCTGAGCCTGGAGATTCGCAAGCCACCCGTGCAGCCGCTGAACAGTTGGACCGGCCCGTGGCAGGATGCCGACGCCCTCAGGGGACAATGGTTCCTAAGGCCTGACGGCACCGAGGAGGTCCGAAGCCACGAGTACTACGATCCGACCTGGCCTGTTATGCTGCCGACCAAGTCCGCGGCAAAGAAGGCGGGCAAGAAACCTGCCAAGGGGGCGCTCAAGGCCCCGCCAAAGATCGCGGCCAAGGGAGTGGGTAGCGCCATCTACGGCGTCGTGACCAACGTCCGCTACGTGCCCGGATCCACCAACATCGCCGGGTTCGACATCGACGCCACGATCACCAACCTGACGCCGTGGCCCTATCCGTGGGAGGATGGGTCCAACAGCCACGACGAGTTCCTCTCGACCGACGAGCAGTATGAGGGCACGCTCTGCCAGACGAAGCTGACGGCCGAGTTCGCCATCGATACCCTGTTCGGCACGGGCGGCTTGCCGCCGGCAGGCTACTACCCGCCGTATCGCGACACCGATCCGCACATCTGTGCCACGAACCACGACCAACTGGCCTGGTACTGCTGGACGCCGGACAACCTCCTCGACCGGATACCGTTTGGCAAATACTACGTGCCGACCTGGGACTTCGGCGACATTTCGCAGGGAGCCTCCGCCTCCCGCACGCTGAGTTTCACCGTGGACGGCAACGGCCTGCCGCCGACCGACCTGCGCTACAACGTGATTCTCGACAGCCAGCAGAACGGGACCGACGTTCTGGCCAACCGCACCACGAGCCTGAAGATCAGCACCTGGATCGACGACATCTACAAGGACGACGGTACGATGTACCCGCACCTGGTCGACCCCGGTCTGCCGCTGCGGAGCAGCGACTGCTCGGTGTTCCACAATATCGAGGAGGAACCGCCGGATGTCGGCGGTCTGAGCTTGCCGGTGACCCAGCCGCCGGTTGTGAACCTCTACCCGTGGACGGGACCGCAACGCGACCCGGTGGCCAAGATGGGGCAGTGGTTCCGCGATCTGGAGACCCACGTTGAGGACTATCGTACGAACGAGTTCTACGACCCGTCGTACGAGTGGCTGCAGGGTGTATTCATCGGTTCCCATGCCATCCACGGCCAGGTCGTCAACGTGCAGTACGACGCCCTGATGAACATCGTGGCTTTCGACATCGACGCCACGATCACCAACCTGACGCCGTGGCCGTTCGATTGGTGCGACGGCAGCAACAGCCACAGCGAGACGCTCTCGACCGACGGGCAGTACGGGGGGCCCCTCTTCGACACCAAGCTGACCGCCGAGTTCGCCGTGCCGCGGGGAGTCCCCATCCCGCCCAACGCGGGCGCGTACCGCAACGTCTATCCCGAGGTCATCGAGGCCGTCAACCACGATCAGTTGGGCTGGTACTGCTGGACGCCTGACAATCCTGGGGACGGGCTGGTGCCGTGGGGAGACTACACGGTGCCGACCTGGGACTTCGGCGACATCCCGCAAGGCGCGTCAGCCAGCCGCCTGCTGGAGTTCGTCGTCGTCGGTGCCATCATGCCGGGCGATCCTCGCTACGCGGTGATTCGGGACTCCGAACAGAACGGCACCGACGTTCTGGCCAACCGCACCACGAGCCTGAAGATCAGCACCTGGATCGACGACTTGGCCGCGGATACCGGCGTCCCGTATCCGCACGAGACCGAGGAACTGCCGTTGCGCAGCAGCGATTGCTCCGTGTTCCACAACACCGAGCCGCGTATCGGCATTGACGCCACGCTCGACTGGGACTGGGTCTACACGAACCGTCCGATCAGTCTCGGCTGGGTCCTGAAATCGGTCCTGACTATCGCCATCGTCAATGACCCGCTCGGCAACACGACCTACACGGCCACGGTGGCGCCCAGTGCCTCAAGCACCGGCCAGGTCCACATCGTCCAGCCGACGGCCGACCCGCTGGTCTGGAACATCTACGGCGGCTCGCACAATGGAGGCGCCCAGGGTATGGTCTTCCTGGAGGTGCAGGTCAACGGCGTCGAGGTCGGCGGCATAGGGCTGGATCTGACGCCGCTGAAGGTTCGCGTCCTGGGCGACATCGACGATAACGGCGGCACGGAGCCTTCGGACCTGTCGAAGCTGATCATGAAGCTGAACGGCATGCCGGTGCCGGGCTACCCCGACCCGCGGTCCTACGACTACGACGGCAATGGCGGCGCGGAGCCGACCGACATGTCCACGATGATTAACGTGCTGAACGGCATTCCCATGCCGTAACGGGCGTGTGCCTCATGTGCAGGCGTTCCTTTCCCGGGGCCTTCCATAGCGAAGGCCCCGGTTCCTTTTCTTCCCTTCACGCTGCGGCCGCCGCGACACTTCCTTGCACGGGCGGCATCGGGGCCGGGCGAACCTCGGGCCTGTGACGGTCTGGAAAGAGAAACCCGGGACCCTCGCATAGAGGGCCCCGGGTTCTGTTGTCTTATCGTCTTGTCTTGGTCGGGCGGCCCCTTGCGGGGCCGCCCGCCGAGTGTTCTTCGACTTACGGCAGGATGCCGTTCAGGATGTTGATCAACACGGTCATGTCGGTCGGCTCCGCGCCGCCATTGCCGTCGATGTCAAAGTGCCGCGTCGTGTAGCCGGGAGGAGCCATGTTGTTCAGCTTCATGATCAGCAGCGACAGGTCGGTCGGCGAGACTTCGTTGCTCTGGTTGATGTCGCCCAGGAGGATGACATCGAGCTCCGCCGTGCAGTTGCATGACCGGCGGCCGAACAGCGTCCGCACCGTGACGTCCAGCACCACGTGGCCGGCCCGGGCGGTGGGATACTCGCTGCCCAGGATCTCCCAGACGAACTTGTCGGCCGTCGGCTGGATGACCACGTCGCCCGTGCTCGCGGCGTTCTGTGTGACCGTCACGGCGTAAGGCGTCTCGGGCAGACCGAACGGATCGTCCAGCGTGATCGTCAGGATGGACTTGTGCCTCCACTTCGTCATCGCCGGCTGGTTCTGGTAGACCCAGTCGTGATCCAGTGCGGCCGTGCAGGTCATTTCCGGCGGCGGCAGGGGCGGCGTCGCCGTCGCCTCGTTCGACACGCCTTCCATGCGGGCCTTCTCGACGCCCACCTTGTAGTAGTACGGCGTGCCGTTGACCACGGCCGTGTCGTAGTAGATGCCGCTGGTCGAGGTGCCGATCTCGTTGCCGGCGATGCACTCGACGTCGGGGCTCGTGCTGCGGTAGACGTGGTAGTTCACCGCGCCGGGGACCTCGCTCCAGGTCAGCAGGACCACGCCCACCTTGGCCCGGGCAACAAGATCGTCGATCAGGATGCACTTGGTGAAGTCGAACACGTAGGTGATCGACGCGGCACAGGACATCTGGTTGTCGTTCTCGCGAACCAGACGATAGTGGTACGTCTGCCCTTCCACGACGTCGGTGTCGACGAAGCTGGTGCCTTCGGCGGTGCCGATCTTCGTGAAGGCCGTGTTGATGTTGGTCGTGCTGCGGATCACGTCATACGTGCCGTCGGTGTCCCACGACAGGATGACCGAATGGCAGCCGATCGAGGCGGTGATGTCCGACGGATCCAGGGCCACATAGACCTTGGCCGTCGTGAAGTCCTCATCCGTCAGGTTGCCTTCGAGACTCGACGGGAACGACAGTTCCGTGTTGTCGGTGACGCGCAGGCCGACGTTGTACGTGCCGGGCAGGGTGTAGGAGGCCGGGACGGTCTCACCGCTGCCGTCGGTGTAGTTGAACGGCGCGCCGTAGAAATCCCAGTCCCAGGCGATGATCGTGTCGTTGGGCGTCTCCGGAGGCGCACCGGCCTCGTGCGTGCCCTCGTTCGGGTCGTACGAGCGGCTGCCGTCCAGTGTGATCGTGTCGCCCGGACACAGCGAGACGATGTACGGTCCGCCTGCGTGGGCCACCGGCGGGTGCGGCGGGTTGCTGATGCGGATGATCAGCGTGTACGTGGCCGTCAGGTTGTCGTCGTCCGTCACACGCAGCGTGACGGGGAACTCCGACGGCAGCACGTCTGCGTGGAACTGGTGGATCACGGTCTGCGGCGTCGTGTAGCTCTCGTCATAGATGCCGTTGTTGTCCCAGTCCCACTGGAAGAGCACCAGGTTGGTGATGTCCTTGCCGGCGGCGCTGTGGCCCGAGCTTGTGGGATCGAACGTGATGTCGTAGTCCGAGTAGGTCGGGTTCGGGCTGGCCGTGAACGAGGCGATCGGCGAGGCGGCGAACAGGGCCGGCTTCAGCATGCCGATTGACCAAGCCGTCACGAAGACGTCGCCGTAGCCGCCGGGATGCGTCGTCTGGCTGCCTTGGGGCCACGAGCCGTCGCTCTCCTGGGTGTTGATGAGATTCCACCCCATGCCGCCCGTGCCACGATACCAGTTGAAGCCGTTGCTCAACTCTTCCTCGTTCTGTCCAGCGGCGATGCGATCCGGTCCCGACAACCGCATGGCCTTGACGAACGCGTACCAGCCGTAGTGCGTGCGCCGGCTGACGAACCAAGCCCAGTTGTCCACGAACCAACTCTCGGAACCGATCCACCGCGAATCGTTCAGGTAATCGTTAACCGACATGACCATCTGGACCATGCCCGAGGGACGACAGGCGATCGAGCTGTCGTTGCCGGCGCCGGTTCCGGTGTAGCCGAAGTAACGGCCCGACACGTTGTAGCTGGTGGTCAGCCAACCGTTGTTGTAATTCTTGACCCACTGCGGGATGGTGCAGTCCCACTCCTGTTCGGCGGGGATCATGCCGATGGCCGCCCACTGGCAGGCCGAGTTGTCGGGACCCTGCTCCCAGCCGTACCGCCAGCCGCCGTAGGTGGCCGAATCGTACTGGCCGTAGGAGTACATGTCGACCATGTCCTGGATGACCTCGCGGTAGGTCTCGGGCTGGCTGTCACCGTCGAAGTCGCGGCCGCAACTCTTGTCCGGCGTGTGCGAGGCGATGATCGCGTCCATGATCATGCCGCCCTCGTAGCACGGGTTGTAGCCGGAGTCGCGGACCTCGATGCCCTTGCCGTTGCCGTTAACATCGGGGTCGCCGCCCGGCTCGACTGCGATGTTGTAGGCCTGGAGCATCGGGTAGCTGGTGCTGCTGTAGTAGCCGTTGAACAGCCAGTTCAGGCCCCGCTTGACGTTGGTCACGTACGGGTCCTGGTCCTCGTTGCCGCTCTCGTAGTGGCCGTTGATCTCGAAGGCCAGCACGGCCGAGGCCGACGGCGAGGCGTAGTAGCTGCTGTAGGAGGACCAGACGGCGACCGGCTCGCCGTTGAAGCTGTGCGTGCTGGTGTTGGTCCACTGGGCCTTGTGCAAGTACCACAGGCCATTGTCAATGGCGATGTTCACCCGGGCGTCGAACCCGTCGGCCTCGATCTTGACGTAGTAGTTGTCGATGACGGCATTGACCATCGTGTTGTCCACGTCATCGACCATCAGCTGGCCGGTGAACGGCGTGCCGACGGCGCCGAGGTAGGTGTGTGCGGCCTCGACGTTGTAGGAGGTGCTGCCGCTGAGGGCGGTCACCGCCGACTCGCTGCCGTCACCATAGACCCACTTGTACCAGACGGTGGTCGTGTCGGTGGTCTTGATGACGCCCTTGAGCTTGACGCTCACGTTGTTGATGGCCGTATGCTGCTTGGCCGGGTCGCCTTGCCATGGCACACAAATCACCTTGTCCACGGCGGCCATGGCAACCGGCGCCGCAACAAAGATGGCCACCCACGCGAAGGCGCAGATGGCGCAGAATCTCCTCGTCCTCATTGCATCCCCCTTTCACCAGAATCGTTCTGCCCTACTCCAGATGGTCTTCAGTCGAGCCCAAATCCGTCGCCGCCGTCCTTGTCGGTTCAGTCCGGATAGCGGTGATTTGAAGCAGTGCCCGGCGCCTGCTAACGCCAGACACCACCTGACAATACCTTGTGAGTTTGTCTGACTCCTGGAAGACGCCCTGGCCGGCGTCCACATGCGATGCACAGAGATGGCTTGTGCATCCGCCCTCAATGCTCGGCGGCACCGGCCCATCGGACCGGCGACATACTCCAAAGTGTAGCCGCGCTTTGAGCAATAATCAAGTCAACTACGGCGAATCAGCGGAGCCCTAATGATGAAGCAAGGCCATTCGACGCAAGGCGGTCCTCGACAGGTGACCGTCGGTCGCGGGATTCTCTGCTTCGATACCTGATTTGCTGTTCGGTTCCGGAGGTTCTGTCGGAATCGGGCAACACCCATCCCCAGAGGGGGCCGCATTCGGCGGTCTTACTGCAAGTCTCGTTCTGTTGGAGGCTTGTGCCGTGTCGGGCGATGTCCACGGGGCCGACGTGTTTACCGTAGTCAACAAGGCCGGACAACGCGCAGGCTGGGCGTTGCTCGAATGTGTCGCCCGCGCATCACGCCAGAGGCCGCTTTCGTGGCCGTCCAGAGAGACTCTGCAGGGGTTCTGTGCGGCCGACGAATCATCGTCTCCATTTTGGCACGTTCTTTGCTTTCTATGTTCCCCGAGGGAGGGCAGACGGCTGCAAATCCTATCTGCCGACCTGCAGAAGACTGACATAGCTGGCGTGAAGACGGCTGGGCTGACGTCAAGTCGCTTGGAAGCGGCGACTTATGACCGTGGGGAGTTTCTTGCCACATCGGATGGGCGTGCACACTGGGATGCACGGTGTTGCTGTGGGACTTCAGCGGCAGTCCTTGATGGGTCGTGCCGAAAGGTCGGCCGACCGGTTCACTAGCGGGGAGAGTTGTGTGGGAGGGCAAGACGATGCAAGGTGAAAGTGGGGGCAGCAGGTTGCACCGGACGATGGTCCGCGTCTGTCTGTGCGCGGTCCTGACGGCAGTGGGGGCCGCATCGGCCGGCGCCGCCGAAGTCTATGTGTGCGATTTCGAGGAGGCGGAGGGTTTTGTTCTTGACGCCTTGAATGGTCAGCAAGGCTGGATCGGCAATGCCGCGGCCCTGGTCAATGACGTGGCGTCCAGCGGCGAGTACGGCGCCCAGTTTACGGCCAACGGCAACTACACGGGCGACATGTTCGTCATGGGACGCCGCTACTTCGGCAATCCCTTGCCTTACGACCAGATCGCCATCTCGCAGGACGTCATGATCGACGCCGGTGGCGAATCGGCGTGGGTCGTGGCGGCATATGCCGGCGACGAGTTGATCCATTACGTGATGTTTAGCTGGGACGGATCGATTGTCGTCGACGACGTGGCGACCGGCTCGACCTGGACGCCGCAGGCGTGGCAGACCCTGACCATGGACCTGGACCTCGAGACCGGCATGGCCACGGTTCGCCTCGATGGCGGCCTGGTTTCGACGCTGGCGATCTACGGCGATCCGAGTCTGGGCATCGATAACCTCATCATCTTCGGCGACAACTACGTTGAAGTCGTGCCGTCGAGCATGTTCTACGACAATCTGAACATCTCGGCCATTCCCGAGCCGGCGACATTCGCCCTGCTGGGGTTCGGGATGATCGGCATCGTGGCTCGCCGCAAGGAGTCGAAGTGACGATTTGTGGGCTGAATGGGCGCGAAGCAATAGAGGGACATTGTGCGTCCGGTCGATAAGGAAGCATCGCTGATACGTGGCCAGGGACGGCTCGACTGGCTGTGGGTAAGAATAGGCTGTGACTTTTACAAGGGGGTTGAGATGTTGACTAAGCATGTGGGCATCGCGTCACTCGTGGCGGTTGCGATGGTGGCTCTGGCGGCGGGTCCGGCGGCAGCGGACGTGCTGTACGAGGACGTATTCTACTGGTCGCCGGGCGTCGGCAATGCGGCCGAAGTCGTGATGAATCCGGCGTCGCCTCCGGTCAATGCGCTGGTGAAGATCCAGGAGACCGTCTACGACTACGACCAGGGCGTGTCGCACCTGTTGCTGCTGGCCATGATCGGGGCGATCAACGGAGATTCGATTCCGACACAACCGTTCGACCTGTACGTCTACTCGATCACCAACCTGACGTACAACCCGACGCCTCCGGTGGGCGAGACGGGCCACGGTGTGGCCGGTTACGCAGTGGCGGTCGCCCCGGCGCTGACGTTGGGTGTGTGGTCGCCGAACTATGCCAACCACCCGTGGACGGGCGGCTACGGCGTTCGCTGGGACATCAACATGGACGGCGACAATCTTGTCGGCGACGGCTGGGGCGTGATCCAGACACAAACGTTCGGCAACTTCATGGTCGCCGTTCCCGCCGGCACGCCGCACAGCGTGAACGTCGACGCGGCCGTGTGGACGTGGACGGGCGAGGAGCCGGCCGGCTACGAGTTCGGCAACGTCTACGGCATCGTGTCGGGCCCGGTGCCCGAGCCGGCGACGTTCGGCCTGCTGGGCCTGGGCGTGCTGGGTCTGCTGAAGCGCCGTCGCCGCTAGAAGACGAAACAAGCCGCCTCATTTAGAGGCGGGACATCCATAGAAGAAGGCCGCTCAACCATGACGGGCCGAGCGGCCTTCTTCGTTTTTTCGGGGCGGGAGCCTCCGGCTTCCGGGGCGTTCCGCTTTCCTTTCTTCCCCGGCCGAGGGCGGCCGGGCTACAGTAGGACTCTTCGCTCTCCCGGCCGAGGGCGGCCGGGCTACATGGCTACCGCTTGGGCGGCGCGGCCTCGCGGATCACCACGCCGTCGGTCTCGCTCAGGACCAGCAGCGAGAACCGGGCGACGTTGTCCAACTCGTTCGTGCTCAGCGACGAGTAGTCGAACCGGCCGCGCAGATCGGTGTAGCCGTCCTTGTAGAACTGCACCTCGCCGCTCTTCATCCGGGCGTAGACCTTGACGTAGACCACCGGCAGGGGCTTGCCGCTGTCGGCGTGGGTCAGCTTCAGTTGCCCGTAGTTCTCGATGACCTGAAGGGCCAGCGAATTGGCGCAGTAGGCCTGCGACTTGGTCACGCCGCCGCCGGAGATCTCGACCAGGACGTTGCTGTTGTGGAATTGCTTCGGCAGGTCGAATGTCTTGGTCTTGTCGTTCTTCGGAAGCTTGACGGTCTCGGTGTGGTTCGGGCGAATGGTGCTGAACTGTCCCGAAACCTGCTGCACGAACGGTTGCCGCGAGAACAGCAACTCGATGTCCATCAGGTAATAGTTGACCGTCACCTCGTCAAGGTTCTGGTAGTTGAGAGTGATCTTGCGCGACTCGACGCTGAAGTCGAAGCCGGGCTCGGTCTCGGCCAGGCGCGTCTGGGTCTGCGTGCGGTCCTCGTCGTCGACGACCTTCGCCGTCTTGCCTTCGATCTCGTCGAGTTGGGCCAGCACGGCCTGGAACAGCTTGCGCCAGCGGTCCACCGGATAGTCCTCATACTTCTTGGCGATGCCGCGGGCCACCTTGTGGTCGAGCGTGAAGAAGTCGGCGTAGGTCCGCAGGTAGTCGTACTGCAACCGCGTGGCGAGCTTTTCGGCGTTGACGCGGCCCAGGAAGGCCAGTGCGTCCTCAACACGGTCCTGCAGCAGCAGGTAGTAGGTCACACTCATCAGGTCCGCGTCGTCTAGCGACGGGCGATAGGCCAGCACGCGCATCAGGTGCTTGTACTGCTCGTCAAAGCGGTCGTTGACGATCGTCCATCGCTGCCCGAGCCGGTGAGCGCGGGCGTTGACCAGCGGGCTGTACTCCAGGTGCTCGTAGCTGCGGCGAATGACTGGGTCGATCGTCAGCAGGGCCGTGTCGATGTAGTCGCCGCACTGGTTGACGAAACTGTCCGAGTGCTCCAGGTACTGCCGGGCGGCCGCCGTGACGCCGTGCTTGATGCCGTAGGACCACAGCGTGTGGTCGTAGGCGTGCCGGGCGTCGAGCAGAGCGGTGATCTTGGCGAAGAAGTCCTTGTCGGCCATACGCCAGGCGATGCGGCCCAGGTTGGTGCGGTTCAGGTTGTTGGCCTTCAGGTACTCGACCACGTCATCCTCGCCGCCCCACTGCGAGACGTAGTCCCAGGAGGTCTTGTCGAGATGGCTCAGGCGGTCCACGACGTTGAGCGTCACGGCCGCGGTCGAGGCCACCAGTTCCTCGTTCCGCGACACGTGCACCGGGTAGTGGGCGTACTGGCCGGCCGTCGGGAAGTAGAAGTAGTAGTCGATTGTCTCGGTGCGGTACGGCTCCAGGCTGACGTGCACGCTCCGCGTGTACTGCCCGCCGAGAACGGGGATGGCCCCGTGCGGCACCTGGAGCAGGGCGTCGAGCTTCTGCCGCGAGCTGGTCGGGTTCGTGATCACGACGTGGCAGCCGTAGACCACCTGGACCAGGAACTCGTCGGTCACGTACTTCTCGATCTGTTCGTTGTCGACGTGGCGGTAACGGTCGCTCTGGCGGAAGAAGTTCTGGCTGACCAGGACGGGCAGCTTCTCGGCCGCCTCGCGGGCCGCCTTGATCTCCTTGTGGAAAGCCACGGCCGGACCGGCCGGCGTCAGCGTCATGGCGGCGCCCTCGTAGGCGGTCTTGTGTTCGGGGGCCTCGAACGGCAGGTCCAGCACCGCCAGGGCCAGCATCATCTCGGTGAAGTTGCGGCTGGCCTCGGCCAGGTTCGTCGAGTAGAAGCCGGGCTTGCCGCCGTGGGCCGCATAGTCGTTCCAGAACGCGTTGACCGTCACCAGGTCGGCCGTCTGCTGGTCAATTGTCAGGTGGTAGTAGTTGTTCTCGGCCCACTCCTCGGTCTTGTCGAGCTTGACGTACAACTGCCGCTGCCTCTCCCGCATCTTGGCGGCATTGGCATAGTCAAGCGCTAACCCGTCGACGGCCATATCGGCGCCCTTCTTGCGGACGGCATCGACTGCGAGTTGCTTGGCCTTCTCGATCTGCTCCTTGTCGGCCGCGCGCTTGAGCATCCGGTTGGCGGCCACGCCGTCCGCTGCCGCGTTTCCGGCCTCGGCAGGAGTGGTGGCGGGGGCAGGCTCAGCGGCCGCAGGCGCCGAGGGGGCTCTGTCTGCACGGTCGCGCCGAGCCAGACGCTCCTCAGCCTCACCCTCGGCCTTGGCTTCGTCGGCGAGTCGCAGTTGACGGACCACGCCGCTCCAACCCAGCTTGTCGGCCGCTTCGAGGCTGCTGCCCTGCAGGGCCGTCTTGAACAGGTAGTTGAACCGTTCAACGTCCGGCGGGATCAGGTCGTAGAGTTCCTTGACGTGCCGCTGCATGACCGGCAACTGGCCCTCGATCCGCTGAGCCAGCAGGCACCGTTCCACGACGTTCAGCCGCTCGAAGTTCCACGGCTCCAGGTACGACGACAGGTCGGCCTCGATCAGCCAGTGGTCCATGAAGGTTTTGTCCTTCTTGTTCCTCAGGTACGGCTGCACCACCTGGCGGAAGAACTCCGGGTCCTTTTTGAAGATGAAGAAGTTCAACTCGTGGCAGGCGTACTTCGAGTACTGCTTCTGCTTGTCCTCGGCGCTGAGCTTCGGCCAGTTGAGCACGAAGGCGAACTCGGTCAGGGCATCGTTGCGGTTCAGCACACTGTAGAGCCGGTAGACCTTGTCCAGCGAGTCGAAGACCTCGAAC
>JAFGPY010000134.1 GCA_016935955.1 Planctomycetota bacterium
CCAGCACCCGTTGCCGCAAATCCATAGAGTAGGTCTTCATGCCTACTCTATCGGCCATGACCACAAGCAAACGTGAACTGCTCTAGGGGCACGGGCCGCCATCCTGCCACGATAAAGTCGACGCGATCATCGCCGCAGTCCCGCTACAGCGGTACCCAACCATTCACAATCGCTCAGGTGTGTGCACTGCGACTGGCACTCGCTGCACAATCACTGTGCATCGCGTCGGCGTTCTCGCCCGTGGCGCTACTGGGAGGCTCGTTTGGCGTGCCGTAAGAGGCCATGCAGCCCCCATGTGCTTTGTGGCACATCGTTTGCATCATCCGTACACGATATCGTCGCGGTGACGATCAACACGACGGAACTGCACGGCTGGAGGCCGCATGACCCATCCTGCGAGCGGGCTGAGTGGGCTGTCGTCCGCCTTGGCTCCGCTATGGGGCTGCGGGCGGGACGCGGACAGTGCGTGTCCTTCCTTGGGCGGCAGGCTTCCCTGCACACTTTCGACGGTTGCGGGTGTCGGGACCGGCCGCTCTGAATCCACACGCACAAGTGACCCATCGCGAGGCGCTGCGGGTGTTCCGCGGGTGCCTCGTTGCTTCGTGCCTCGGCGAGAGGAGATTGCATGATCAGCCGCTCGGTGATGTGGGCATTCGCGTTGCTGGTTGTGGCTGCAGGGTCGGTGCGGGGCCAGCAGAGCATGGAACCTGTCCGGCCTACGCCATCGGCCGACCCGCAGACACCCGCCGACTCGCAGCCGTCCACGGACACGGCGACCGCGGCTGCCCAGCCGTCGCGAAATCCCTTCGAGGTGCCGCTCGAGGATCAGCAGCACGTGGCCGTCGTGGAACTGACCGCCGAGCCGGCAGGCTCCGATGGCCCCACGCTCCGCACGGTCAACCTGAAGAACGTCACGGTACAGGCAGCGCTGTTGACCCTGTCTCGCGAGACCGGGCAGAACATTGTCTGCACGGTGGAGGCCGGGCGGCAGACCGCGTCGCTTTACCTGCAGAACGTCTCGATGCCGACGGTGATCGAAACGTTGTGCCACGTCAGCAACCTGTGGTTTCGCCGCGACGAGCAGCGTAACGTCACTCGTCTGATGACCCGCGAGGAGTACCTCCAGGACTTGGTCGTGCGGCCGGAGGTGACGACGCGGACCTTCACACTGCTCTATCCGAATGCCACCATTGTGGCCCAGCAGATCGAGGACCTGTTCGAGGATCGCGTCGAGCTGTCGCTCGGCGTCGACGAGCGGCTCAGCGAAGGGGGAACCTCGTCGGGCGGTTCCACCAGCGGAGGCCGGTCGTACAATTCCTGGGACTCGACGACCACCGACAACCGTTATTCGGGCGGCCTGTACCGCACGTCGGGCACGGGGTACTACAGGGGACGACGCACGCAACTGACCCCGCGAACGTCCGACGAACTGCGGGCCCTGGAAGAAGCTCGCCGCGAGGACGTTCGCCTCGGGCAGACCAGTGCGGAGCCGGCCTCGAAGGTCCAGGAGGAACTTACGCGACAGGACCAGACCCAGACGATCTACGTTTCGGTGAACCGTCCCAACAACATGGTCCTGGTGCGTACGGCTGACCACGACGCCCTCAAGCAGATCGAAGAACTGATCGCCGAACTCGACCGCCCGACGTCGCAGGTGCTGCTGGAGGTCAAGATTCTTGAGGTGACGCTGACCGACGGCTTCCACTCGGTGTTCGACTTCAACGCGGCCTTCGGCGAGCCGACGTCGGGCAATGGCAACGGGCAGGTGCTGAATCCGCTCACGCCGGGAGCCACGCCCGACGCCGTGTCGCGAAACATCATCGGCTCGGTCAACGGGTCGATTGCCGCCGGCAATTCATTCGTCTACCAGTTCCTGAACTCGTACATCCAGCTTCGCCTGCAACTGCTCGAGAGCCAGAACCGCGTGCAGTCGATCGGTGCGCCACTGTTGATGTGCGCCAACAACGAGGTCTCGAACATCTTCGTCGGCGAGGAGCGGCCCATGCTGCGGACCTACTCGCTCGACACCGTGACCTCCGAGAGCGGCATCACCACCCAGGTGCTCGTGCCGGAGGTGGAGATGGTCGACGTGGGCTCGTCGCTGGAAATCACGCCGCGGATCAACGCCGACCGCACGGTGTCTTTGCGCATCGTGCAATCGGTGTCGTCCTTGACCGAGAACGGGGCCACGCTGCCGAATCCCATCGGCGGCACGCCGCTGAACGTGGACACAACGTTCAGCACGGAGATCGACGCGGTGGTCGTCGCGCGGGACCGCATGACGATCGCCCTGGGCGGACTGATCCAGACGACGCAGGCGCAGACCGAGGACAAGGTGCCGGTGCTGGGCGACCTGCCGGGAGTGGGCTTCTTCTTCCGCCAGAAGGTCCAGCAGCAGAGCAAGACCGAACGCGTGCTGCTGATTACGCCGTACGTGATGATGGTTCCCGATGAGGCGGGCCCGGCCAGCCGCGAGAGGCTCGAGGCCCTGTCGTCGCACCCGTTCCTGGAACGCGGTGACAAGGCCATGCCTTACACCACAGTCGGGAAGAAGGCCCGCACCCGCATTGACGTGTTCGACGACGTGCTTCGTCCGACGGCGCCGGGGGGACTGCCATGAGCAGGGCCGTCGTTGCTCTGATTCTCGCGACGGTGCTGTGCGGCTGCGACAAGCAGACTCGCGACGTCCGTCTACGCGGGGACGGGAAGGCCGTGGCCTCGCAGGTGCCGGTCGACCCTTGGACGGCGTCGATGGATGCCGCAGCCGGTCGGCTCACGGAGCGTCTGCAGCGCTGGTCGTCGGCCGATCAGGCGGCATGCCGGCGGCAGTGCGTCTGCGAGTCGCCCGAGGCGGCCATGAGGGCCTTCGAGCGTGCCCTGGCCGGCGGTCGCCTTGCGACAGCCGAATCGGTGGCGAGGGCATGGCGCGAGGCCTTCGGCGAGACGGCCCTTGACGATGCCGTGGCCGCATACCGCCGCGACCCGCGAGCGACGAAGGACGTCCTGTCGCTTATCGATGTGGCTCGTCTGTTCGTCCGTGCCCGTGAGGCACAGGAGGCGGCGGCCGTTCTGGATCGCGTTCCGTCAGATGTGCCGGCTACCTTGTGGGGGGACGAGGCGGCCTTGTTGCGTGCCAAGGTCCGGTGCCTGACCGAGCAGGAGGCCGGGGAAGTGGAGCAGGCGTCGTCGCCGCCCACACGCCTGGCTGGGACGTGTCGGGAGGCCCTGCGGCTGATTCGGGCCTATCGTGCGGCCAAGACGGATGGCCGGCGCGGTGAACTGCTGGAGGAACTGGTTACCGAGGCCAGGGCCGTCAACGGGCTGCAACTTGCTGCCGAACTGGAGTCCCTGCTGCCGGTCGGCAGTGGCGTGAGCGGCGGCCGCGGGGCAGCAACGTGGTGCGGCTATCTGGCCCGTGGCTGCCTGTCGGCGGGCATGCCGGAACTGGCCCTGCGGTACGCCGGCCAGTGGCAGGCACAGGCGGATTCGCTTGGCGATGCAGTGATGCAGAACGAAGTCTGCCGTGTCCTGTCGGCCGCGCATGCCGCCATGGGCCGCAACGATATCGCGCTGCACCACGCGATGGCGGCGGTCGATCATGCCGGGGATTTGTCACCGCAGGACCAAGCGGCTGCGGCGAGCCAACTGGGTTGCGTGCTGGCGGCCATGGGGCGACACGAGCAGGCGGCGGCCATCTTCCTGCACGGTCTGGACTGGGGCGGCGAAGAGTTGCCTGCGGCGCAGCGAGCCGACCTGGCCCTGAACGCGGCGACGGAGCTGATTCGTTCGGGGTCGCTCGACAAGGCCCAGGAAATGATCGAGCAGGCCCGCATCGAGCCGAACGATCGCGGGGCGGCGCCGCGCACCCTGCGGCGCGAGGCGCTGAACCTTGTTCTACGATGCGTTCGCGGCGATGCCGACGGGACCGCGAACGAGGCCGGACGATTGCTGACCGTCGCCGAAGCGCAGGGCGACTGGCGATTCGTCGAGCAGTACGGCGGCCTGTCCGACAGGGCTGCACGGGCCTCGCGGACGGCGATGCAGCACGCTCTGACCGAGAAGCCGGAGGACTACGGCGTCGCCAAGCCGCGCGAGGTGCTCAAGGAAATGTTCAACGAGGGGGGCCAGTGATGAGCGAGCCGCACCGTCCTTCGCGTCCGCGTTCCGAGCCCCTGTCCATGCGCGAGATCAACGACTACGTGCAGTCGCTGGTTCCCGAGCGGCCCGAGGAGGTCCGCCGCATGGAGGAGCAGGCTGGTCGGGACGGCTTCCCGATCATCGGGCCGGCGTGCGGGCAACTGTGCTATCTGCTGACGCGGCTGATCGGGGCTCGACGCATTTTCGAACTCGGCAGCGGCTACGGCTACTCGACCTACTGGTTCGCCCGCGCCGTTCGCGAGAACGGCGGCGGCGTGGTCCACCACACGGTCTGGAATGACGACCTGTCGACGCGGGCCCGCGGGCACCTTGCGGCCCTGGGGCTGGACGACCTGGTCGAGTTCCACGTGGCCGAGGCGATCGAGACGCTACGAACGGTCGGCGGGGAGTACGACCTGCTGTTCTGCGACATCGACAAACATGCTTACGCCGAGGCCCTGGCCGAGATGGACCGCCACCTGCGGCCGGGCGGCCTGGTGATCTTCGATAATGTGCTGCTGCACGGAGCGGTATTACCGTCACGGGTGGCCGAGGAGACGTCGTCGGGTTCGGTCCAGGGACGAACATCCGACGCGGACGACCGACGCAGGGCTACCCGTGACGGAGTGTTGGCGACGACCAGCGCGTTGTGCGACGGCGATTTCTGGATCGCTTCGCTGGTGCCGTTGCGTGACGGGCTGGCCGTGGCCATGAAAGTGCCTTCCTGATCCTAGACTTGAGGAGGACCGACACATGACGCGACGCAAGCGCAGTGGATTCACGTTGGCCGAACTGCTGCTGGTGGTCGCCATCCTGGCCACCATCGGGACGATCGCCTTCACGATGTTCGGCAACACCGAGAAGGATGCCGAACAACGAGTTTCGATCGCCAACCAGGCGGCGACGATGAAGGCCCTGCAGCATTTTGACATGCTCAACAAGGCCAGCTTAGACAACTTTGACTCCCTGCTCGACTACACCACGTCGGACGGGACCGCAGGCACGTTCCTTACGGATGCCGAGACTCTCTACGACATGACCTCGCCCGGCGTCTACCGCGGACTGAAGGGCTACAACGCCATAGGTGACGACGCGCTGACCGACGACCAGAAGAAGCAGAACTACGGCCTGCATCCCACGGGGCTGGGCATCGGTTCCACGAGCACGTCGCCCACCGTCGGCATCTACTACCTGAACTCGTACGACGTGACCGCCCTCAAGGAACTGGGGGTGACGACGGTTTACGATCACAATCCGCTGTTGATCCATGCCAACCGCGGGCCGTACGCCAGCGCCGGGGTCACCAGCGGGCCGGGATTCCGCGTCGAGGACACGCCTGTCTTCCCGCGGGAGTTGGCGGCCGGCCAGCCGGTGCTGACCGTCAATCCCGAAACCAGCGGCGGGCAGACGCTCTACGACTACTTCAACATCTCCCTGAATACCGAGACTGAGACCGACGACAACGGGACCCCGGACGACACGAGTGACGACATCGAGACGAGCACCACGACGCCGTCGGGTGAGCGGCTGCTGCTGTTCGGTCTGGGCAACAATTGCTCGATCATCGGTGCCCGCAAAGGCGGCATGAACCAGCCGCCGCAGGACGATGCTGTCGGGAAGAACTACTACCATCACTACATCGTGGCTGTGCGGCTGCATTCAAGCACGGGAATCGTCTACGCGGAAGTAGCTGGCGTGTTGAGCCCGAAGCTCGAGACGATCCGTCAGGCACGGCACCAGAACGATTGGCGTGGCGGCGACTGATCGGACACAGTAACCCGGCGCCTGTGGCGAATCCGCGCGGCTGCATGGCTGCCGGGTCAATGGCGGGGCCGGCCGGATCGCAAGGTCCGGTCGGCGCCGTGTATCCCTGTAGGAGGTGTACCATGAGAGGGCTTGGTCGAACAAGACGATGCGGCGCGACCGCTGCGGCCTTTACGCTCACCGAACTGCTGATCGTCGTGGCCCTGTTGTCGGTCATCGCCGGCGTGGCCCTGGTTCACTACAACGGCGTCCAGGACCAGGCCGAGCACGGACTGAGTCAGGTCGAGCTGAACCGCCTGGCCGACGCCGTGCGGCAATTCTGTCTCGACATGGGCGAGCCGCCGCAGTTCCTGTGTGAACTAATGCAGTCGCCGGATCCCGACGACGCCCATCACGGCTGGTGGTGGCGCGACGGGGGGGACTACCCGTTGCTCGACAGCGAGGACGAGCCGCTGTGCGCCGCCTACCCCGCGCAAGGACTCTGGCGCTACGATCCGACGACGCGTCGTGGCTGGAACGGTCCCTACGTCGAGGCCGAATGTTCGAGCCGCTGGCCGCAACGGCCCGCGGTTCTTGCCGAGACCATCAAGACGCTCGACCTCCGCGAGGTGCGGTGCGTCATCATTCCCGACGAAGACGCCGACGTACACGATGCGGACGATCCGCATCCGCCCACCGTCCGCTGGGACGAGGCCGTGGAAACCGACGGTCGTGACGAGACGCGTCGGCTGTATCACCTGACGCTGCTGTCGAGCCAGTACTCAAGCTGCCCGCAGGATTACCTGGCTGACGCGACCGACGCCGAGCGGATCGTCTGTGTGTCGAACTACGAACTGGTTTACGACTACGAGCGGCAGGACATCGGCGTCCGCATGCTGACGCAGGCGCTTCGCGACAGCGATACCGAGCAGGCGGTCCGGCAGCGAGCCCAGACGCCGATCGCTTGGACCGGCCAGGCGCCACCGCAGAGGTGACCATGAGGCGTCCCGGATTGACACTGTTGGAACTCCTGGTTGTCGTGGCTCTGCTGGCGGTCACGGCCGGGATGGTCGTTTCGGCAACGGACGTCATGGACCGCCGCCAGCGGCACGAGACCACGCAACAGACCCTCGCCACCGTGCGGCGGGCGCTGCTGGGTCCGGACCCCACGGCCGGCATGCCGCCGGGCGGGTTCCTGGCCGACATGGGATGGCCGCCGACCGACGAGAGCGACCTGTGGGACGCCGAGCGGTTCCCGGTCAACGAGAGCCGCGAGGCCGACGATCCGCGAAACGTGCGGCGACTCTACGACGCCACGTGGCAGACCTATCGCGGCTGGGCGGGGCCGTACTTATCGTTGCCGCCCGTGTACGCCGACGGCAAGCGGGATCTTCGCGACGGGTGGGGGCAGCCGCTGACCGGCTGGCGGCCCGAGGCTTGGCCGACCGAGTCGCGGTTCTGGACGTCCGTGCTCGGATCGTTGCCCGAGGAGACCAACGAGCAGACGCTGTACCACGACCTGGAGATTCACAGTCCCGGCCCGCTGCCCGACGGAAGCGAGTCGGTGCCGGCCGACGGGACGGCGCTGATTGCATCTCGGGAGTGGACCGTGGACGTCAGCGACTGGGCCGTGCAGTTGACCAACAGCGGGCAGCAGTCCGTGACGCTGAACCTGTCGTCGTGCTGCTGGATGGTCGTTGTGCCCGTGTGGCGGGCGGCCGCCGACGACAGTCCGCGGGTTTACCTTGACCACTGGCCTGAGTCCGACGAGGAACGGGCCGTCCTGGGCCACGTCGGCGACGCGCTGCCGGCGCAGGTTATTGTGCCCGCCGGGGGAACGACCACGGTGTACTTCGGCCGCCAGGATGCTGCCGCCCGTCCGCGCTATGTTCCGGTGGGGCGACGGATGCTCTTTCTGGTAACGCCGGTTGAGCGACAGGGCGACAGCGACGGTTCGCCGTTGCGGGCCAGCCCGGACGTGCTAAAGGATTCCGACGGTCACGTCAAGCCGCTCGGGCAGGTGGTGTGGATCTGGCCGGGACTCTCGCCGCCGACAATCGAATTTGACGTCGCTGGACTCTCGAAGAACTGAGCGATGGTGCGAACACTGGACAACCTCTGGGGCCGTCATCATCGACCGTCGCGGGTCGTGGCCGTTGCGGCCGACGGGGTTTCGTGGTACTGCGCGGTGTTGGCCGTATCGTCCGGCGGCGAGCCACATGTGGAACGCGGCGGCACGGTATCGCCGTCGCTCGCCGAGGCTCTGCACGGTGTGGCCAACGGAACGGCAGGCAACGGGCATGGCGCGCCGACCGATGCAATTCTGCTGACGACGCGCTTCCTGCAGCATCGCATCGTGCTGCCCGTGCCGCCGGCGACACTGCCGGTGGGCGACGAATTGCAGCAACTGGTTCGCTGGGAACTTGAGCCGCGCGTGGCGGGGTGCTTCAGCAGCGACACGGACGTTGAGTACTGCAACCGCGTCCTGCCCTCGGTGGGCAACGGTACGCGTGAAATTCTGGCCGGGGCCTTGCCGGCCGACGCTCTTGAGGCATGGTCTGAAGAGCTGGCCCGCCACCGGTTGCGGCTGCGGGGGGTCTATCCGCTGGAGGGCCACGAGCCGACCCTTGGCGACGTGTTCTGTAGCGTGGACAGTCCGGAGCCGCTGCTTCAGGCGGCGCGGCACTGCCTGGGGCAGGACGAATTCGCGCCGGTGCTGTGCGTATTGCCGCAGCGGACGGACGTCCGGCGGATGGTCGTGAGGCGAGAGTGGGTCTACGCACTGGTCGGAGTCGTCTGTGCCGTGGCGTTGGCCTTCAGTCGGGCACGCCTGGGGAGCGACCGTGCGGCTTGGACGGCGCGCATCACGCTGGCGGGGCAGGTGGAGGCGGCGCGCAGCGGCAATCAGAAACTGGCCGGTGACCTGTCGGCACTGCGTCGCCAGGTCCAGGTCCAGCAGCGGCTCGTGCCCGACCAGCGAATCCGTCCGCTGCGGGTGCTCGACGTGCTGGCCCGGCACACGCCCGAGGGAGCGGTCGTCACCGAGTGCTACGACGAGGCCGATGGCCGCGTCATGATCAGTGGATGGGGGCAATCGGTCAAGGCCAACGAATTGCTGCGGCAGGCCCTGCTGCAAAGCGGTGTGTGCTTGCGGGCCGACTTGGCCGAGGACATCAAGCGCGTCGAGACAACCGATGGACGGGCCAGGTACCCGTTCGCGTATCGCTGCACGATTCGCGGCGGCGGGGAGGTGCGACCATGAGGATCAAGGCACGTCATCTCGGCGCGGCGGCAGTCATGGTCCTTTTAGGTGCGGCCATCTTGCTGGCCTACGAGTACCACGCGTTCCAGACTGAGTGTCGCGAGCGGCCGGACCTCCTTGAGGCCGGCGAGCTGCGCCGGCAGTTGGACGACGAAGCCGCACGCAGTGAGCAATTGCGGCGGCAGATTCGCGAGACCCGGGCACAACTGGACGACTCAGGCGAACATGGCGCCGCCGATGACCGGCGTGCCGTGCTTGATCTGATGCAACGCTGCGGTTTCGTGATGGTCGCGGACGAACCGCTTGTGTCGGCCGCCGAGTTCACAAAGAGCCGCGCTCGCAACAAGGAGTTCGACGATCTTCCGTTGCCGCGCGGCGGCAGAGTGAGCAAGCAGACGCGGACCGAGTCGTCGCTGCTGCAGCGTATGGACGATTCTGCCGGGCGAATGGTCGTCTGGCGATCCACGTCCATGGCCACGTTCCCGGGGCTGCAGGTCTTCTTCCGCGAGTTGTACCGCGACCATCCCAACGTGCTGCCGCTCCGTTGGGAGATTGCAGCCGAATCGCAACGTACTGTCAGGACCCCGGACGGCCCCGGAGGCCCCGGACTTCGCACGACGCTTCTTCTGTGCTGGAAGGTGGAAGGATGATCTCACTGCCCGCTCCGTTGATGGACCTGCTGAACCTGTGCATCGCTCGGGACGCCTCGGACCTGCACCTGTCGCAGGACCAACCACCGTGGCTTCGATGCCAGGGCCGCCTTCAGCAACTCGACGGCGCGCCGCCCGACATGGCGGCCATTGCCTCGCAACTGTCGCCCCGACAGCGGGCCATGCTTGACGAGACAGGTGTGCTGGACCTGGCCCTTGCGGCCTCCGACGGGACAAGGTTCCGTGGCCACCTGTACCAGCACCGCGGCATGCTGGCGGCTACGTTCCGCCGGCTGGAGAGCAAGTTCCGGGCTCTCCAGGAACTGGGCCTGCCCGAATCGTTCACCGAACTGACCGACCTGCAGGACGGCCTCGTCCTGATGACCGGCCCGACGGGCTCCGGCAAGACGACGACCCTGGCGACAATCCTCGACGCCATCTGCCGGACGCGGGCCTGCCACGTGGTCACGATCGAGGACCCGATCGAGTACCTGTACCGCAACGGCGGCAGCCTCGTGCACCAGAGGGAACTGCACAACGACGTGCCCGATTTTCCCTCGGCCGTCCGTGCCGCACTGCGCGAAGACCCCGACGTGATCCTGATCGGCGAGATGAGGGACCTTGAGACGATGCGGGCGGCGATCACTGCGGCCGAAACGGGGCACCTGGTCTTCTCGACGCTGCACACCGGCTCGGCGGTCGGGGCCATGGAGCGTCTGCTCGGCATGTTCCCCGCGGCCGAGCAGCCGCTGATCGCTCAGCAGATCTCGATGGTCCTCCGCGTGGTCATCAGCCAGCGACTGGTCGTCACCCGCCAGGGTAACCGCCGCGTGCCGGCCGTCGAGGTGCTGCGTATCACGCCCGCGGTCGCTAACATGGTGCGGCAGCGCAAGACCGAGCAGATGTACAGCGTGATGGAGAACGCCCGCGGCGAGGGCATGCAGACCATGGAACAGTCGCTGGCCATGCTGGCCACGGGCGGACAGATCAAACCGCACGAGGCCCGCCGCCAGACGTCGCTGCCCGAGGTCTTCGACCGCTGGATGAAATACTACGCCGGCAATGGCGGAGCGAGGTAGGCCATGACGCGACTCTCCGACACAGTCGGCAGCGGGGCAGGGCGGTTCATCGACATGATGTTCCGCGACGCGTTCGCCCACCAGGCCACGGACGTTCACATCGAACCGGGCCGCAACGGCTATCGCATCCGCCTCCGTGTCGACGGACGGCTGCGCATCTATCGCCAGAACGTGCCGCCGTCGCAGTGCGAGCCGATGGTCTCGCGGCTGAAGGTGCTGGCCTCGCTGGACATCGCCGAATCGCGGCAGTCGCAGGACGGCAGCTTCAAGCTGGCTCACCCGTTGCGACCGGCGGCCGAGGTCGACGTTCGCGTGGCCACGGCGGCCACGAGCCACGGCGAGCGGATGACGCTGCGGCTGCTCGGCACGGGCATGGATGTGGTGACGGTCGAGCAACTCGGCATGGACGCGGCGGTCGAGAAGTGTTTCCGCGAATTGATCGCCCGTCCGCAGGGGCTCCTGCTGGTCACCGGCCCGACGGGCAGTGGCAAGAGCACCACGCTCTACACTGCCCTCGGCCTGCTGAACCGCGAGGAGACCAACATCGTTACCGTGGAGGACCCGATCGAGTACTCCCTGCCGGGCGTTTCGCAGATGCAGGTGGATGCCGTGGGCAAAGTGACCTTTGCCAAGGCCCTGCGGTCGATCCTGCGACACGATCCAGACATCCTGATGGTCGGTGAAGTACGCGACCACGAGACGGCCGAGATCGCCCTGCGTGCCGCCGCCACCGGGCACCTGGTCCTGTCGACCTTGCACACCAATACGGCGATTGCCGCCGTGACGCGACTGGTCGACATGGGCTGCGAGCCCTACATGGTCGCCTCGACGCTGACGGCCTGCCTGTCGCAGCGGCTGGTCAGGCGACTGTGCACGAAGTGTCGCCGCGAAGTGCCGCCCACGGCCCGGCAACGGTCTCTGCTGGGGGGCACGGTTACCGTGCTCTACGAACCCGTGGGCTGCCCGCATTGCGAGGGCACGGGCTACCACGGCCGCGTCGGAGTCTTCGAGTTGATGGTAATCGACCGTGCGGCGCGTCAGGCCATTCACAATCGCTGTAACGAGGAGCAGATTCTCGGCGGCACGCCCCTGGTGCGATCGCTGCGCGAGGACGCCCTGACGAAGGTGGCTTCGGGCGTGACGTCGTGGAGCGAAGCGGCGTGGGTCGGTCGCCTGGAGGTCACAGAGTGACCGTCTACAGCTACAGGGCCATGGACCGACACGGGCAGCGGACGAGCGGCTGGATCGAGGCCGACCACACGTCGGCCGCCGCCGGGCAACTGCGTGCCCAGAGTCTCATGGTTTTGTCCCTGGAAGTGACCAGCGACGAGGCGGCCGCATCGGCCGACCGCCGGCGCGGACTCGGCTGGTTGCTGCGCTGGCCGGTGCCCGTGCGGACACAGGACAAGATCCTGCTGCTCGAACAGTTGGCCCTGTTGTTGCGTTCCGGGCTGACGATCGTCGACGCCCTGGACGCCTGTCGTCGCCAGACCCGCAAGCCGCAAATGCACCGCGTCCTGACCCGCGTCATGGAAGCCGTCGAGCGCGGCGAAAGGTTTTCGTCGGCCCTGGCCCGGCAGAGGGGCTTCCTTTCGGCGTCGGCCATTGGCATGGTCCGTTCGGCCGAGGCCACGGGCCAGCTGACGCTTGTCCTCGACCAGTTGGTCCGCGTCATGACCGGCCGGCGGCAGCTCCGTGCAGCCCTGCTCACCGGCATGACCTACCCGGTGGTGCTCGTGCTGCTCACGATCGGCGTGGTGGCCTATCTGGTGACCACCGTCATCCCAAAATTCGAGTCGTTTCTGAGCAACCGACACATGGTGCTGCCCGACTCGACGCGCCTGTTGATCGGCGTCTCGACGTGGCTCCGCGAGCACGGCGGCCACTTGGGCTTGGCCGCGCTGCTAACGACGTTTACCATCCTGGTGGCCCTGCGCTTCAGGACGGCTCGCCTTGTGCTGCACACACTGGCCCTGCACCTGCCGATCATCGGCAATCTGCTGCGGCTGGCGCTGATGCTCAGTCTGGCGAGAATGCTTGCCGTGCTTCTGGCTAGCGGCCATCCGCTGCTGGAATCGCTCGATCTGTTGACGGGGTCGCTCAGCAACGAACTGTTCCGTCACCGCCTCAATCGCATCAGCATCGCGATTCTCCAGGACGGCCGCAGCCTGTCCCGTTCGCTGGAGGCCGAACGCTTCGACCCGGTGTTCTGCGAGGCGGTTCGCGTTGGCGAACTGACGGGTTCGCTCGACCACGTGCTTAGCGAACTGGCCAAACACTACGAGACCCGCCTCAGCGAGAGAATCCGCTGGCTGACGACGCTGTTCGAGCCGGCCTTGCTGCTGGCGGTCGGCGCGCTGGTGGCCTTTGTCTACTTCAGCTTCTTCCAGGTTCTGTTCCGGGCATCGGCAGGTCAGTGAAAGCGGAGCAGGGGCTCCGTTTCCACCTCTGCGACCTCTTATAGCCTGCCGCGTCGGATCGGGTGCCGATTTCCCCTCCGTTTGAGGCTCTTCCCATAGGACAACCTGAACGTCATGGCCGAGCTATCTGGGACTTCTACCAGAGTTTCAGGCGGAGCATTGACAAAACGCGGATTCGTGGCATAATGTCCTCTGTTGTCCAAATACTGGGCAAGGCTGAGACTGGGTGGGAAATATGAGACTTTCTGTTCGTGACGCGGCCGCCATGCTAAGCGTCTCTGAGAAAACGATTTACCGATGGATCAACCAAGGGCGGCTTCCTGCCTACCGCGTTGGCGAACAGTATCGATTCAACCGGAGTGAATTGCTCGAATGGGCGACGGCACAGCGGCTCAACGTGTCGCCCGACATGTTTGCCGAACCCGAAAGTGCCGAGACTCCTCAGCCTTCCTTGCTAGATGCCCTGCGGGCGGGCGGCGTCTTCTACCGTGTCGAAGGCCGGGACAAAGCGGCCGTTCTGCAATCGGTCGTCAGTCTGATGCCTTTGCCGGACGACGTGGACCGCGAGTTCCTGCTGCGTGTCATGCTGGCCCGCGAGTCGCTCGGCTCGACCGGCATCGGCGACGGCATCGCCATTCCCCATGTCCGCAATCCGATCGTCCTGCACGTCGCGCGGCCGATGGTCACGCTGGTCTTCCTTGAGCAGCCCATCGACTTCGCTGCGCTGGACGGCAAGCCTGTGGGGGTTCTCTTCAACGTGATCAGTCCCACAGTGCGTGCCCATCTGCACCTCCTGTCACGGCTGGCCTTCGTCCTGAGGGAGCCGCAGACGCGCGACGCGCTTCAGCGGCAGGCTTCGCGGGAGGAAATCTATCGTTGCATCGAGCAGGTCGAGAGCCGGTTGGACACGGCGGCCCGAGAACGGCAAGGCGGCTGACCGATGCAGCTCATCCTGGCAGCGACAGTCATCCTCCTCCTTGGGGGCATTGCGGCCTTGGTCACAGCGAGTCGGCCGCGAGCGGCCTCGGCCTTGGCCGCAGTGGGTGCCGTGATCGGTGCGGCGGTCGGTCTTGTCCCGGCAGGGCGCGCGGCGCTGACGGGCGGCTCCGAGGCGATTCGCTGTGCGTGGCGTCTGCCGCTCGGCGAGTTTCATCTGGCGTTGGACGCCCTGAGCGGTCTCTTTCTCATTCCGATCCTGATCTTGACGGCGCTGGCCGCCGTGTACGGCACACGCTACCTGGCCCATGACAGGGGGCTGCGAGTGGGCGTGTCGTGGTTCTTCTACAGCCTGCTGACGGCGGGCATGATCATCGTAGTGGTGGCCCGCGATGCGGTGCTCTTCCTGCTGGCCTGGGAGATCATGTCGCTGGCCTCGTTCTTCCTGGTTGCCTACGACGACCGCCGCGAATCGGTGCGTCATGCCGCCTGGACGTATCTGGTGGCGACGCACGTCGGCACGGCGGCGCTCATCGCGATGTTTGTTCTTCTTGGTCGCGAGAGCGGCTCGTTCGATTTCGATCGCTGGAGTTCCGCTGGCCTGACGCCGACCCTGGCCTCACTCTGCTTCCTGCTGGCCGTGGCCGGGTTCGGCACCAAGGCCGGCTTCATTCCGCTGCATGTGTGGCTTCCCGAGGCCCACCCGGCCGCCCCGAGCCACGTCTCGGCGGTCATGTCCGGCGTGATGATCAAGACGGGTATCTACGGCCTGATGCGCATTGTCTCGCTCATGGGCCCTCCGCCGGCGTGGTGGGGCTGGGTGCTGGTCGCGGTCGGTCTTTCGAGCGGCATTCTCGGCGTGCTCTTTGCCCTGGCCCAGCACGACTTGAAGCGCCTGCTGGCCTACCACAGCGTGGAGAACATCGGCATCATTGCCCTCGGGCTCGGGCTGGGTGTGCTTGGCACAGCCTACGGCGCGCCGGTGGTCGCTACGCTCGGTTTCACCGGGGCATTGCTGCATGTCGTCAATCACGCCCTCTTCAAGGGGCTGTTGTTCCTTGGCGCCGGCTCCGTGCTTCACGCCTCGGGAACCACCGAGATCGACCGGCTCGGGGGCCTGATCAAGCACATGCCGCGCACCGCTCTGGCGTTTCTGGTGGGCGCGGTCGCCATCTGCGGATTGCCTCCGCTGAACGGATTCATCAGCGAACTGCTGATCTTCCTCGGGGCTCTGAGGGGAGTGCAGGCGGGCGATCCGGTCATGGGTGCGACGGCCGCAGTGGTCATCGCGGGCCTGGCCCTCATTGGCGGTCTTGCGATAGCCTGCTTCACCAAGGCGTTTGGCGTGATCTTCCTGGGCGAGCCGCGCTCGTCCGATGCGGCCGCGGCCCGCGAAGTTGCGTGGCCGATGACGATTCCCATGGTCGTGCTGGCTCTCGGGTGCCTGGTGATCGGCATGACGGCTCCGTGGCTGATCGGTGGCGTGCTCGCGGAGCCGCTTGCCGTGGTCAATCCCGCGCCGAGCGGTGCGCCTGCGGACCTCGGTGCAGCGGTCGTGCCGCTCGGGGGCGTGATCGTTGTCGCAGCGACGCTCACGACGCTCGTTGTTGTGCTGACAATCGTTCGGCGGCGGTTGCTGCGCGGCCGGACGATTGGGGAGACCGGCACGTGGGATTGCGGCTACTTGCGACCTGCGGCCAGGATGCAGTACACAGCCTCGTCATTCGCGCAGCCGCTGGTCGAACTGTTTCGCAACATTCTGCGGCCGAAACGCGAAGCGACTCCCATTACCGACCTGTTCCCGACCTCCGGTCGCCTTTCGACGCACGCCGGCGACCTCTTCACGGACCGGCTCATTGCCCCGGTCTTTCGGCGTGTCCGCGGGGCCCTGGGTCGTTTCCGATGGATTCAGCACGGTCGCGTGCAACTGTACGTGCTCTACATCGCCATCACGCTCCTGGTGCTGCTCATCTGGAAACTCCGCTGACCATGGACGCCACACGGTTCATTCATCCTCTGCTGGCCCTGGTTCTGTCGCCATTACTGGCCGGCATCGTCAACAAGACGAAGGCCTGCTTCGCCGGACGCAGTGGGCCGCCCCTCGTGCAGCCGTACCGCGACCTGTGGCGGCTACTTCGCAAGGGAGTCGTCTATAGCCGCACCACCAGTTGGCTTCTGCGGGCCGGACCGATTGTCTCTCTGGCCGCGGCGGTCACGGCGTTGCTGTTGCTGCCGCTGGGCGGAATCGCCTCGCCGCTGGCATTCGCCGGCGACCTGATCGTCTTCGCGTACCTGTTCGGGCTGGTGCGGTTCTTCATGGTTGCGGCCGCACTTGATACGGGATCGAGTTTCGAGGGTATGGGCGCGAGCCGCGAAGTGTCGTTCTCGGCGCTGGCCGAACCGGCGATGCTGCTGGGCCTGGCGGCCCTGGCCAGGCCTGCCGACTCGCTTTCCCTCTCCGGTCTGCTGGGCGGCCACGGCACGGTGCCCGCTATTGAAATTCCCGTGCTCCTGCTGGTGGCGGCCGCCATGGCTATCATCCTGCTTGCGGAGAACGCACGCATTCCCGTGGACGACCCCAACACCCACCTCGAGTTGACCATGATCCACGAGGTGATGATCCTCGACACCAGCGGCCCCGATCTGGCCTTCGCCGGTTACGCCGCGTGGTTGAAGCAGTGGGCCTTCGCGGCATTGCTGGTCGGGGTGGCGATGCCGTGGCGTACCGGGGCCGCATGGAGCGACCTTGTTCTGGCTCTGGCCGGCGTGGCGGCGGTCGGTCTCGGTATCGGTCTGGTCGAATCGACGATGGCCCGCCTGCGGTTGGTTCGCGTGCCGCAACTGCTGCTTGCGGCCGTGGCGTGCGCTGCTTTAGCGGTGGTTCTGGTCCTGAGGTGATCGCCGTGAATTCCTGGGTGAACTGTCTCGTCGTGCTGATCGCCATAACCAACCTGCGTCTGCTCGGATCCAGCCGCATCGTGTCGTGCATCCACACCGTGGCCTTCCAGGGCATCCTCCTGGGCGTGTTGGCTGTTGTCGGCACGACCGAGAGCGTCAGTTCACATGCCGTCGCCGTAGCCGCTGTGAGCGTCATGCTGAAGGGCTTCGTTTTCCCCTGGCTGCTGACGCGAGCCCTGCGCGAGACGCAACTCCGTCGCGAGGTCGAGCCCGCCATCGGGTTCGGTGCGTCAATGCTTCTCGGCGTGCTCCTGATCGGCGTCTGCCTCTGGATCGGCAGCCGCCTGCCGTTGCCGCAGGGCGTCCGGGCGTCTCCCATGGTGGTGCCTGCGGCCCTGTTCACCATCCTGGTCGGCCTGTTCATGATTGTCGCGCGACGCAAAGCCCTGACGCAGGTCGTAGGCTACCTGTCGATCGAGAACGGCATCGCCGCGTTCGGCCTTGGGTTCGCCCTGAAGGAGGCCCTGCTGGTCGAACTCGGCATACTGCTCGATGCCTTCGTGGCCGTCTTCGTCATGGGCATCATCATCTTCCACATCAGCCGCGAGTTCGACCACATTGACGCGGACGAGTTGTCCGCGCTGAAGGACTGATCGCAATGATCGTTGCCCTCATTCTGCTGCCGACGCTTGCCGCCGTGACGGTCTTGGCCGTGCGGTCCGCCACCGCCCGCAGGACCGTCCTGGTCCTGGTCGCTCTCGGCCACGCGGCGCTGACGGTTGCAGCCTTCGTCCGGCCCCCGGCACCCGCGTTAGGCGGCTGGCTTGTGCTCGACGACCTCGGCCGCGTCTTCCTCGCCATCCTCAGCCTGCTCTTCCTTGCCGCGTCGCTGTACGGCGTCGGCTACCTGGCCCGGGAAGCCCGGCGGCCCACGGGCATAGTCCACGCGGGATTCCTGGCCACGAACCAGCCCGAGGCAGTGTTTACCTGCTGCCTGCTGCTGTTCCTGGCCACGATGACTCTCGTAACGGTCAGCCACAGCTTCGGCCTGCTCTGGGTCGCCGTCGAAGCCACGACATTGGCCAGCGCGCCGCTCATCTACTTCCACCGCCAGAAGCGGTCCCTGGAGGCCACCTGGAAATACCTCCTTGTCTGTTCCGTCGGCATCGCCGTGGCGCTACTCGGCAACTTCTTCCTGGCCATTGCGGCCACTCGGCCCGACGGCCAGAGCGTTCCGCTGGTTCTGGGCGACCTGCTCGCCTCTGCCGCCGCACTCGACGTCAACTGGCTCAAGGCGGCGTTCCTCCTGTTCCTTGTCGGCTACGGTACCAAGATGGGGCTGGCTCCGCTGCACACCTGGCTGCCCGACGCCCACAGCGAAGCTCCCTCGATGGTCTCCGCGCTGCTCTCGGGTGCGTTGCTCAACTGCGCCCTGCTGGCCCTTCTGCGAATCTTCCAGGTGTGCGGGGCCGCGGGCCTCGCCGATTTCACCCGGCCGCTGATGATCCTCTTCGGTCTCCTGTCGATGGCCGTCGCTGCCGTCTTCATCATTCACCAGGAAGATTTCAAGCGCATGCTGGCCTACTCCAGCGTGGAGCACATGGGCCTGCTGGCGCTGGGCATCGGCCTTGGAGGGGCCGCGGGGTTCGGCGCCATGCTGCACGCCCTCAACCATTCCCTGACCAAGGGCATGCTCTTCCTCGTCGCGGGGAATATTCTGGCGGCGTACCGCACGAAGACCATCGCCGACACGGGCGGCATCGTCCGCGTCCTGCCGATCTCCGGCGTGCTGTGGATCGCCGGGTTCCTGGCCATCAGCGGCAGTCCGCCCTTCGGTCCCTTCGTCAGCGAACTGGTCGTCATCAAGGCCGCATTCGATCAGCACGCTGCGTGGGTGGCGGTCGCGATCCTGGCACTACTGGGGATCATCTTCATCGGCATGGCTGCAGCCATGCTGCGAATGGTCTATGGCACACCACCCGGCGACTTGCAGACGGGATCGCCACCCCGCCAATCGCGGTGGACGCTGCTGCCGCCGGCCGCACTCGGTATCCTGGTGCTGATGCTCGGACTGTACGTTCCGCCGGTCGTCGAAGAGTCCCTCAGACAAGCGGCCCGCGCGCTGGGAGGAAATTGATGGCCGCCGACGCCAAGGTTATCCTCCGCAACGGGCAAGACGTCGCCGTTGAGGCCATTCCCGATCTGGGCATTGACGAGTTCCGCCGCCAGGTGATTGACGGTGTCGCGCGCGGCAAGCGCGTGGTCGCATTCCTCGGTCGGCCCGACACCGCAGAGAGCGGGGCGATTCGCCTCGTGGCGGTTCTGGCCGCGGACGGAACGTCGCAACTCTTCCCGCTGAGCACGCGCGTCGAGCGGCAGTATCCCGCCCTTACGCCCGACTGTCCCCAGGCCCACTGGTTCGAGCGCGAAATCGCCGAGCAGTGGGACGTCCGTCCGCAAGGTCACCCGTGGCTCAAGCCGATTCGCTTCCACGCCCCGTACGCCCGCGCGGCGGAGGTATTCGGCGGGCCGGGGCAGGGCACGCTCTGCGGCGTGACCGACTTCTTCCGCGTCGAGGGTGACGAGGTCCACGAAGTGGCCGTCGGGCCCGTGCACGCCGGAGTCATCGAGCCGGGGCACTTTCGGTTCCAGTGCCACGGCGAGGACGTGCTTCACCTGGAAATCTCCCTCGGCTACCAGCATCGCGGCGTCGAGCCGAGCCTCGTTGGCGGTCCCGACGCCCGCACCCTGCACACCGTCGAGACGCTGGCTGGCGACACGACCATTGGCCATGCCACGGCGTATTGCCAAGCCCTGGAATCGCTCGCCGGGGTCCGTGTCCCGGCCCGTGCCCAGTCCATTCGCGGCATTGCCCTGGAACTGGAGCGTCTGGCGTGCCACATCGGCGACCTCGGCGCTCTGGCCGGGGACGTGGGTTTCCTGCCGACGGCCAGCTACTGCGGCCGCATTCGCGGCGACGCTCTCAACGTGACGGCACAGATCTGCGGCAGCCGCTTCGGCCGCGGATTGCTGCGCCCGGGCGGCGTCAGGTTCGATGTCGAGCCGGCACGCGCCGACGATCTTCTGCGGCGACTCGACGCGATTGCCCGCGACACCGCGTCGGCGGTCGGCCTGCTCTGGGACAAGCCGTCCGTGATGGCGCGGTTCGAGGAGACCGGCGTCCTGAGCGCCGAGACCGCGCGGCAGATCGGCCTCGTCGGACCGGCTGCAAGGGCGTGCGGCCTGGGCCTGGACGTGCGGCACGATCACCCGGCGGGCATCTTCAGTTTCGCCCACGTGCCGGTCGCAACATGGCACACCGGCGACGTCTTCGCCCGCGCGTACGTCCGCTGGCTCGAAGTGCAGCGCTCCGTGGAGTTCGTCCGCGACCAGCTTCGCAGTCTGCCGGAAGGGCAGGTGTCGGTCCCGATGCGGCCGCTGGCTCCCGGGCGGGCGGTCGTCACGCTGGTCGAAGGATGGCGCGGAGAGATATGCCACGTGGCGACGACCGACGCAGCGGGGAGACTGGCCCACTACAAGGTGACTGATCCGTCGCTGCACAATTGGTTCGGCCTGGCCCTGGCTCTGCGAGGCCAACAGATATCCGACTTCCCGCTGTGCAACAAGAGCTTCAACCTGTCGTACTGCGGGCACGATTTGTGAGACGGCCGCGCCGCCCCGCGCGACCGATTACGAAAGGTAGACGATGATTCGCGTTCTTCTGGCTCGGCTACACCAGAAACACCGCACGATCCGCTATCCCGACGCCCCTGCGCCGGCGGTCTCCGATCGGCTGCGCGGGCGGCCGATGCTGAATGCTGCACGCTGTGCCGCCGATTGCGAAGTCTGCCGCGACCTGTGCCCGACCGGTGCGCTGCACATGGAACCGGGCGGCCGAGTGGCCATGGACCTGGGTCGCTGCCTGTTCTGCGGCGCATGCGCCGAAGCCTGTCCTCACGGGGCCGTCAGCTTCACGACGGATCATCGCCTGGCCGCGCGCCGCCGCGACGATCTCGTCGTCCGTCCGGCGACGGAGCCGCAACTTGCCGCGCCGCTGGACGACCGGCTGCGCAGCCTTCTGGGGCGGTCGTTGCGATTGCGGCAAGTCAGTGCCGGCGGGTGCAATGCCTGCGAGGCCGACACGAACGTTCTGACGACGGTCGGCTGGGACCTTCAGCGGTTCGGCATCGACTTCGTTGCTTCGCCTCGCCACGCCGATGGCATCCTCGTGACCGGACCGGTTACGGAGAACATGCGGCTTGCATTGCTGAAGACCTACGAGGCCGTGCCCGACCCCAAGCTCGTCATCGCCGTCGGCAGTTGCGCGATCTCCGGCGGTCCCTACGTTGACCGCCCCGAGACCCACAACGGCGTCGCCTCGCTGCTCCCGGTGGACCTGTTCGTTCCCGGCTGTCCCCCCCATCCCCTGACCATTCTCGACGCCCTCCTGCGTCTCCTTGGCCGTCTCCCGCCGGAATCGGGTGCCTGAGAAGCCGCATTTCTTGGCCATCGCCCAGCGAGAGCGACGTTCACTCGCCACCGGCACGTCACGTTCATGGTTGCCGAATCGTTCGCCAACGGGCATCTGCCTTCTTCCCAAACACGGTCAGGAACAATAACATATCACACAGCCTGCTTTTGCCTGTCGGCCGGACCACGGTTGCCGCGGGTTGTCGCCGGATGTCGGCGATAGGGCGGGGTCGAAAGGAGGTTGCGCGTGGTGCTGTCGGGTTCGCGAACGTATGTTGGGTTCGGCTTCGGACCGATTCAAGGCGGGTTGCTCCTGACCGAGGCCTTTCTGTCCGGCAACTTCCGCCGCCTCGTCGCGGCCGAGATTCGCCCCGAACTGATTCGGCCCGTGCGGCAGGCCGACGGCATGTTCACCGTCAATGTGGCCGCACCCGAAGGCGTGAGGTCGCACAAGGTCGGGCCGATCGAAATCTACGATGTGTCGGTGCCCGCCGACCAGGAGAAACTGGTCGAGGCGCTGGCCGAGGCCGAAGATATCGGTACGGCCGTGACGAGCGTCAACGACTTCACGTTGCCGCAGGGCAGGGGCCTGCACCAGTTGCTGGCCGAAGGGCTGCGCAGAAAGGCGGCGCGCCGCGGACCGCGAGCGGCCGTCTATGCCGCCGAGAACCACAACTTCGCCGCACAGATTCTCAAGGCCCACGTCGAGGGGGTGCTGAGTCTCGATGAACTGGCCGCAGTGCGGCCATGGGCAACGTTCCTGGACACCGTCGTCGGCAAGATGTGCGGCGTGGTGACCGACGCCGACCGTATTCGCGACCAAGGCTTGGCGACGGTGACGCCGTGGGACAGCCGGGCGTTCCTCGTTGAGGAGTTCAACCATGTCCTGGTTTCGCGGCCCGTTTTCGACGGCGCGCCGCCCGGGACGACCTTTCAGCCGGGACTCCACGTGATCGAGCAGAAAGACGATCTGCTGCCGTTCTCCGAGGCCAAGCTCTACGGCACCAACGCGACGCATGCCCTTGCGGCCTACGTCGGAGCGATGCTCCAACTGCACTTCATCGCCGAACTGGCGAGTGTGCCGGGGGCCGTGGAGTTTCTCCGTGCGGCCTTCGTCGAGGAATCGGGTGCGGCCCTGAGAGTGAAGTACGCCGGCCTCGATCCTCTGTTTACGGAAGACGGCTACCGGCGTTACGCCGAGGACCTGATCCAGCGAATGTTGAACCCGCACCTGAAGGACACCGTCAAACGCCTCGGACGCGACTGCGAGCGAAAGCTTCGCTGGGACGATCGGCTGGTCGGTACAATTCGTCTGGCCCTGTCCCAGGGCGTGCGCCCGCGGCGCTACGTCTTCGGCGCCGCCGCCGCTCTGGCGGTCCTCGACAAGGCGACGATCGGCGACCCCGCCCGAGTGGAGCGGACGTTGCGGACGATCTGGGGCGATGCAGCGGCCAACGTCTCGCGGGGCGATTGCGCCGGCGAGAGGCGTGCCGTCCTGGACCTCGTGTGCGACGCCACGCAGCGCCTGAAGTCCTGGCTTGACGCCGGCCGCCCGCGACTCGACAACCTGCCCTGACCCTGCCGCCGCACCAGGCCGTTGCCGCATATCATCCCCAACCAGAACGATCGCCCCAAGGGACAGTCGCAGGTAAACACAGTAGTGTGGTCCACACCGCGTTCGCGCAGAGCGGAGCCCCAAGATTTGTTGGACGCACTGTACTGTACAGAGGATGTCGCACTTTCGATAAGGGTTAGTCGCTGGGCCAATCGAGTGGCCTAGAGCACTTCACGATTGAGTGTAGCCACAAGACATAAACCAGCCCAACGCATCGGAGGCCGTAACGGTTTCCAAGGCGGCGGCG
>JAFGPY010000135.1 GCA_016935955.1 Planctomycetota bacterium
ACTGGCTGGGGATCAGGGACTCGAACCCCGACTAGCTGATCCAGAGTCAGCCGTGCTACCATTACACCAATCCCCAGCATTGACTCTGGAGCGAGAGAGTATAGCGAACCAGCCGCGAAAGTCAAGGCTTCCCCGCCGTCCTCCGCGCGGTGCTTACCGGCCCGCCAGCGCCCTGCGGCCAGCAGTCGCCGGGGCTCATGGCCGACGCACAGTGACCTTCAGAGCCTTCACGCCCTGGGCGGCGCGGAGGTCGATCATCGGCAGACCCGGCGGCAACGTGCGGTCCAACATCACCGAGCCCAGCGACTTGCCGCCGAGGCTGACCGTCAGTTGCGGCCCCTGGACCGTCACTTCCATGTCGATCCGGCCTACGGTCGGTCCGGGAGCGGGCCAGGTTTTCAGCGTCGTCTCCTTGCCGCCCAGCACCTGGATGACCGCCACGTCGTCGTCGCGGATGCGGACGAAGCAGTGGTTGCGGTTGTCGCTGTAGTGAACGCCCAGCCCTGCGCCGGCGTCCCCCTTGCCTGCCGGGCGGGCCGTGGCCGCAATGTCGATCTGGCCCGAGACCGTGCAGGCCGTCAGCGAGGCCAGGGCGGGCTGCGTGGGGCTGAACAGGTCAACCGGCCCGAGCACCACTGCGGCCGGCCGCTTGAGGACCGGCCAGACGATGGTCGCCGCGGCGCCCGAGAGACCGGTCACGGTATTGCGGTAGGGCAACTCGCCGGACATGCCGGCCAGCAGGCGAGAATCGTCGAGCGGCGTGAAGTCGATCGCAACGTCGCGCGACAGCCCCGCGGCGGCAGGGAGGCGAACCTCCAGGCGGCACGGCACGGCGGGCTTCAACGGCGATTGCGCCTCGACCGTCAGCGTGCGTCCCGACAGCTGGACGTCGGCGGCTACCGCTCGAGCGCCCTGGACGAATCGCGCAGCCGACTTCAGTGCCGTCTCGCCCAACTGCGGGGGACGGTCGTAGACCAGTTGAAAGAGCGGGCGGCTGCCCACGTCGCCGAGCGGCCAATGGTCGACGACGTGCAGCGGGTCGGCCAGGTCGAGGCACACGAAGTTGCTCACGGCGATCGCCTTGCCCGTGGCACCGGCGGCTCGGGCCTGGAGCGTGGGACGTCCCGGCCCGAGCGTCGAGGTGTCGAGCTTGAGCGGGCCGGCGGCGAAACGGCCTAGCGAACGGTCGCCGGCGAACAAGTCGATCACGGCCGCCGGGTCGCCCGGAGTCATGGTGGCCGTCAGCTCAACGGTCGAGCCTGAGGCGATCGGCCCCTGCCCTGTTCCGCTGAGAGCCAGGGTCAGGCGGCCGCTTTGGCCGCAGGGCACGTCGGTGACGGCCCAGCCCTGAACGGCGGCCGGCGAGGCATCGACGGCAACCACGCGTACGCGATGCCAGCCGTCGACCGGAGACAACTGGCCCACGTCGAGAGTGCCGCTATAGCAGCCCGCCTGCCCGGACGAGAGGTCGCTCCTGGCGAACGTCGCGACAGGCCGGCCGTCGAGGAGGCAACGGACTTCGGCAAGGGTTGCGCCTTGCGGCATTTCGATGGCGAACTCGACGCGCGGCGGCGCGTCGCGCGATGCATCAACGGCCCGGCATGTTACCTTGGGCCGCACTGCGTACGGGGCACAGAGCGGATCGCCGAAGACGGCGTTTTGCCAACCGAGGTACGGGATGGCCGACCAGTAGGCCTCGGCGAGGTTGCAGCCGGCCAAGTAGTTGGACAGGAGCGTCTCGGTGTGCCCGCTGGTAGGAAATGAATCAGCGAAAGGCTCGTCGGTCGCACCGTGGACACCCGTCGCCCCGGCTCGGATCATCCAAGCCACGGGCACCTGCATGTGGTAACTGAAGGTCCGCCAGTTGTTCCACATGGCTCCGTAGGATTCGAGCATGTCGACGAGGCAGCCAGGCAGGTAGGTGTTCGAGGAGATGTCGGACCAGCCAAGGCCGCTGTAAGACCCGCCGCTGAAGTAGCCGGCGACGTCATCGGCTCCGCGAACCGGCTTGCCGTTGTCGGACAGCCGGGCCGCCATGCCGCGCGACTCAAGCCACTTGACCGTCGTGTCGAATTGCCGCACGTGCGGACTGAGAACGAAATGGAACGTGCCTTTCGGCGCGGAGCCGTCGGCCTCGACGCTTCGCCGCACGAGGTCCATAGCGTCGCGAAGTTCGTAGCCGCGTAGGCACGTCACCAGGAACATGCGGCCGTCGCCCGCTGCGTCCCGGGCGATCCGCTCGAAGGCTTCGCGCCGATCCATGTACGGGTTCTTCGGACGCTGGAGGGCCTTTTCAGCGCCGGGCATCGTCAACAGGGACGCCATGCTCCGCGTCTTGATCCGCTCGCCGCAGTTCACCCGCAACGGCAGATCGGGGCAGAGAACCATGAAGTGCAGCCGCTCGCGGCCGGGATGTTCCCGGAGGAACTTGCCCAACGGATCGAGGACGGCCTTCTCGTAAAGCTCAAACGGAATGGTGTTCTGGGGACGGGAGCTTTCGACCGGCAGGTCGATCAGACAGATGTTGCGATCGGGAATGCCGCGGGCGTCGCGATAGGCATTGGCCACAGCGACCGAGTCGGCCGAACGGACGTTGGCCACCACCACAACATTGTGCGGTCCACCTCCGGCCGTCGCGGGGGAACAGACGGCCGACAGAAGAACGAGAGACCACAGTGTGCGAGAACGGACCATGGGCAACTCCTGACGTGTTTGACGGCTGGGCACAGGAAACATTCGCGGGGACACCTTATCAGATATGCGGCCGGCGAACAAGGGACGCATGGCGGTGCCGCTCCTGCGGGCAGGTTGGAAGGGAGCCGGGCATCCGGATTGCAGGCGGAGCCTGCGATGACCCGGGCTGCAGCCCCCGACGCAAGACGCATGGGATGATTCAGCGACAGGCCAGATTGACGGCCGCAATGATCGCCGCCGACACGAGCCCGGCGATCAGGTCGTCGGCCATGATGCCCCAGCCGGCGGGCAACCGTTCGGCCTGGCGAATCGGCGGCGGCTTGAGGATGTCGAAGAAACGGAAGAGCACAAAAGCGGCCGCCACGTTGATCCAGAGATTCCACACCGCGGCCACGGCCGCATGCGCACCCAGGCAGGCCACGATCTGGCCGACGGCCTCGTCGAGAACGAAGGCCTTGGGATCCTTCTGGCCGAAATCGCGCATGGCCGAACTGCCGGCCCAGACTCCGGCGAAGAACAGGACTGCGGCCGCTGCGGCCCAGGGCCAGAGCGGCGCAGAACAGGCGTAGCTCGCGCCGACCAGGACTGCGGCAATCAGGCTGGCCAACGTGCCGGGCGCGAAAGGGAACATCCCTACGTAGAGGAAGGAACCGACGAGTCGTTTCATGACAGGCGGCAGTATAGCAGCATGGCCCAAGCAGACGCAATAGTGGCCGTTGGAACGGTCTCAAGCGGTATAACGTAGGTCTTCCGGGGCTCTCGGTGGGTGCCATGCCTGCTCCTGCAGGCATGCCGAACGACTCCCACCTCACGCATGGCTGCGGGGTAACCATGGCACCCGATGGAAGAACACCTACCTCACACCACCTAGACCTGCCCCAGTAGTTCGCGCACCGCCCCGACAACCGTTTGCTGGTCCTCGGCGCTGAGGTTGTTGTGGAACGGCAGAGCAATCGTCCGGTCGGCAACGAATTCGGTGACCGGGAAGTCGCCCTCGCCGTAGTCGTACTGCTCGCGATAGAACGGCTGCAGATGGATCGGCGAGAAGTAGTTGCTGGCCCCGATGCCGCGCTGACGGAGCCCCTGGATCACGGCATCGCGGTGCTCGCGCCCGAAACGGTCGGCCAGGCGAATGACGTAAACGAACCACGACATCGTGCCGTCGGTGTAGGGTGCCGGCGTGACGACGTCGCCGAAATCGGCCAGCAGCGCGTTGTACCGTTCGGCCACGGCGGCCCGCTTGGCGACGAACTCGTCCAGGCGAGCCAGTTGCGAGATGCCCAGGGCGCAGTTGATGTCACTCAAGCGATAGTTGTATCCCAACCGCTCGTGGGCCAGCCACGCGCCGCCCTCACCGCGGCCCTGATTCCGCATGCTGCGGGCCAGGGCGGCAAGATCGTCGTTGTCCGTGACAATGGCCCCGCCCTCGCCTGTGGTCATCTGCTTGTTGGGATAGAACGCGAAGTGACCGCACTCGCCGAACGAGCCGGCCTTGCGGCCCTTGTAGGTGCTGCCCAGGGCCTCGCAGGAATCTTCGATGAGCAGCAAGCCATGCCGCCGGGCCAAGTCCTCGATCACATCGAGTTTCGCCGGACGCCCAAACACGTCGACGGCCAGGATGGCTTTCGTCTGCTCGGTGACGGCCGCCTCGATCTGCTCGACGTCGATGTTGTAGTCGTTCGGATCGATGTCGACGAACACCGGGCAGGCGCCCTCGAACAGCATGCAGTTGGCCGAGGCGACGAACGAGAATGGCGTGGTAATGACCTCGTCGCCGGGTCCGATGCCCAGGCCGCGGATTGACAGGTGCAGGGCGCTGGTGCCGCTGTTGAGGGCCACGGCGTGGCGGCGGCCCACATAGGCGGCCAGCTTCTCCTCGAACTCCGGCAGTTTGGGGCCGAGGCTCAGGCTCGGCGTCTTCAGGACGGCCACCACCGCATCGATATCCGCTTGACTGACGTCAGGAGCCGACAGTGTGATTCGCATACGACGTGAACTCCTTCTTCTGCTACGGCTGTTAATGCTTGCGTTCTCGCATCAGTTGCCGATCGCGTTCTTCCGCGCGGCAGGATTACATGAGCACTCTCGGCGGGCTTTCAGGGCACGCCTTGCGACGTGGACTCGTCGTCGGGCGACCCGTCGTCGCCACGGGGCGCCGACGACGCATCCACACGAACCAGTCCGAGCTTGAACGCCGCCACGGCAATGGCGGCGAAGATCACCAGATAGATCGGCAAGGCGTAACGGACCTCCAGGAAGACGATGCCCACGCCGACCAGGCCGAAGACCACCGACAGGCCATAGTTGATGAGCACGCTGACCCGGACGCTGCAGCCGCGATCGACCAGTTGGTCGTAGAAGTGACTGCGGTCGCCGGCGAAGATCGGGCGACGGTTGACTAAGCGGCGTACCAGGGCCAGGCCGGTGTCGAAGATCGGCAGCCCGAAGATCACCATGGCCCCGAGGAACCACTTGAAGCCGACGGGTTTTTCGGCGAAGAGGATCATGAAGACGGCGGCCATGTAGCCCAGGAACATGCTGCCGGCGTCGCCCATGAAGATCGAGGCCGGGTTGAAGTTGTACGGCAGAAAACCGATCACGGCCCCGAGCAGGGCGAAACTCAGCAGCACGATCGGCTCGCTGTTGATGTAATGCGGCCCGCTGTGCGTGCCGTAGATGTCCCAGGCCATCAGGCTCGTGGCCAGCAGCAGAAATCCCACGCTGATGAAGGCCGTGACGCCGCTGCACAGGCCGTCCAGGCCGTCGAGCAGATTGGTGGCGTTCGACGCCCCGACGACCAGGACTATCTGGAACCCGATGCCCAGAGCCAGAACCCACCAGGCGTCCGTCGGGAAGAGCGTATAGCCGCCCATGTCCTCGGGCATCTCGGCCGGCAAGGCTCGAAAGATCATGCCCCCGGCAACGAGCATCAGCGCGGTGGCGATCTGTCCGATGATTTTGGCTTTCGGGGAGATGCTGCGGATGTCGTCAACGACACCAAGGATCATCATCAGCAGTCCGCCGCCAAGCACCCAGAACAACGACTGCGGATTCTGAATCCAGCGCTCCGGCACCTCGCGACCCACTTGGCGGATGACGGCGGCCGTCTCGGCAGGCACGTTGCCGGGCCGGAGGTATTGCGTCACGGCGACCACAAAGACGGGAATGGCCCAGGCCAGGAAGATGGCGATGCCGCCCAGGTAAGGAATCGGCCGCCGGTGAGTCTTCAGCCGCTCGTCCGGCATGTCGTAGACCTTGTAGCGCAGGGCGATCGTCCGGAATACCGGCGTCAGGATGAGCGACAGCACCATGGCCCCGGTCAGGATCCAGACGTGTGGGCCCCAGATGCCGCGCAGCGCGGTCCAGTTGTCGACGCTCATATCGGGCAGGAAGGATGCCAACATGGCCTGTTCCCTCACTCAGAGTCCCAGCCCCAGCGCTGCGGGCAGTTCATCAAACGTACTGATCGTGCAGCCGACCTCGCCCGGAACCGACGGCTCCTCGCCGTGCAGGCCGCCGGGCCGCACGATGCGAACGGTCGTCCATCCGCGCGCATGCGGCGATTGGAAATCCTTCCGCGGGTTGTCCGACACATAGGCACAGGCCCGGGACGGACAGCCGACCAGCCGCTCAAACTCCTCGAAGGCCCGCGGGTGCGGCTTGCGAAAGGCCTCGCCCCAGCGGTCCGTATAGATCGCGTGACCGACCCAGCGGCCGAGTTCCAGAGCCTCGAACTTTCGCTGCTGCATGGCCACCGGACCGTCGGTAATTACGCCAACCTTCTCCGGCGGCAGGTTGAGACGACCCACTGCCGGCAACACATCATCGCACAGGCTGATCTGCGGCTCGTGCTCGCGGTAGCAGCTTACGAGCCGGTGGATCAGTTCGTCGCCGGCCGACAAGCCCGCGTCGCGCAACACGCGGTTGAAGGCATCGCCCCGGACGCCGGCCTCGAAATCGCGCCACAGCCGGTCGAGCCAATCGCGGCCGCCGCCAAATTCCCGGTCCAGTTCGCCGGCCACGGCATCAAACCCGCTTCGCACGTACTCACGCTCCAGAAAGAGCGTGTCGTCCAGATCGAAAGCCACGGCCTCGGTCATTTCGGCAACTGGTCCTCGTGCACATAGACGGCCTCGTCGTAGCGCAGCATGACCAACCTGTCTCGGAAGGCTAGAGGATCGATCGGCGGCGACTCGCCCCTCGTGCATTGGATGATCCAGCCCGGGATATCGGCCCCGGCGGCAATCGACAGCGGCACGCCACCGCCCAATCGCGGGTTGATCTCGATGACGCTGATGCGGCCGCTGTCGGTGCGAAAACACTGCAACGTAATCGGCCCCATGCAGCCGCCCAGGGCCCGAGCCGTGGCCATACCCACCTCGATGATCTCGGAATCCTTGACGGTCATGCTCTTGACCACTTCGCCGCCGCGGACCTCGATGCGCTTTCGCGGCACGGCACATCGCGGCTCGCCCGAGAAGTCGCAGAAGATGTCCAGCGTGAATTCCTGGCCAGGCAGGAACTCCTGGATGATCGCGCCGTGCACATCCTGCTGGTAGAACTCGAGTTGCCGGCGTGTGCTGATGCGGTGAATGTCCTTGGCGCTGCTGCCATCGCGAGGCTTCATGAACAACGGCAGGTCCGAGTCGCGTACCTGGTCGCAGGCGAACAGGGCCGGCGTGTCGATGCCGACCTTCGTGAGAAAGTCGTGCGTGCGGACCTTGTCGCGGCATACACGGACGACCTCCTTCGACGACAGGCACAGCGTCGTGCCGACCTCACGGAAGCGGTCGTTCAGTCCGGCCAGAATGTGCAGTTCCGGATCGATCAGCGGAATCAGCAGGTCCACGCCGTTGTCGCGACAGAGGCCCAGCAACTGATCGACGTAGGCCTCGTGCGTACTGCTGTGGACCACGTGGGCCTCATCACAGACCTGCAGCGCCGCCGAGTAGGGCATCATGTCGCTGCCGAGGATACGCCCCTTGAGGCCCAGTCTCTGCAGCGACTCGCGAAAGGCATTGACCAGCGCCACGCGCCGTCCGATGCACGAGAACAGGATGGTGAACTCGCTCTTGCTCACAGGGCACGCGCCTCTTTCTGTCGGTCGACAACTGCGATCATGACCACTTCTGGTAGACCTGCCTGCGGCGAAAGACGTGACCGAATGTGCGAAGCAGCAGCTTCAGGTCAAGCCACAGACCGGCATTTTCCACATATTGAACGTCCAGTTCAAGCTTTTCCTCGTGCGGGATATTGCCGCGCCCGCTCACCTGGGCCAAACCTGTCAGCCCGGGACGCACCTCCAGGCGACGGCGCTGCCGCTCGGTGAATACGCGGGCCTGGCTCATGTACAGCGGTCGCGGACCGACCAGGCTCATGTCCCCCTTGAGCACGTTCCACAGTTGCGGCAACTCGTCGAGGCTACTCTCGCGAAGCCGCCGCCCAATGGGCGTCAGCCGCGGGTCGTCGTCGTCCGACGGGCTTTCACCGAAGGGATCGGCGTCAGTCCGCATGGTCCGGAACTTGTAGAGCAGGAACGGCTTCATGCCCTTGCCCGCCCGCTCCTGACGGAAGAGGGCCGGGCCGCGGCTCGTCAGGCGAACCAGGACCAGGAGCACCAGCATCGGCACGGCCAGAACGATCATAGCGGCCGCGGCGAAGATCACGTCCGTGCTCCGTTTGACGATCCGGTAGACAATGCCCATCACGGCAATCCCAAATCCACGTCCATCGTGACGCCGGCGATCAACGCTCGGCGGCCTCAAGGGCTTCATGATACACGCGTTCGGTCTTCTCGGCCATGGCCGCCAGGGTGAACTGCCGGGAGGCCAACTCGTGCGCCGCCCGGCCGCGCTCGCGCCATGCGTCGCGGCTCGTCGCCAGGTCGGCCAGCACGCGAGCGACCGCTTCGGGATCGCCGATCGGAATGATCTCGCCCGTACGACCGGGCTGGATCTGGTCGGCGGCGCCTTCGGTCGCCGTGCGGACGACAGGCAGGCCCGTCAGCATGGCCTCGACCGGCGAAAAGCCGAACGACTCCTGCAGGCTCGTCAGCAGAAACATGTCGGCCGCAGCAAGGGCGTCGTGCGGATCGCAGAATCCCAGCATGCGTACGTGCTCGCCGAGGTTCAGCTCGGCAATCGCCTTCTCGATCGCCGGACGTTCGGGCCCCTCGCCGACCAGCAGCACCCGCAGGTCGCCGTGGGACTCCCTCGCCCGGGCCACGCCCCGCAGCAACGTGGCATGGTCCTTGATCCAGTCGAGCCGGGCGACGCAGACGGCCACCGGCGCGTCAGGCGACAGGCCGAAGGCGCGCCGGGCCTCGGCTCGCCGCTCGGGCATCGTGACCGGCCACTTCCCGGAGTCCACGCCGTGAAAGACCAGACGAATGCGATCCTGCGGCACATGAAACCGCCCGCGAAGGTACTCCACGGCTTCGCTGCACGGGGCGATCGTCAGGCGACCCCAGTAGCTCAGCTTGCGGTAGAGCCACGATTCGGGGATGCCGACCAGGTGCAGCGTCGTGACGTACGGCGTGCCGAGCTTCTTCTCGGCCAGGTGGCAGGCCAACTGGGCCCGCCGCCAGTTGCCGTGCAGGACGTCCGGCCGCTCGCGTCGCACAACGTCTGCCAGCCGCCGCGCCCCCAGGTACGTTCTCAGCGGACCGCGGCACAGCGGCAGGTGGTGGTGCCGCAGACCACGACGCTTGACTTCGTCGGCGTAGACGCCGTGGTCGCTGACCAGAAAGACATCGTGGCCGCGCTGTCGCATGGCATCGGCCAGCGTCAGGCAATAGATGGTGACGCCGGAATCCTCGAGACTTCGCAGGACGTAGCCGATCCTCATCGGTCGGCCTCACGGGTGGTGGCGCCGATTCGCGGGCGGGCAGTCCGCCTGTCGCGTCTCGGCACTGTCGGTTCCATGGCGACGCTCGTGCGACGGGCTTCGCGATCAGGTGTCCTTCTGCTCATCAGGCGGCTCCTGCACGACTCCGTGAGCCATCCATCCCGTGGCGGCGCAGGGCTCGATGCGGCACTCGGCGAAACCCGCATCCCGAAACATCTTGTTGATCTGCTCTGGGGTGAACCAATAGACGCCCAGGCCGCGCACCATGTAGCGGGCTTTCCGGAGCACCATGCGGATGGACGACGATCCGGGAATGCTGGCCAGTGCCTCATACCGCGTGTGACGGCGCATCTTGGTCAGCAGGTTCGTCGGATCGCGAAAGTAGTCCAGCACGCCCAGGGCCACCGAATAGTCGAAGACTTCGTCGCCCAGGTCGGCCGTCAGAAAGTCCTGTCGCAGGAACGTGCAGCGATCGGCGACACCGTGCTGCTCGGCCACCTGGCGGGCCCTTTCGATCATGTCCTCGGCCAGGTCCACGCCGACGACGCGCGACGCTCCGGCGGCTTTGATCAGAAGAACGGCGTTGCGTCCGTTACCGCAACCGACGTCCAGCACCGTGGCTCCTGGCGTCCGGCGGACGGCCTCGATAGTCTGCTCGGCGCGCAGAAAAATCGCGTGCCGGAAGACGCGGTTGAACCACGTCGGCCGTTCGTACAGGTCGGTGAAGGCCTCACCGTATCGTTCCCAGTACTCTTTCTGCTCCATCGTCCCTAACTTTGTCGGCCAACCGACACAGGGTTGTAAAATCAAACTTGGCCAGCACGCCGCGTACGATCCGCGGCACACCTGAGCGACCGATGTTGCTGCGAAACTCCAGCATCCAGGCGCGGCCCTTGCCGACCAGGCCGCGGGCCAGATCCGTGGCCCGGAACTTGCGGCCGCCCAGTTCGTCCGGGTGACAGTACATGACGAACGGCAGACCGCCGCGCGTGTGCTCGTCCACGGCCTGAAGAATCGCCTGCAAGGAGAGCACGCGGAAGTTCCCTCCGCCGCCGACCGGCCTGGTGCGGCCCATGACCCGCGACACGGGCAAGGGAAGCTCGACGATCCGCCCACCGTCGGGCAGGCGATAGAGAGCGGGACGACGGTCGAAGCCGTCGATGCCATACCGCGGGCACCGAACGGGCACGATGCTGCTGTCGTAGTCGAAACCGCACTCGGCGAGCACGTCCAGGGCCCAGAGCGTGTCGGGGCCGATGCTGAAGACGGCGGCACGGTAGCCGCGCACCGTTTGGCCGCAGGCGTCCTCAAGGGCCTTGCGAGTCCGCGTCAGGTCAGCGCGGAACTGGTCTCGGTTCATTTGCCAGACCTGCGTGTGGTCCCAGCCATGGCAGGCAATCTCGTGGCCCAGGCCCTGCCAGTGCCGTACGAGATCCGGCCTGTCGGCGGCCACGGTTCCTGTGACGAAGAACGTGGCCTTGGTCTGCGTCTCGTCGAGCAGGGCGCAGAGGGCGTCGACGTCGCGATCGAAATCGGCATTGACGGGGCCGGCCTCGCCCTGCCACCGGCGGCGCAGAATCTGGCGGTAGTCTTCGACGTCGAACGAGGCGCCATGCAGAACGCCTTGTGGAGAGTGGACCGCGTCGGGGCTCATGATTGCTCCAGCACCTTGCGGACAATGTCGACGTGCTGCGGCGCGACGACTTCCCAGGCATAGTTCTCGCGAACGCGCTCGCGGCCGGCCTCGCCGAGAGCCCGGCGGTACTCGTCGTCGTCCAGCAGCCGTTTCACCGCGTCGGCGAATGCCGAGACGTCCCGCGGCGGCACGAGCAGACCTGTCCGCTCGTGGACGATTGCGTCTTGGCTGCCTCGGACATCATAGGCCACCGGCGGTCTGCAGGCCAGTTGCGTTTCCAGGAGCACGCGGGGCATGCCCTCCGGCCAGACGCTGGGCAGCAACTGGACACTGCTGCGATAGACCAGAGCTCTAGTCTGGTGCGTGAAGCGGGTGACATGAACGTGGGGGCCGAGGGCCTCGGCCTGCCGCCGAGTCTGTTCCCAGAGCGGCCCGTCTCCGGCCATGACGACGTCGGCCCGGTCGTCCAGACGGCGGGCCGTCTCGATCACGTCGAAGGGGCGCTTCTCGACAATGAAGCGACCCATGAACAGAATCATCGGCCGGCCGGGACGCAGATTCAGCCGCTGCTCCAGTTCGGCCGTTTCCTCGGCGGACGGCGGCGAGGTCCACTCGTGCACGTCCACGCCTTCGCCGTTGACGCGATAGCATCCGGCGCCAGCCCGGGTCAGGCGACCGGCCGCAGCTTGGCGCTCGTCCTCGTCGTTCATGGTGATGACGGCGTCGGTGTAGCGGGCCATGTGGCGTTCGATGCCACGGAGAATCCGATACGAGAGCGGCCGCTGAACGGGCGCGTAGGCCAGACCGTGGGCCAGGTAGACGACCTTGCCGACCAGTCCCCTGGCCACCGGCCGCGCGGCCCAGCTCATCAGCGGCGTGTGGACCACCATCAGGTCGTAGCGCTCGCGGCGCAACAGTCGGCGTACCTCGCGCCTGGCTCGCAACCAGGTCCAGGGATTGAGCCGCGCCCCAGGCGTCAGGCCGTGGAGCCGGTAGGGCTGCTCGGCCAGCGGCGGATAGAGCGGCCCCATGGTCATGCAGGCCAGGTCGACCTCGAAGCCGGCGTCGCGCAGGCCCTGGAAGATCGGCAGTGAGAACAGGTAGAGCGGTCCGGCCTGATTGGAAAGGTGCAGAATGCGGATCGGACGCCCCATGACGAACCTTTCGTGCGGAGTCAGACAGCAGTGCGTCAGAATTCCCGGAGCCCCGTCGCGCGGAATCAGGCCTCAGGATTTGCCGTTTCGGCAACATCTTGTTCGCCGTCGGCGGGCGTCAGGTCGATCACGTAGACATCGAGCATGTTCTCGTGATGCTGCTTCTGACCGGCCAGAACGAAGCCGCACTTCTCGTAGAAGCGTTTGGCCGCGGCGTTGCCGGCGAAGACCTGGACCTTGACGTGCGGAATACCGCGGCGGCGGAACTCGTCGAACGCCCGGCGCATCAGGTCGGCGGCCACTCCCGAGCCGCGAGCCTCCGGGGCGGCTACAATACTCAGCACCTCGGCCGCAGGGAACGTGTCTTCCATGCGAGCGGGCAGGACGAGGGTTTCGAGAACCCGCTTGAAGACGCTTGGGCGAAAAACTCGCGGCACCATGGCCCAGGCCATTCTCATGCCGCGGGCCCTCAGGGCCTGCTTGTAGATGCCGCCAAGACGCTCTCCGCAGGCGATGAAGCCGACGACCCTTCCCTGCCGCACGGCGACGTATCCGAAGCCGCATTGCGTGGACGGTATGGCGGCATAGAGTTGCGTGAGGAACCGCGGGCCCAGCGTCGAGAGGAATCCCGTGTGGATGCCGTCGCGATGAAGCGCCGCCACCTGCACCGCGTGGTCGGGTCCCATCGGAAGAATGTGGGTCGAATCGGCCATTCCCGGTTCCTCCGCCCGTCCCGGCGCCCGGGACGACAAAACACTCGATGCACGGTCCAACAGCCGCAATGCACAAACCGGGACGGTGGGCGCAGACCAAGTCCGTCCCGCGTCGCCACGGCAACTACTCACTCAAGGCTTCATCGTCATTCACGGAACGTTCGGTGCAGCAAAATCATCGCCCTGGCAGGAGCGGCGAATGACCTCCTCCAGGGGACAGAACGAGTGCTCGGAAATGAGGCGGCTCAGCTTCGACCAGACCGAACGGCGGCGAAGCCAGAGACGGAAGTCGAAGAGCCTGGTCTTCAGCGGCGCGCAGCGCATGGCCTGGGCGAACTCCTCGGGCGGCGCGACCGTGTCGAACTCGTAGGGATGCAGATAGACGATGGCGGGGCGACGGCGTTCGATGTGTCGCATGGCCCAGCGTGTGTAGGCGTAAGGGAACAACCTCAGGTACCCGCCGCCGCAGCACGGCAACCGCTTGCGGCCCAGGCAGACCACCGAGGGCGGCGCCTCAATGAGCGTCCGGCCGTCGGCCAGTTGCATGCGATGGATGTCCAGCGGGAAGCCGGGCCATCCGTAGCGCTTGCCGGATATCGGATAGATGCTGCTATCGTAGGTGAAGCCCACGTCGGCCAGCACCTCCAGCGCCCAGCGGGTCGCGGGTGTGATAGAGAAGGCCGGAGCGCGATGCCCGGCGACCGCTTGGCCGGTGATGTCCTCCAGCAGCTTCTTGCCGCGATCGACCTCCGAGCGGAACCCCTCGGGCGTCAGCCGGTGGACCTGAAGGTGGTCGTAGCCGTGGACGCCGATCTCGTGCCCAGCTTCGCGAATCCGTCTGACCAGGTCGGGAAACTGCTCGGCAACCTCGCCCAGGATGAAGAACGTGGCCGCAATCTGCCGCTCGGCGAACAGGTCCAGAAGCCGGGACGTGTTGCGGACCACCGCTCCGTTCGGAGGACGATCCAGGGCCATCCAGTCGCGGCCCATGATGCTGTAGTAGTCCTCGACGTCAATGGTCATGGCGTGAATCATCTGCTCTCGGTCTCCCCAACTTCGCGTGCGCAGAGGCCGTCCGTAAGTCGTCGAAACAGCGCGTCGGTCCGGCGGGCCACCGCGGCCCATGAATGGTCGCGGCACACCTTCTGATGAATGGCTTCCCGGCGCGATTGAAGCTCGACTTTCCGAGCGATGGTCCGGGCCACAGTCTGGGCCAGAGCCTCGGCGTCACCCGTGCGGTATTCGCCGGGCCAGTCGAGGTCGGCCAGCACGTTGCCGAGGCCGCCACGGTCGGGCACCAACACGGGTACCGCCGAGGCCAGAGCCTCCCAGAACTTCAGCACCGAAAGACCGTAACGCAACTTGCGATCGTCGTGAATCGGAACGACCACCACGTCCAAGGCCTGGACGTATGCCGGGACACGATCGTGGGGCACGCCTGGCACAAACGTCACACGCTCGGCGACGCCCCGCTCGCGGGCCTGTTGCGCCAACTGGTCGCGCATCTCCCCGTCACCCACCAGAATGACCTGCCACCGCGTCCCATCGTCCGGGAGTGCGGCCGCAGCGTCCACCAGCAGGTCGAGCCCCTGCCAGGCGGCCAGGGTGCCCACGAAGCCGACCAGTGCAGCATCCTCCGGCAAGCCCAATTGGCGGCGCGCCTCCAACGGATCGCCGGGAGAAAAGCAGTCCACGGCCGCCCCGTTGTGAATGGCCACGACGCGATCGGCCTTGGCACCGCGACGGACCACCTCGTTGCGCAGCCCCTCGGTGACGCACACAAACGCCGTGGCCCATCGCAGGTTCCAGCGATCCAGCACGCGCACCAGCCAGGCCGCCAGCGACTTGCGGCGCATGGCCAACTCCGCGTCGACGATGCTGTCAATCTCGGCCACGTAAGGGGTGCGGCCGAGGCGGCAGACGACATGGATCAGAAACGAATGGAACAGGCCTCGCGTGTAGACGACGTCCGGGCGGTAGCGCAACAGCAGGTACGGCATCGCCAGCACGAGCAGCAGGTGAAAGAGCAGAAACGAGAAAAGGCTTCGGCGCGGAACCGGGATGTAGTGGACAGGGACCCCCAGGTCGCCACCGGCCCGCGGACGGTAGCCGGGCGCGACGAGGCGAACGTCGTGCCCCAATGCGGCCAGTTCGCGGGCCAGGTACAGAAAGTGCGTCCGGCCCGAACCGTGCTTGTTGAGGTTCTCCGACCACATCATCAGGATTCGCATGTCGACGTAGTGTCCGCCTCAGACCCAGGACTTGACCATGACCAAGCCCCATCTTAATGGTCCGGGGTAGCCTTGACAAGACACGATCGCGCCCGGCGGCAACGTCGGGTCGCGGCACGTCGCTGCGGGAGGACGCCGCTTCACGTCGGCGCGGCCAGATTGGGCTTGACGCCATTGTGGGGCGGCCATATGCTCACCCTGTCTTTGCCGACAGGTTGATGGCGGACGTGTCGGCGCCGTTCGCGATGGCGGAATCCATCGACGTTGCCCCTTCTTTCAGTCGGCTGCGAGAGACGATCGGACTCGGGTCGGATCACGACGGAGCATGGCAGGCAGTGAACGTCCTGGAACAACTCTACTGGACCGCCAAGGCCGTTAACTGGCGGAACCTGCCGCGGCGATTGCTGCAAGCCTATCGGCTTCGCAGCGGCGCGCTCCGGCGGCGCCTCGACCCGGAGGAATTCACGGATGCCCGGTTTGCCGCCCGTTGCGGCGGCGATCCGCAACGTCACGCCGACCTGTGGCGGCAGCGGGCCGCGAAGGTCTCCGCCAGACCGGATCCGGAGAGGCTCATGGTCGTGGCCGGCGAGGAACTCTGGCATCGCGAGGTGCTGGAGCCGGCCGAGCGAGCCCTGACCGGCGAGTACCCCTACTTCAGCCACTGGACCGGCGCCACGGGTTGGCCGCCGGATTTCAATCTCGACCCGGTCAATAATACGAGATGGCCGCAGGGCCGCCATTGGCTCGACAGCCGCACGCAGCATCCGGGCACGGACATCAAGCTGGTCTGGGAACCGTCGCGGCTGACGCTGGCCTACTGTCTGGCGCGGGCCTACGCCGTCACGCGGGACGAGCGGTGGGCGGATGCCGTGTGGCAGTTGTGCGACGCCTGGATCGCCCAGAATCCGCCCGAACTGACCGTGGCCTGGGAATGCGGACAGGAGATGAGTTTCCGGCTGATGGCGTTGCTGACGGCCGCAGCCGCAACAATCGATAGTCCCGCCGCCACCCCACAGCGTCTGTATGCCCTGAACCGCGTGGCCTGGCAGACCGGGACGCACGTGTCGCGCAACATCAACCAGGCCCTGATGCAGGGAAACAATCACGGTCTGTCGGAAGCCGCCGCGCTGTGGACTGTGGGGTTGCTCTTCCCCGAGTTCCCCGAGGCCGAACGTTGGGCACGCCTGGGGGCGCGGTTCCTGGCCCACGAGGCGGCCCGGCAGGTGGCCGACGACGGCAGCTACGCCCAGAACAGCCTCAACTACCATCGCGTAATGCTCGACGATCTGCTGTGGGTCTGGGCCCTCGGCCAGCGGTGCGGCCGGCTACCGCCCGCGAAGGTACGCGAGGCCCTGGGTCGCGGCGTACGGTTCGTCGCCATGTTGCTGGACGATTCCGGACGCGTGCCCAACTACGGGGCCAACGACGGGACCAACGTTTTGCCCCTGAGTTGCTGCGATTACCTGGACTACCGACCGACCGTTCAGGCCGCATGGTTCGCAGTCCATCGCCGCCGCCTGCTGGAACCGGGACCGTGGGACGAGAAAACGCTCTGGCTGTTCGGGTCAGCTTCGCTGGAATCGCCTGTTGAGCCCGCGTCGCGGCCGCACGACGAGGCAGCCCGGACCGGCGGCTACTATGTGCTGCGCGGCGAGCGGTCGTGGGCCATGACGCGATGCCACAGCTACCGCCGGCGGCCGTCGCAGGCGGACATGCTCCACCTGGACCTCTGGCACGGCGGTCTTAACGTGCTTCGCGACGGGGGATCGTTCTCGTACAACTGCCCCGCGCCGTGGCGGCACTGGTTCAATTCCACGGCGGCGCACAATACCGTTCAGATCAACGGCCAGGACCAGATGCTCAAAGGCCCGCGTTTCCTCTGGTTCCACTGGACGCAGAGCCGCTTGCTGGCGTTCGCCTCGAGCACCGACGGGCGACTCGGATTCCTGGCCGGAGAGCATTACGGATACCGCCGCCTGCCGGGCCGCCCGGTGCATCGCCGCATGATCTTCCGGCTGGACGACACGTGGGTGATTGTCGACGACGTGTTGGGACAGGGACGAAACGAGGTAGCGCTGCGCTGGAGGTTGGCCGAAGGGGACTGGCACCAGGACGGCAGCGGTTGGACGGGCCAACTGGCCGCCGGACCATTCACTCTGGCTATAGCCGCCCCTGCATCGTTCACGTCGACCCTGGAACGCGGACGCGAGAAACCGCAACCGGAGGGCTGGAAATCGCTTTACTACAACGTCCGCGAGGCGGCGCCCACGATCGTTGTGCAGGGCGCAGCCGACCTGCCCCTGCGGCTGGTCACGGTGGTTGACTCGGCCGCATCGCCGCGTGTCGAGGTGGCACTGCTGGGCGACCCGGGCGGAGTCGTGACCCTCAAGGGGGAACACCTCAAGCCGCTGGCCAATGAGGCGGAGAGCTTGACCAGCGGGCATATTGAATTGATCTGACGGCCCCACCTCAATGGGCTGCGTGCAGCCTTTTCATGCTCTCCTGCTTGTCCACATCCGGTTGCCTCGTCGGAGGCTTGCTGGCGACAAGAAAGACGCTCGCCGGCTTGAGCTTTTGCGCGACCTGCGTACGGTGGTACGTGAGATGGAACCCGGTAAGGCGCGACAACACGTCGTCGAGAAGAACCGCGGAGTGACAGTTGTAAGGCGCCCTGTGCAGAACCGATGACCAGAACAGACGAACGACAGAATGGTTGCAGAGATTCCGGTGCTCGACCTTGAACCCCGCGCGGGTCACCGATTCGACGAACAAGGGCAACGGAATGCCTCGCTCGTGCCGGGTCAGCTTGCCTCGAGGTTTTCGCCAGTCGCCCATCGAGACGATAGGCTCACACAACACGACAAAACCGCCCGGGACAAGGCAGCGAAACATCTCCGAGACGACGTGGCTCACATTCGGAACGTGATGCAGCGACCGCAGGCACACGGCCAGATCGAAGGCGCCGTCGTCGAACAACAGATCGCCGGACACCTCAGGCTTCACGTAGGTCGCCGGGACGCCATGCACCTGGTCGCTCACGAACTGGTCCGACGGCTCAACAATCGTTAAGCGATCAATCGAGTCGATGATCGGCAGAAACTCGTCCCCATAGGCGCTGCCCAACCCCAGAACGTGCCGCCAGCGCCGCTTGGGAAGATGGCGGAAGCCGTACCACCGGTTGCACTCATGGTACGAGTAGCTGTAGTGCGCCCTGTCCTTCGCCCCCAGATCGGCGTAGCCTTCCTTCTCGTCGTCGTACCATTGCCGGATCTGATCGAGGCCGAAATCGTCGCCGTAGATCGCTTGGCCCGCCAAGCAGGCGGAGACATTCTCCTCTTGCAGCCGGCTCGCCGCCTCGGCATTTGCCTTCGCAGCACCGGACTCCGAAGAACCGACGCTCTCGTGCTGCCCATATGTCATGGCATCCTCCCGATCAATGCACCATGGCAACTTACACACCAAGATGTATCATGGCCACATCGGTACGCGGGGTCAAGGGCCATTCTTGCCCTGCGGCGAGGGGAGACCCCAGCAGTGAATGACGTGCGGCTACACTATACCCCCGGAGGCTTCGTGCTGTCGAGGCGAAGACGGGACTTGCGACCCTTCTTGCTCAACATGATCGAGACATTCTCCAGCAGGTAGCCGATGAACGGGCCGGGGTCGGAGACCCGAAGAAGCTGGTAGAACATGTCGCGACCGAAGAAACGGAAGAAGCTGGGCTTGGCGCCCCACCGGTCCCCCTTGGTGGTCAGGAACCATAGCAGATCGCCCAACAGGAATCTGGCGTACTTGCCGTCGGCGTAATCGAGTTGCGGCTCGACGGGCCGGCCGGTGGCCAGCTGGTAGAGGCAACGCGTCATGTCCAGTCCGCCGGCGACAGTAGCCCGGTAACTCTCCGGGAAACGCGGGTTGATCTCCATGAGTTTCGCCACGCCGTCGCGCGGATCGGTGATGTAGTCGAAGTCGCAGAAGCCCACCCAGCCGAGTTCCTTGACCACGCGATAGGCGGAATCCAGAATGTCCGGCCGATGCTCCGTGCAGTTGAGCACGCTGGACCCACCCGTGGCCGGATAGTAGCGAAGCTTCGAGTAGACGATGCCGCTTAGCAACTGCCGCTCGGCGTCGACGATGAGGTCCACCTTGTACTGCATGCCGTCCTGCGGAACCCATTCCTGCACAAAGCACTCGCCGAACCGCTCGGCGACCGCGCCGAAGGAGCCCAGTAACTCGTCGGCCGAGGAGCAGAGCGTCAGGCCGCGGGCCCCGACACCGATGTCCGGCTTGATCAGCACGGGATACGGGGCCTCGACGGCAATGCGGTCCAGCGGCTGCTCGGCCGGGTACCACGTCAGAGGAATGGGGCAACCGGCTCGTTGGGCGGCCTGAAGGGTGAGAATCTTGCTGCGCCCCCGGCGGAACACGTCGTACGGTGACAGGGCCAGGGCGGCGTGACGTCGGAACTCGTCCTGTCGACGGGCCACCAGGTCGGTCACGCGGTCGCCGACGGGAAAGACCACCTCGACCTCGTTGCGAGCCAGAAACGCGAGGATGGTCTCGACAGCCTCTTCGGGCTGCTCGTGCGGACTGGGGTAGCGAAAGTGCTTACTCACGCGCCGGCTCAGGAAACCCGAGCAAAATCGCGGAGCCGCTGCCGCGACCACGCGCAGTCCCATGGCGGCACAGGACTCGATGACGGGCAAGGCGGCCCTGGCCTGGGCTTCGAGAACCAACGCTGTCGGACAACTTTGACTCATGGAAGCCTTATCTGCGTTTCAGCACATCCTGGAATGCTTCAGCCAACTGGTCGGCGATAATCCCTCGATCGTACTTGCCCCGCGCCGCCTGTCGGCCGTTCTCGCCCAGTCGTCGCGCCAATTCACAGTCGCCCATCAGACGAGCAACACAATCGGCCAAGCTCTCTGGGTGCAGGGGATCGGCGAACAGACCGCACTCTTCCTCCTGGACCATGTCCCACGTGGGACCGGCAAAGTTAACCACCGCCGGCATGCCCATGAACATGTAGTCGAAGATCTTGTTCGGCAGGACCGGCCGCGGCTCGCCGATGTCCTTGAGGATCATCAGTCCCACCTGGCAGACGGCAAGAATGCCGGGCAACCGCACCTTGGACACGGCATCGGCGAAAACCACGTTGGTCAGTCCCCTCGAACGGGCCTCCTCGCGCAGACGGTCGCGCTCGCTACCCGAGCCGAGCAGTACATAGGCGATCTCGGGGCGATCCTTCGACCGTTCGGCAGCGTCCAGGATGTAGTCCAACCCGTTGGCCTTGCCGTGCGCGCCCGTGTAGATAGCGACGAACTTGCCCTGCAGCCCGTATTGCTCACGGAACGATTCGTCAGGCGTCACCTCGCGGAACAGGTCGCCGTCGGCGCCGAGCGGAATGGTCTTGAGCTTCTCGGCCGGCACGCCGCGCTCGACCAGGCGGACCTCGAAGCCCGGGGAGACCACGAGAATCTTGCAGGCCCGCTTGTAGACGAATGCCTCCAGGCCCGCCATCAGGCGAATGCTCAACTTCTTCTCGGTCACCCAGCCGCTGCGAACCAGGCTTTCGGGCCAGATGTCACGGACCTCGAAGACGAACGGCGCCCAGTGAAGTTTGCTCAGCAGGTAGCCGGGAATGCCAACCGTCAGCGGCGTGCTCGTGGCGAAGATCAGGTCGACCTTGCGGAGAAAGAGGCCGCGCAGCGCCGCCAGCACCGCAAACCAGCAGAAGGACCACGTGCGGCGCCAGGGCTTCAGTTTGTTCGAGTAGAACACGTTGCAGAAGATGACGTCGAAGCCTTCCATGCGGCGGCGCATGAACAGCCGGTACCACGCGGGTCGCTCGACGCCACAGGAATCGCTGATTCCGGACACCATGGTCACGCGATGTCCCTGGGCCGCCAGGTGGCGGGCAATGTCGTAACTGCGCGTGCCGCTGGACCCCTCGTTGGTGCAGAAGTGCTGGTGAATGTAGACCAAATGCACGAAAAAGCCTCCGGGATCACTCAGACAGAGAAGCCGCGTACTCGTCGGCCAGCACAATCGTGCGGTTCTCGGCCGCCGACGTCACGGCCGCGAAACTGGCCAGAGTCACGTTGACCAGATTGTCCAGAGGCACGAGCGATGGCCCGCCCTCGGCAACCTGCCGCACGAACGCCGCGAATTCGGCCCGGTGCCCCTTGTCCATGCGGAACGTCTTGAACTTGCCGAAACCTCGGAACCCGTAACCGGTCAGCTTGCGGAAGTTGTCGAGTTCGACGACGCGACCGTCACTGAAAACCACCAGTTGTTCCTTCGGGTAGTTCTTGGCTCCATTGGCGTAGTACTGAACGGATCCCACCGATCCGTCCTCCAGCACGATGGTGATGGCCATCTTGTCCTCGCGGACGGCCGGCCCGCGGCCGACCATGCCCGCCGACACGGTCGCCACCTTGCTGCCGGCCAGGTAGGCCATCAGGTCGATGAAGTGGCATCCCTCGCCGATGATGCGGCCGCCGCCAATCTTCGGATCGTGTACCCACGAGTCGGCGGGACTGAATCCTGCGTTGACCAGCATGGTCATCGACAGCGGCTCGCTACGACCGGCCAGCAGCTTGCGCAGACGCTCCGTGTGGGGAGAGAACCGACGGTTGAAGCCGACCATGACCTGGCGGTCGCCGGATTCCCGAACGGCTGCAAGGATGTCCCGCACTTCCTGAACGTTCAGGGCCAGCGGCTTCTCCACGAAGACGTGCTTGCCGGCACGCAGGACTTCGATGACGAACCGGGCGTGAAGGTTGTGCCGCACGGCGACGATCACCGCCTGAACCTGCGGATCGCGAAGCATCTCCTGGTAGTCGCTGGTGGCCACCGAGACGCCGAACTTGCGTGCCAGGTGCTGCGCCGAGGCCCCGTCCAGGTCGGCCAAGTAACGAACCTCAGCCCCCGCCTTGGACAAAGCCGGCATGAGCGTCATTTTGGAGAAGTTGCCCGCCCCGATGACGCCAACCACGGCCCGCCCCGTCGCGCCCGCCCCGCTCCCTGAGACGGCGGCTGCACGGGGCACCTCGATCGATCGAGCCCGATCGACCGTCTCGGGATAGGTGAGCACGATGCCCAGCGACTCGCCGCCGGAGACGCTCTCGTAGGCCGACGCTGCCTGCTCCAGTGGGAATCGCTGCGAGATGAGCGACGACACGGTCAGTTGCCCCGCCCGCATCAGTCCCAGGACCGCCTCGAAGTTGCGCTGTTCCGTCCAGCGGACGAAGGCCAAGGGATAGTCCTGGCCGCCCTGCTCGTAGCGGTCGTCGTAGCGGCCGGGACCGTAGGAGCAGGAAACCTGAAACGAGAGTTCCTTCCTATAGAAGTCGCTGCGGCGGAGGTTCAGCCCCACGACGCCGACCAGGACAATGCGACCACGCTTACGGCACATGTCGGCCGCCTGGTGAACGATTTCGTCGGTCTTGGCCGAGGCGGTGATGATCACGCCGTCGACGCCCCTGCCGCCAGTAGCCGTCATGGCCGCCGCCACGGGATCGCCTCCGACCGGCGCCGTCTCGCAGCCCAGGCTCTGGGCCAGGGCCACGCGGCTCGGGGAAATGTCCACGCCGAGCACGCGGCAACCCGACGCCATGAGCATCTGGGCGGTGACCAGCCCGATGAGCCCGAGCCCCACCACGGCCACCGTTTCGCCAAGCGTCGGCTGAATCAGCCGGATGCCTTGAAGGCCAATACTCGACAGCACCGTGAACGCCGCCTGTTCGTCGCTCACGCCGTCGGGAATGGCCGCGCAGAGATTCTCGGGCACGGCAACGATCTCGGCATGCGGCCCATTGCTGATGACGCGGTCGCCGACGGCGAATCGCGAGACGTTCTCGCCAACCTCGAGGACCACACCGGCGTTGCAGTAACCGAGGGGCAACGGTTCGTCCAGACGGCTGAACACCGTCTCCAGAGTCGGCAGCAACCCTTCGGCGCGGATCTTGTCCAGGACCTGCTTGACCTTGTCGGGTTGGGCCCGTGCCTTGGCCAGGAGCGATGCCTGGCCGAACTCGACGAGCATGCGCTCGGTGCCGGCCGAGATCAGGCTGGCCCGAGTCTGGATCAGCACGGTGTTGCGCCCAACACCGGGTGCCGGCACTTCCGCCAGATCAAGTTGGCCCGTCCTTAGATTCTGAAGAACCTGTTTCATTCTCTCTCCACCTGCATGTCACGGCTGCGATCCGCCCGACCCCATGCTGGGCGATCTCACACCGTCGCGATTCTCACTTCGCCCCGCAGCGCCGCCAAGCGGTGCAACTCGCCGACCACGTCCGTGGCGATCTCGTCCCAGGATTTCGAAACCTTCGGCAACTGGCGACGCCCCTTCTCCACCAGGTCCCGGGCCATATCCGAATCGTTGCTCAGGCGTACGATGGCCTCACACATGGAGGCCGGCTTCCAAGGATCGAAGTACAGGGCGGCATCGCCGCACACGGCGCGCGCGAAATCGAGGTCGCTCGTGAGGATGGGCATGCCGAAGTGCATGGCCTCCAGATACGTGCCGCTGAACGATTCGAGCAACGTCGGCAGGAAAAGGGCGTCGCAGTGAAGGTAGTAGCCCGCCAGATCCTGCTGCTTCAGCGGGCCGACGTTGACGATCCGCCCGCGCACAGGCGGTTTCTCGATCTCTCTCAGAAAGTAGCGCGCGGCCGAGCCGTGTTCAGGCGACACGGTTGTGAAGACGACAACGTTCTTCAGGGCCTCGCTGTGGCGCCGAAACATCTCGACCATGCCTCGGAAATTCTTGTGTTCATAGTAGCGCGAAAGAAGGAATAGCTTGAAGCGGTCCGAATGCGCACCGATTGCCTCGGGCATCGGCGGATCGGCCGTACCGTTCTGCACCAGTTGCGAGACGGCGTTCGGACAGACTCCCATGCGACCGGCGAATCCCATCGCCTTCCTGAACCGCTCCACCGCCACATCCGTCTGGCACCAGACCAACTGCGTGTGTCGCAGGTGCTGCTTCAGGCGGCGTTTCTTGTAGAACACCATGGCCATCGCCGGCAACGACCTCTTGTAGGCATACTTAAGCGGATATAGGATATGGCAATTGTGGATAAGTATGGCCTGCAAGGAAGGTGGATGAGGAAGCCCCGCGTTGCCCAAGCCAAGGATAACATCCGGCCGGAATCGGCGAACAGCTTCCGGCATGGTGAACCGTTCGAAGACCCAACGCCGGAAGAGTCCGCCAGCCTTGTCATGGGCAAGAGATTCGCACTGCGGCAAGTCCCGGCAGATCTGCTCATAACCCAGCTCTTGGGGAATCGTGGCGAAGTAACGGTGTTGCGGCGCGACGCGTCCGAAGGCGGCCAAGAGGTTCTGCCCTACACTGATCCCTCCGCCGGCGCGCAATGCATGGGCCAGAACGGCAATCCTCAGAGGATCACGCGCGGCAAGATCCTCAGAGCTGCGACTGGCAGCGGTTGCCATGCCGTCCATAGCACAGACTCCTTTCATGGCTTTCGATGGCGGCAGAACACCTCGGGGTTCACGAGCCGCGAGCCGCAACGGACCATTCACTCAGGTGTTCCATGACGCGAGACACAATACGATCGTAGCTGAGCCACTGACTCTTCTCGGCCATCTGCCGGCGAAACGCCAGCCGCCCTTCATCGCTTGCATCATGCGAGGCAATGGCGGCAACCGAGTTACAGAGAGTATCGGCAAGTGCGGCCACGTCATTCTTGGCAAAAAACACGCCCTGATCCGGCCCGGAAATGAGGTGGCTGGTGCTTCCATCGTCTCCGATGCAGACAAATAGCCCCGTCCCGAGCGATTCCTGGCACGAAATGCTGGCCTGGCCGAACAGGGCGATGTCCGAGGCGTTGTACAGGGCGTTCAGCCGCTGCCGATTGGCGAACCCCAGCCCGCGGAATCGGTCCGCGCTCGGGCCGCTCTCGATCACTTGCCGCAGGTACCGGCTTGGGGCATTGTCCGACAACCCGATGAACATGGCATTGGCCCGCGGATCGCGGTCGAGACACTGCTTGATCGCGGTGATCAACTGCTCGAGCATCGCACGCTTCCCGTCGGTCACCCGCGAGGACATGCAGATCACCACCGCGGCATCATCAAAGCCGAGTTCCTTGCGGACCTCGCCACGCAGCCGTTCGTCAAGACTGAAGACATCGGGGCTGAACCCGAGCGGCATCTCGACAATCTTCCGCGAGATTTCCTCTCGCTCGCGATCCGAGCGGAACTGCCGAAGCAGAATGGGTCGGGTCTGCATGGTATTGGCCACGATCAACTGGCTGCGGCGGCAGGCCGCGCGAATGATCGGGCCGCGGAGAACATGGTGGGCAAAGGCACGAAGACGAGCCTTAGGTCCGATGCCAGGAAGCGTCCAGTCGAACTCGTGCTGGCTGGCACACTGGCCAAAGAAGCTGGCCACGGGAACGTCCTTCAGTCCGGCCTTGCGGAGCAGCGTGTAGCCGAAGTACTGCCCTGCACCGAACCAGAGGATACATTCGGGTTGCCATTCGGCCACGCGCCGCCCGAGGGACCAGCTCAGCATGGTCGCCTTGGGAAGTCTGCGGGCGCGGAGCCTCTGCATCTCAAACGGCTCGGGAGGCGCCTCAGGGTCGTGATCGATTCCCGGCGGGGTCCAACAGGTCGTGAAGACGCAGACCTGGTGGCCTTGCAGATGGAGTCGTTCGGCCCAGACGTTCTCCTGGTAGCCGCGGCCCCTCAGGAAGTAACCTACTATGATGGCAACTCGCATTGTCCCTCATCCCTGTACGGACTGCCCGACGTGCCGGCTCCGTTGAAGAACGCCATGTGCCTGCCCAACCGCGACCATGCCGACCCCGTACAAGGCCACATCCCAGCAGAAGACGGTTGCACGCTCGCCGGCCGTTGCGCCTTCGGGAGAGTGCCGCCGCCTGACCGACATCGCGGACCGCAGCAGTCAGGCATCGGGTCGGACGTCTCATATCTCGGAGGGCACCTTGTCCGAGTAAGCCGGCTCGATCCTCGGCAGATCGTCCCATTCCGACAAGGATGCCTGATGGGTGGACGGATTGAGCACCTGCGGAAGCACCAATCCCATCCCCAGGAGAAATGCCCGGAGCGGCGAGCCGGTATAGGTGCCGGTTTTCGTGCTGATGACCATGTAGTACGTAGTAAGGCAGATGATGGTCAGAACGGTCTGACGCTGGGCCATGTCCGAGGCATATCGCCACGCTCGCCGCATGCCGGCCAGAGACAGGAACCAGAAGCCGAACAGCGGCAGCGCCCCGATCAGGCCCAGTTCGTTCAGGGCGGCAATGTACATGTTGTGCGGGTGCGTCGACTTGTCGCCGAAGTAGGGCCGCAACTGAACCGCGCTGTCGCCGGGACCGTATCCAATCAGCACGCGCGATATCCAGTTCTCAAAGGAAATCCTGGTCATCTCCCAGCGCAGGAGCGTGGCGTCCATGATGTTCTTGGCGCTGTATCGCGAGTCGGGCGGCAACTGGAGTACAAAGACCGTCGCCATCAGCACAGCCACAAGCACCAGGACAACCGTGACCGTGGCCAGGGCTGGCCGGTACTTGCGGATGAGATAGACGCCGAACAGAGTGATCAGCACCTGCATTCCCAATTGCCCGCGAGACCCAGTGCGATACGTGGCCAGAACGCCCAGGGCAATAGCCGGAAGGCCAAGCAGCCAGGTTAGCGCATTCGGTCGGCAGATCAGGGCTATGGCGACGCAAATGACCATGAGCGACGCGGCATCGGCCATGGACAGCGGACTGGCCAGGCCTACGGTCACACGCTCGAAGCCGCTTTGCGCCGTTCCGGCCCCGAGCACCAGGAGACTGACCGTCACTACCAGGCCGACCAGGATCATGTACGTGGTGAACCTGCGAACGTCACGGAAGTGGTGGATCAGCAAGAGGGGCGAGATTATCATGGCAACGTCTTCGACCGAGAAGATCACCGCATACTTGAATCCAAGTTCCCCGTCCCTGCTCAGAGGCAGTTGTGCCCACACGGCAATCACCGAAAGCAGCAACAGGACGTACGGCCACCAGGGAACTCGTTCTATGTGGCCTTGGCGCATCAAGATCTTGATCCCGCCGGCAGACCAGATCAAGGCGATGATGATCAGGTCGATCGCATAGGAGAAATAGTAGAACCCCGGCAGCACCATGATGATGAAGACGCGCATGGGCGTGAGGGCGGCGATCAGCAACAAGGACAGGTTGGGGCGCCACATCAGAAACAGGAGGATCACGCCGGCCACCATCAGACCGATGGCCACAGCGACCCCGAGGCTCATCTGTGGAGCAAAATCTTTGATCATTCAGCCGTCACCCAAACAGCAAGTTCGCGAACAAAGCCCGCCCGCGGCGGGGCAGCAGGCCCCGTCGGCAAGGCTCCAATGAGGATTCTACGTCCCCCCGACAGGCTTGTCAATCGCGCTCCCGGGCTGCCGTCGCGGCTGTACGGCAAGGATGCGACGACATTTCCGGCCCTCGGGAGGCCAACCGGCAACTACCCTGGACCTTCAACGATTCGACAGTTCAGCCATCATTGCTCTGAACATGTCGGTGTGCTTTCGAGAAGCTTTGCGCCACATCTCGGCCACCAACGGACGAAGCCAGATGGAGGCCACCTTCTCCACAAGGGCAACGGGACAGAGAGTCCCGCCCCACGCCCGGTAGTATCGTTCCACGCCAGGCAACGTCGATCCCTCGAAGTCAAATGTCTGTCCGGCCGCAATGGCGTCCTGAATGGCCTGCCAGAGAATCAGGGCTCCGGCACCGGTACCCCCGGCACCTGCCATGACACCCGACATGATGCAATACATGGCGCGCGGATCCCACACTACAAGTTGACCGGCGCAGATCTTGCCATCGGAATCCCTGGCGATGTATATCCTGCCTGCGCCGAGTTGGACGGCCGCCGACCACATGCGGCGATAGGAACCGGCCTTCCCCTCCACAGAGAGCCCTTGTCTGGCAAATGTGGCGGAGTGCGCCGGCAGAAAGGCATCGAGATCGAGCGTGGTTTCGACGACGAGGCCTTGTTTCTGTGCCTTGCGTACCGTGTTCCGCTGTTTGGAGTCAATCTCCGACCAGACCTCATCCGCGGTTTTCGTCGGCGCAATGCGATAGGTGTGTCCCAGATAGGAGCGGTATCCGTGCCAGCGATAGGGCTGGGTGTCGAGCACATCGGGAGGAAGCGTGAAGCGAATCCAAGAAGCCGCAGGCATCCCCGCCAGAAGACTGAGGAGTTTCTCTTTCTGTTCAGTGTAAGCCGTCGTGTTCTTCTCCGCCCGTGGTCGGCTCAGGACCGGTCCATGGTACGGCGTCAGCATGGGGGCGCGAAAGGTGGAGAACTTGGCCAGCGGACGCTTCAGCAGAGGCACCCCCGCCACAATAGCTCCTTGCCCGTCGCGACAGACCAGAACCGACACGTCATTGCACAGTGCATTGAGCCATTCCGTGCGATGGAAGACCGTCCCCTGGGGTTGCTCCTGCACAAAGGTGTTCCATTCAGGCCATTGGCTGGACTGCAGCAATTCGGTTTGGAGTCTGTTTGCCACGACCTACCTCCTGAACTCGCGTCTTTCGACAGGGAATCAAGCCCCGTCGTTCTGATCAGACGCGGAGACCGACACTTGCGGCTTAAATCGGCTCTTGACCTTATCGATGGCCAATTTCAGCTCGGACACACGAATCGCCCCCAAAGCGAGGGCCGCAAGACCGAAGACCACGGCCCCGAGAGCGGTGCCGGTCAACAGGTCGAGCCACTCCGGCAACGCCAGCAGCCGGAACGCCGCCAACACAACGGCCATCACGGCCGTAGCGCCCGCGCAGCGCAGGACGTGACCCCAATCCAAGGACGTATGAAAAACCGACTTCGATATGACATACATGATCGCGGCCATCAGCGTCATTGACGCCACGCCAGCCGCCACGGCGCCGACGATCTGGAAGGGTCCGATCAGCAGCAAGGCAAGCCCCATGTTCATCAGGGCGCCGATCGCCTGCAGAATGATGCAGACGTGCAGGCGCTTCTGCATCCACATCGAGAACTGTGACACGCTGTAGAGGTTCAGGGCCATGGGAGCCAGCCCATAGAAGGCGATGAGCCAGGGAGCCACTTCCATGTCCCGCTTCGCAAGAACGTGGATGATCGCATTGCCATAGAAGTAGAGCCCGACCAGGATGGGAAACGAGGTCATCACAATGATCTTGTACGCCAGGCGGAGGATGGGCCGCGCCAGTTCCGGTTGTCCGGCATTCCAATGCGAGCTGATGGCCGCCAGGAGCGCCGTCTGGTTGGCCATGCCGATGATTCGAATCACGTTGCCCAGCGTCACAATGATAACGAAGACAGCGACGGCACCGAGGTCGGCCAGCGATACGAGGAAGTACTGGGCTCCGCGGCTGGCCCAGAAGGCCAGCACCTGTCCGAGGATGAGCCAGAAACCGAAGGACCACAGGCCCGGCATCCTCGGCAACTGCGGTGGAGCCACGCCGTGGCGTTTGACGACGTAAGCCGCCGTACCGATTACGACCCCCAGACGAATGAGCGTCGCCCACATGAGCACTTGCACCAGACCGTAGCCTTTCAGCAACAGTATGGCGGCCAGCCCGATCTCCGCGAAAACCGTACAGGTGCTGATGACGGCCCTGACGCTGGGCCGGTTCATGACCAGAAAGTAGCTTGTGGCGACGGCCACGGCCGCACTGGAGATACAGTACAGAAACATCGGTTGCACGTATGCCTGGAATACCTCGCTGCCAAAGACGAACTTGGACAGACCTTCCGTCCAGAACTGCCCCGCCAGGAGCACCAGCAGGCCGCCGGCCAGCGGCACGAGCAGGCTTGCGCTGAAAATGCCGGACAACTGGCGGTCGTCCTGCGTACCAGCCAGGAAACGCGTCAGCAACGGCGACAGCTTCAGGGTCAGGAACGGCTCCAGCAGCAGACTGGTAGCCACCACCTGCCCCCAGACGCCGTAGGCGTCCTTGCCCAGAATGCGGATGATCAGCGGGATGAAGACCAGCGGGCGCACCGCCAGGCCGAATTCGGCAATGACAATCACGACGTAATCGAGGAGGTACTTCTTGCGTCCGGGTCGGGTCATACTTCACCTCCGCGAGCTGCTGGAGATGAGGCTTCGTCGGCGGACTCCAATGATGGGAAGGACTCCCGTCGGCAGCCCAGGAAGCAACAGGTACGAACCAGACCAACGCGGCGGAACCCATTGCGCTCGTGCGCCTTCAGGGAAGCCACGTTGTCGCTGTGGATCAGACTGACCAACGTGCGAGTGCCGTCGGCCTTGGCCTGCCGGATTGCCTCTCGCAACACGATTGTCCCCAAGCCCTTGCCCCGTGCCGACGCCGCCACGAAGAACCTCATGACCATGCGAACAGGCGGCACCCGCAATCCGGCCAGGCCCGGGACTGAATCGAAAATGGGAGTCGGCTCGGGCATCCATACGCCCGCCACCGGGCGGCCGCCCTGGATCGCTATGAGGTGACGCAAACCGGCCCCGAGATCGTTGCGCAGACTCTCCTTAAGCGCACGAGGTCGCTGATAGTTCACCAGGGAAGTGGGAATGACTTCAACGAGGGCCTCCAGATCGGCCACGGTCATGCTGCGAAACGAGAGGTCGTCGAAGGACGGCGCTGCGGCCTGTTCACACGCGGCGGAATCGTCCGCCAAGCCGAGAACGAGGATGACGTCATCCCGCCGTCCACACAGTCGAAAGCCTATGCGGCGCAGGATCCCCTGGAGCTTCTTCTGTCGAAAAGCGCGCCACAGGGTACCTACCAGTCCCACGACTCAGACCTCCTTGGATCCATCGGTCTCCCGGAAGACCTCACTGGTTTCAGCCACGTGTGACTTCACGAGACCTTCTCGCCAGGCCACATGATGATCCATGACCGTCCCCACAGGCGCCACCCACACTTCAGAATCACCGCTCAGGCGACGAAGCATCTCGGCATAGACGTCGCAGAAATGGCGGGGATCTTCGCGAATCAGGTTAGTCGGGTGGTAAAGCAGCACGAAGAGGCCATGAACTCTCTTGGCGGCCTCCATGAGCATCTCGAACCGTTCAATGTGCCGTCGTTCCCGGTCCCCTTTCATCAGGGACGTGTCCATCATGTGCATGCCGCACTCCCAGACGTTCAGTTCCCGGCCCTGAGACAGATCATACATGCGAAAGGGCAACAATGAACCCGCCCGGATACCCGTGTCCGGAGACCATCCCAGTGTGGCATCATAGATCAGGCCGGCTCCCTCGTACGCCCTGAAGGTCTCGGGAACTCGAGCCCGAAGGTAGTGATGCCTGTGGGTGCGAATCGGACTCGTTGTGCACTCCCGCAGCCGTTGCGCCTCTTCCTTGACCAGCGATTCGGACGCCATTGCCCCATAGGAGGCATGAAGCCCAACTTCGTTGCCTTCCTCGACAAAATGCCGCAACAGATTCTGCACCCGACGGTTCCGCAACGAGTACCTGCGAACGTGACGCGTTCCTTCGCGGGCCACTGGCTCTTCCAGACTCAGGGCGAAGAAGGTGGCCCTGAAGCCGAATTCGGCCTCAAGGTCCAGGAGGCTTTGAAATGCGCTCCATTGATACCCGATGCCCGTGCGGAGCGTTTTCCAGAACTGCCTGAGCCGGCTCGCGGCCACGGCCCAACGCCCTCCCGCAAAGTGGTAACCGGCCGCCACAAGGCGAGTGAAGGCATACCGAATCGCGGACTCCAAGCAATCGTCCACATCGTGCGTCAGACAAACCGCACACCGCTTGTTGTCCGGCCAAGGCTCCACTCGCTGCAACTCGACGCCGACTTGACGGCCCGCCTCCAGAACCGCCTCGGCTACCTGGTCGACCATCAGGTCCACCACGGGACAATGAGAAAGCTGTTCCCGAACCAGAAGACTCTGCTCACAGGGAAAACGCCCGTGCACATCGCTTGCCGACTCGTCGTACTCCTCCGCCCGCGAGAGAAACCAACCGGTGACGCCCGGAACATCACAGCCGACGATCAACCGGATCGCGGACTCGACGTACTCCGTGCGGATGAAATCCTGTCTGAACTGCCCCTCCGCCGCCGACCTGAGGAGTTCCGGGGACGGGGGAAGCGCTGACGGTCGAAAACACAACTGCAAGGCTTCGCGCCCCGAGGGTGCGTCCTCGGGTGTCTCGGCCCAGCGGATGGCGAACTGACTGTTCGAGTCCAGGCGAAGACGGACCAGAAACTCGCGGCGGGCCCACGCCAGGTAAGCGGAGTCACGGCTGCTGTACATCCACGTCTCCTCGCCGCGCGCGTGTCCTGCCATCAGGAAACCAGCCGCTGGACGATCCGTTCGGCCGCGCGGCCGTCCCACAGAGGCGGCACGTCGCAACGGACCTGGCCGTCCTGCACGCGGCGATAGGCGGCCAGAATCCGCGCCGGGTCGGTGCCCACGAGCTGGTTGCTGCCCAGCGTACAGGTCACCGGGCGTTCGGTGTTCTCCCGTAGGGTCAGGCAAGGCACCCTTAGAATCGTCGTCTCTTCCTGGATGCCGCCGGAATCGGTCAGCACCAGGTTCGCCGAGGCCGTCAGACAGAGGAAGTCCAGGTACCCCTGGGGATCGATGAGCCGCAAGTTGCCCATGGACGCCAGGCGGCCGCCGAGGCCCATGGCCTCGATCCGCCCGCGCGTCCTCGGATGACACGGGAAGATGATCGGCATGTCGCGCTGTACCACGTCGATGGCGTCCAGCAGCCTCGACAGAACGGCGGCATCGTCCACGTTCGACGGCCGGTGCAGCGTCATCACCGCATAGCCCTGCGGCACGAGGCCCAGGTTCGCCAGGACCGCACTCTGCCGGGCGCGCTCCAGGTGCTTCAGGAGCGTGTCGATCATCACGTTGCCGACGAAGTGCACGCGATCCTGCGGCACGCCTTCGCGGCCGAGATTGTAGATGCCCGACTCCTCGGTCACGAAGCACAGGTTGCTGATGGCGTCGGTGAGGCGGCGGTTGATCTCCTCGGGCATCGCCTCGTCGCCGCTGCGAAGGCCGGCCTCCACGTGGGCCACCGGCACTCCCAATTTCCGGGCCACCAGGGCGCAGGCCACCGTCGAATTGACGTCGCCGACAACCAGGACGAGGTCGGGCTTGTGCTCGACGACCACGGGCTCGAAGCGCTTCATGATCTCAGCCGTCTGGACCGCGTGCGTGCCGGAACCGACTTCCAGGTTGAGGTCCGGGCGAGGAATGCCCAGCTCGTCGAAGAACAGCTCGCTCATGACCTTATCGTAGTGCTGGCCGGTGTGAACCAGGAGCGGCTCAATCTCGGGACGAGCCCGGTAGGCTTCCATCAGGGGCGCGATCTTCATGAAGTTTGGCCGTGCCCCGCATATGTTGACGATTCGCATAGTAAGGCGATCTTTCCATCTCAGTAGAGTTGTGGTCGCGCGCAGTTAGGGCCGGTCCGCGGTAACGCTCGCGGCCAACTCACGGCCATCCACCCGTCGTGCCGAAGGGCATAAGCATAGCCAATCCGGCTGGTGTTGTCTATCGGTTCGCCGCGCACGCTCTCATGAGCCAAAAGCCGCGTCCGAGGCCTCTCGCAAGGCGATCACCCGAGCACGCCCTGCTCGCGAAGGAGGGTCATGACACGATCCACGCACGCCTCGGCCGACAGTTCGTGCGTCGCCAACTCCAGGTCGGGCGATTCGGGCGGCTCGTAGGGGGCCGTTACGCCCGAGAAATGGACAATTTCGCCGCTGCGGGCTTTCGCGTACACCGCGGGCTTCCGCTCGGCGCACACCTCGACCGGCGCCGACAGGTAGACCTCGACGAACCGCCCCGCCCCGACGGTTTCGCGGGCTCGGCGGCGGTCGTCGCCGTAGGGCGACAGGAACGCGCACAGGACGATCAGCCCGGCATCGTTCATCAGGCGGGCTACCTCGGCCGCGCGGCGGATGTTCTCGCTGCGGTCCTCGGCGCTGAAATCCAGGTCGCGGCTGAAACTGAGCCGCGCGTTCTCGCCGTCAAGAACCATCACGTGCCGTCCGGCATCGAAAAGACGCTTCTCCAGCATCTGGGCCACGGTCGTCTTGCCCGAGCCCGTCAGTCCCGTCAGCCAGACGGTCACTGGCTTCTGCCCCAGTCGCACGGCCCGCTCCTGGGGCGTCACCAGCCCGGCTCGCCGCTCGACGTGCTCGCTTCGCGGCTCGCTCCGCCAGCGCTCGGATGTGTGGACATAGTCGCTCGGCTCGCGCTGGATGATCATTCCCGCGCCGACCGTGTTGTTGGTCACGCGATCGATCACGATCAGGGCCCCGGTCGCGCGGTTGCGGTTGTAGGCGTCGTACATGATCGGGCGGTTCAGCGTCAGCACCACGCGGCCGATCTCGTTCAGGTTCAGCACCTCGGCATCGAGGCGGTGCATCGTGTTGACGTCCATCCGATAGCGCAGCTCGCCGACCGTGCCGCCGACGGTCTGCGTGCAATGCTTCACGAGATACTGCTTGCCCGGCTTCATCGGCTCCTCGGCCATCCAGACGAGCATGGCCTCGACCGTGTTGCCGACCTGCGGCACGTTGTGCACGTGGACAAGCATGTTGCCGCGGCTGACGTCGATCTCGCGGTCCAGCTCCACGGTGACGGCCAGCGGCGGGAAGGCCTCGGTGAGGTCGCCGTCGAAGGTAGCGATACGCCGCACCCGGCCGCGCGTGCCGGACGGCAGCGACATCACCTCGTCGCCCGGCCGCAGCACGCCCGAGGCCACGGTGCCCATGTAGCCGCGGAACGTCGCGTCCGGACGCCAGGCATACTGCACCGGCAGCCGCAGGTCGATCAGGTTGCGGTCGCTGGCCACGTGGACCGTCTCCAGGTGGTTCAGCAGCGTCGAGCCCTGGTACCACGGCATCTGCTCGCTGCGGCGGACCACGTTGTCGCCCCTCAGGGCGCTGACCGGGATGAACGTCAGGTCCCTGGCTTCGACCTTGGCCGCGAAGTCCGAGAACTCGTCGCGGATGCGGTTAAAGACGGTCTCGTCGTAGTCCACCAGGTCCATCTTGTTGACCGTGACCACCAGGTGCGGAATGCCCAGCAGCGCACCGATGAAGGCGTGCCGCCGCGACTGCGTCTGCACCCCGAGGGTGGCGTCGATCAGGATGACCATCAGGTCGGCCGTCGAGGCTCCCGTGGCCATGTTGCGCGTGTACTGCTCGTGCCCCGGCGTGTCGGCGATGATGAACTTGCGCCGCGGCGTCGAGAAGTAGCGGTAGGCCACGTCGATCGTGATGCCCTGCTCGCGCTCGGCCTTCAGCCCGTCGGTCACCAGGGCCAGGTCCATCTCGCCAGTCTCCTGCGAGTCCGACCGCCGCGACAGGTTGCGGATCGACGCCAACTGGTCCTCGTAGATGCCCTTGGACTCCAGCAGCAGCCGGCCGATCAGCGTACTCTTGCCGTCGTCCACGCTGCCGGCCGTGACGAACCGCAGCAGGTTCTTGTGCTCGTTCTGGCGGATCAGTTCCAGGGCGTCCATCGCTAGAAGTATCCCTCGCGCTTCTTCTCTTCCATCGAGCCGTCGCCGCTCTCGGAATCGACGGCCCGGTTCTCGCGTTCGCTCTTGCGGGCCAGCATCGTCTCCTCGACGATCTCCAGCAACGTCGTGGCCTTCGACCGCACGGCCCCGGTGCAGAGCTGGCAGCCCAACGTCCGGAACCGGCACCACAGCGTCTCAACCTTCTCGCCCGGTCGCGGCTTGATCGGCCCGCTGTTCAGCAGCAGCATCCCGTCGCGGTGCACCACCTCGCGCTCGGCGGCGAAGTACAGCGGCACCATCGGGATGTTCTCGACGTGGATGTAGGTCCAGATGTCCAGCTCGGTCCAGTTCGACAGCGGGAACACGCGGAACGATTCACCCTTGTTATGCCGCGCGTTGTAGAGGTTCCACAGCTCGGGCCGCTGCCCCTTCGGGTCCCACTGCATGAACGAGTCGCGGAACGAGAAGATGCGTTCCTTGGCCCGCGACTTCTCCTCGTCGCGCCGCGCGCCGCCGAAGGCCGCATCGAACCCGTGCTTCCGCAGCGCCTGAATCAGGCCCTGCGTCTTCAGCAGGTTCGAGCACTTCGTGCACGTCCAGTTGGCCGGATCGTGCCCGACCTCGGCCAGGGCGTCCTCGTTCTTGTGGACGATCAACTCGGCCCCGATCTCCCGCGTGAACCGCTCGCGGAAATCGTACATGGCCTGGAACTTGAACGTCGTGTCCACGTGCATCAGCGGGAACGGGAACTTGCCCGGCGCGAAGGCCTTCTGCGCCAGGCGGACCATCACCGACGAATCCTTGCCGATCGAATAGAGCATCACCGGACGCTCGAACTCCGCCACCACCTCGCGGATGATGTGGATGCTCTCGGCCTCCAGTTGCCTCAGATGGCTGATGTTGTACTGCGTCACGTGCCTGCTCCGTCATCGTCCGGCGGCGACAGGAACCGCCGCTCGGCCAGCAACTGAACCATGGCCTCGACACATTGGCCGACGTCCTGCCGCCCGGTGTCCAGCGACAGGTCCGCCGACTCGGGCCGCTCGTACGGCGCGTCGACGCCCGTAAACTCCTCAAGCTCCCCGCTGCGGGCCTTCCTGTACAGGCCCTTCGGGTCCCGCTGCTCGCACAACTCCAGGGGCGTATCCAGGAAGACTTCCAGGAACCGTCCCGGGCCGACGGCCTTGCGAGCCCCGGCCCGGCCCTCGCGGTACGGCGAGATGAACGCCGTCACCACGATCAGTCCGGCCTCGGCCATCAGGGCCGCCACCTCGCCGATGCGGCGGATGTTCTCGTCGCGGTCGGCCGCCGAAAAACCCAGGTCCGAGTTCAGCCCGTGCCGCACGTTGTCGCCGTCGAGCACGAAAACCAGCCGTCCGGCCTCATGGAGCCGCGACTCGAGGGCCCGGGCCACGGTCGACTTACCCGACCCGCTGAGCCCCGTCAGCCAGACCACGCAGCCGCGCTGCCCCAGCAAACAACCGCGGTCGGCCGCTGTGACCGACCCGGCATGCCACGTGAGGTTGTCCGACCGAACCTTCTTGGCCACGTCCGCCTTCCGGCCCCTCGGGGCCCGTCTGAAGCGTCGCAATTCTAATAGATCAGGCCCCTGGAATCACGCCTTTTCCGACCGGGCAGGGGCAGGTGCCATGGGCCGCTCGCGGCCATGGGGACCGCACGGCGGCACGAGACGCGTCGTGGCACACTCGAAAGGCCACCACGGCATGGACAGCGCGCATCACCCCGCCCTGTGTGCCGCGATGATGGATTTCAGGGACTCTTTCAGCGTGAAGTGCGGCCACTGATCGCCGAGCACCGCCCGGGCCCGGGCAATCGACGGGCAGCGGCGGCCCATGTCGTCAATGGCCTCGCCGTAGGCCTGCTCGTAGCTGACGGGCCGGCACACACTCGACGACTGCGTCAGGCCGATGACCACCGTCGCCAGGTCGGCGATGCTGATCTCGTGGTCGCCGCCGATGTTGAACGTCTGCGGCTCCGGGCCGGCCGTCTGCGTCAGGCGGTGAATCGCCTCGACCATGTCGCGGACGTCGATGAAAGCCCGCGTCTGGCGGCCGGTGCCGTAGACCTCCAGCGGCTCGCCCTGCAGGGCGGCGCTGACGAATCGCGGCACGACCATGCCGTAAGACCCCACCTGCCGCGGGCCGATCGTGTTGAACAGTCGCCCGATGACCAGCGGCAGGCCGTGCTCGCGGGCGTAGGCCATGGCCAGAAACTCGGCCACGGCCTTGCTGCAGGCGTAGCCCCAGCGGCAGAAGCGGCTCGAGCCGATCAGCAGGTCGTCGTCCTCGTCGAACGGAATGCGGTCGCTCTTGCCGTAGACCTCGCTGGACGAGGCCAGGAAGAACCGTGCCCCGACCCTGGCCGTCTCGGCCAGAAGCGTCTCGGTGCCGCGAACGTTCGTCTCCAGCGTCCGCACCGGCTGGGCGACGATCAGCGTCACGCCGACCGCGGCCGCAAGGTGGTAGACCTCGTCGGCCCCCTTGACGGCGGAAGCAACGAGGGCAGCGTCGGTGACGCTGCCCTCGATCACGGTCAGTCTCTTGTCCGCGGCCACGGCGGCAAGGTTCTCGCGGCGGCCGGTCGAGAAGTCGTCCAGCACGCGGACCGTCGTGCCCTCGCTCAACAGCCTCTCGACCAGGTGCGATCCGATGAATCCGGCGCCGCCGGTAACCAGGGCCGTTGTCACCTCGTCTCCCCCCGGCCGCCTACAGGGCCTCAATCACGCTGGCCGCGACGTAGTCCTTCATCTCGTCGGTCAGTTCCGGGTAGATCGGAATGGCCACCGTCTCCCTGGTCGCCTTCTCGGCCTCGGGCATCGCGCCTTCCTTGTAGCCGAGGTAGGCGAAGCATTCCTGAACGTGCAGCGGCAACGGATAGTAGATCTCGCAGCCGATCTTCTTCTCTTTCAGGTGAGCCATCACCTTGTCGCGGTTCGGCACGCGGATGACGTACTGGTTGTAGATCGTGTAGTTCCACTCCTCGATGTGCGGCGTCACCACGCCGTCGACGCCGGCGAACTTCTTGTCGTAGTACGCGGCGTTGGCCCGGCGACCTTCGTGCCACTCGGGCAGGTACTTCAGCTTGATGATCAGGACGGCCGCCTGAATCGGGTCGAGGCGGAAGTTGCCGCCGACGTACTTGTGGAAGTACTTCGGCTTGGAGCCGTGATTGCGCATGATCGTGCAACGCTCGGCGAAGGCCGCATCGTTCGAGACGACCATGCCGCCGTCGCCCACGCCGCCGAGGTTCTTCGACGGGAAAAACGAGAAGCAGCCGCACGTGCCGATCGAGCCGGCCTTCTTGCCGCGGTACTCGGAGCCGATGCTCTGGGCGGCGTCCTCGACGACGGCGATCTTGCGGTCGCAGGCCGCGGCCATGATCGGGTCCATGTCGGCCATCTGGCCGTACAGGTGAACCGGGATGATGGCCTTGGTCTTGTCGGTGATGGCCGCGGGAATCAGCTTCGGGTTGATGTTGTAGGTCTTCGGGTCGATGTCCACGAAGACCGGCGTGGCCCCGGTGCGGGCGATGCAGCCGGCCGTGGCGAAGAACGTGTAAGGTGTGGTGATGACCTCGTCGCCCGGGCCGATGTCCAGGCTCATCAGGGCGTTGAGGATGGCGTCGGTGCCGCTGGAGGCGCCGATGGCGAACTGGCAATTGCTATAGGCGGCGACGGCTTTCTCCAGGGCGGTCACCTTGGGCCCGCCGATGCACTGCTGGCTTTCGAGCACTTCGTCGATCGCCGGACGGACTTCATCGCGAAGCTTGGCGTACTGCGCCTTAAGATCCAGAAGAGGAACTTCCATGTCGGTCTCCTTCCCAGTGCCGGCTTGGCCGCACGGGCCAGCCGCTAGAGGTTCTCTCGATACCAGTCGATTGCTCGGTGCAATCCTTCCTG
>JAFGPY010000136.1 GCA_016935955.1 Planctomycetota bacterium
CTGCGGACCGTGGCCATGGTGGGCGTGGGCGGCTGCCTGTTCGGCCTGATGGCGTCGCTGGCCTTCGTCGGCGACGCCTCGTCGCGCATCGTCCAGGGCCTGATCACCGGCATCGGGTTCCTCGGCGCCGGGACGATCATCAAGGAACGGTTCCGCATCGAGGGCCTGACCACGGCGGCAACCATCTGGACGGTTTCGGGCGTCGGGTTGGCCACGGGCATGGGGCTGTATCCCATGGCCATCATCGCCACCATCGCGGTTCTGTTTGTGCTGACGATCTTGCGGCTGTTCGAGAGTCGCCGCCGTCACGGCAACGGATCAGCCGGAGAAGATTCTCCCGAAGACTGAGAAGGCCAGAGGGTGCCATCTGCTCGCAGAAGCGTGCCGGCCCCTGACCTTCTTCATGCGGAATCCCACATGGCGGCTTGTTGTTGGTGCCCAGGCGCCCGGCCGCGGACGGCATTCAACAAGCCCGCGGCACTGCCGCGGGATCGAACGGTCGGTGGCGCGCCGTATCCCGCCGCAATGCGGCGGGCTTGTGCGCGCGACGTGGTGCAGGGTGGGCGCGTCGCATCCACACGGAGCACTTGTGCGTGGCGACGCACTAGGCCGACTTCGTCTTCCGCCGCAGGACGATCGCCACCGGAATCCAGAGCAGCATCGGGATGAAGAACGACAGCGCGAGGAACTGCAGCGGCTCTTCCTTCATGCGACCCACCGCGCCGAGATAGGCAAAGGCCAGCGCGAACGGCAACGAGCCGACGGCGCTGGCCGCCAGGAACCGTCCGAAGGGCATGCGGCTCATGCCGGCCAGGCAGCAGACCGCCTCGGCCAGCATCGGCACCGGCCGCGCGCAGGCCACCGCAAACGAGCCCCAGCGGGAGAAGAAGCTGCGCGTGCGGTCGAGGTCGTCCTGCCCGGCGATGCGCACGGCGGCACGGTGCCCGAGCAGCCTCGACAGCCAGTAGGCGACCGCCGACGAGACCAGGCAGGCCGCGGTCCCGATCAGTCCGCCGGCGACCGTTCCGTAGGTCTGGCCGTACCAGTTCATGATCGCCGACGAGGGGACCGGCAGCACCAGGTCGGCGATCATCAGGCCGAAGCCGATCGGCACAGCCCACGCGCGGTAGCGGTCGAAGAACGCGACCGTCTCGTTCGGATCGAAGAAGCGGTGCCCGCCCAGCAGCAGGAACGAGGCCAGCATCACCATGAACACCAGCAGGATCAGACCCAGCAGCCGCATTCAGTCGCTCTCCGTTCAGACGTTTCGTGCAGATTTGCGGCCATTATACGCCGCCGCTTCGTTGCGGGCCACCATCTGTCGGCCCGCCGCGCCGCTTGCCGGTTGACAACGTTCGCCGCCGGCCGTAAAGTGAGCGCACCATTGAAGCTCCACCCTTATCCCGAGGATGCCGTTTGATGAAACAGTCCTGGACACTGATCGTTTCGGCGGTCGCGCTGCTTATCGCCTCGGCCGGTTGCTCGCCGGATCCGCTGACGCCCGACGAGCGGCTGCAACGGGCCCTGCACGAGAACCGCAACCTGCAACTGGAGCGGCAGGAGCTGGCCCGTCGAATCGCCGAACTGGCCGGCGGGCAGACCACGATGTCGCCGCAGCAGGGCGTCGACCGTCTCGACGGCGGGCAGGCCCTGCTGGACGATCCGTTCCGGGCGGTGAAGGTCGAATTCAGCCGCATCACGGGCGGGCTCGACACCGACGGCAAACCGGGCGACGAGGGCGTGCGGGTCGTCCTGTTGCCCATGGACAAGGACGACGACGTCGTCAAGCGGGCCGGGTCCGTGGAGATCGACCTGTTCGATCTGGCGGCGACCGACGGCAACCAGCGGGTCGGCCACTGGGACTTCACGATCGACCAGGCGGCCCACGAGTGGGTGAGCGGGTTCGGCGCCAGCAGCTACTCGTTCGAGTTGACGTGGCCCGGCGGCCGACAGCCGCAGCACCGCGATCTCACGGTTGTCGTCCACTTCAAGACGCTTGACGGTCGCGTGCTCATGGCCCAGCGGGGCGTCCGGGTTCGCCTCCCGGGCGACTGAGCGTCGGCGGGGTCCATTGTAGGATTTCGCATGAAGAGAGCCGGGGGGTGCCACGCTTCTGCTTGTCGTAGACCCCGAGCGAAGCCGAGGGGCAGAAGCGTGCCGGCTGGCAATGACCCGTGAGAGGTAGGGCGGGTCCCCCGGACCCACGCGACGAAGGCCGACAGGGCTTCGACATGGCCGCAAGCGGCCATGGCACCCAGGCGCCCGGCTGCGGGTTCCACAACACGCGACACAAGGTGCTCATGCCATGACGCCACGGCTGAAGGCCTTCCTGCACTCTCCGTTCAAGCTGACCCTGGCCTCGCACCTGCTGGTCTCGCTGGCCACGGGTGTCGTGCTGATCTCGCTGGAACTCGGCCGCAACAGTACTCCGGGCAGCACCTGGCGCGTCAGCGGCGCGGCCGAGCTGTTCCGTCCCGTGTACAACCATCCGGACTTCTTCCTGTGGCTGCTGGTGGCGCCGCCGGCGTTGCTGATGATTCTGAGCCTGGTCATCGGCCTGGTCTTCGGTCGCTGGGGATTGCCGGGCCACCTCCAGGGCCGCGCCGTCTACTGCGTGCCTGTGCTCTCAGTGCTCTACGTGCTGGCCGGCACGATCATCATGACGCCGATCGGCGGGCTGACTCTGAAGGACGCGCCGCGGATGGTCGCCGACCTGTTCGGCAGCACATCCGGCCTAGTGTCGCTGGGCCTCTATGCCGCCCTGATGACCACGGGCGTCGGTCTCGGCTGGGCTGCGGCCCTGGCCGTCACTCACCACCAGCGCAAGAGCGGCAAGTGGGAGACCATCGGCTACGTCGAACGGCCGTAGCACCCTGTCGCCGGAGGAATCGCCGCCCATGCTTCGCCTGCTCGGCAAACATCCTTACCTTTCCCTGGCGGTGCTGATGGCGGTCTCTCCGGCCGTCATGCTGCCGCTCCTCGCCTTTGTGCTGAAGTCGAACACCGGTCTTGGTTTCATCAAATGGTTCGACCTTGCATGGTATGCCCTCTGCCCGGCGGCGGTGTTCCTTGGATGCTTCATGGTGTCGCTGGCTCGTCGCCGGGGCGGCAGGAGGGTCTTCCCGCTTCTGCTGGCCTCGCCCGGCCTTGTTCTCCTGCACGATGAACTGATGATCCTCGCACTCGCCTGCAGCGACGCATACGACGACAGCGGGGGACGATTCTTCGCCGAAGTGTTCAATACTGTCCGGCGTATCAATCTCCAGGAGTCCGACTTCCAGCTCGGCCTGATTCTGGCTGTGGTCGGTGCGGTCGCAGGGACTCTTGCCGGCTCGGCCGTGGCTGCATGGCTCATTCGTTCCGGACGCTGGGAAACCATCACGCCCGTGGACCTGCGGCCGCAAGCGACTTCGCTGCACGAATCCGGTGACCGCCGATGAAGCTGAGCCTCGTCAAAGCCTCCCGCTTGCCGCACGTGCCGTGGTGGGCCGTCGCGATAATCGTTCTCTGGCTGATCCTGGTCGGCGGCACGGAGATCGCCCAGCACTATGCCCACGTTGACGTGTCGCTCTGCGCCTTCAAGCGGCTGACGGGGTTGCCGTGTCCCAGTTGCGGATCGACGCGCGCCGCCGAGTCGCTGCTGGCCGGCCACCCGGTGCGGGCCTGGCTCTACAATCCGCTGATCTCGACGGTCGTGGCCATGGCCGGCGCCGTCCTGGGGGTTCGCCTCGTTGCCGCGCGGGCCGTGCGACTCGACATGTCGCAACGGGAGATCCACGCGGCCACGCTGCTGCTGATCGCCCTGGTCCTGATCAACTGGGCCTACCTGATTGTCCGGGGATGTTGATCCCGGGGAGTTGCTACCCCTCGCCCTCGACGGGAGAGGATAGCGGTCCGCAAGACGTGCAAGCCCGCTGCACTGCAGCGGGATACGACATGCCGGGAACCGCTGGATCCCCCGGCCATGCCGGAGGCTTGTGGATGGCGCAGCGGCGAGAGCACTTCGCGCGAAACCCCCCTCTGTTGCCTGACCGAGGCCCCTCCCGGTCGAGGGGGCGAGCCGCCCTTGACCATCAGCGATCCCCGTACAACGAGGGTCGCTCGCGAGCGACCCCTACAACCGCAATCTGTCGGTTCGACTCGGATTTTTCATCGGTCGCGCCTCTTGAAGTGCGGCCCGGCTCGCGGTAGACTGCGCCTGGTTTGCCGTCGGCCGGGTCCGATCGATGGAGCGGTCGAACCCGGCGGCGGCGACCTTTCATCCCGCGGCGCCCGGATGTTGCGGCGGCCGTCGCCAATCGATGGTGTTCGCGCTGAACCTTCATCCTTCGGTGGTTGTGCCCCCAGGAGGCTCGCCTATGAAAATCGACGTCTACGGGAAGCCCGGTTGTGCCAAGTGCGAGAGCACCAAAGCCAAGCTCTCGCACTGTCTGAAGAAATGGGCCGTCGAGGACTCCGTGGTGCTGGAGTTCGTCGACATGGATACGCCCGACGGGCTGGCCCGCGGGGCCTTCAACGATGTCTTCGACATCATTCCCGTGACGATCGTCAGTGGCGACCAGGACCAGCCGCTCGGCCGCTGGGAAGGCACCGTGCCGCCCAGCCAGGACGTGGCCCGGGCCCTGGGCCTCGAAGACTGACGGCGCCGACGCTCCGACCGCCAGTTTTGCGGCAAGACCGTGCGGACGACCGGTTGTATCTTTGCCGCGCCTGTCCGCGCTTGGAGTGTGCCTCAACCTATGATCCGTCCCGAAGATGTGCCATCCTCCTCCGGCAGCGAAGGCTTGCCGCCGATCCGTGGGTTCCTGCCCTCGACGCTCATCGACTGGCCGGGACGCATCGCGGCCATCGTCTTTCTGCCCTACTGCAACTTCCGTTGCGGCTACTGCCACAGCGGCGCCCTGCTCATGGCCGACACGAATGAGGAGATTCCCTTCGAGCAGGTCCGCGACTACCTGGAGTCCAAACGCAAATGGCTCGACGGCGTGGTGATCTGCGGCGGCGAACCCACGCTGCACGCCGAACTCGACGAACTGTGCCGCCGGCTGAAGGCCCTCGGCTACGCGATCAAGCTCGACACGAACGGCTCGCAGCCGGAGGTGATCAAGCGGCTGATCGAGGCCCGGCTGATCGACGCCGTCAGCATGGACGTCAAGACCGCCCTGGACCATCGCATGGTCGAGCTGGCCCGCGCCGAGGTGGACCTCGACGCGATCGAGCGTTCGATCGACCTGCTGCAACAGTCGTCTCTGGAAGTCGAGTTCCGGACGACCTGCTGCCCGGCCTTCGTCGACGAGGAAACGGTCGAGTGGATCGCCCGCCGCCTGGGGCCCGAGGCCGCCTACGTCCTGCAGCGATTCGAGCCGCAACACTGCCTGGAGGCCGTCTTCCGCGCCATGCAGCCCTATGCGGCCCCGCAGATGGAGCACCTGCTCGAGGTCGCCCGCCGCCATTGCCCCAAGGCCCGCCTGCGGAACGGGTAGCAGTCGGCCTGCGGCTCTTTCTTTCAAGGCAACGCGTCTCTTCTTGTTTCTGGGGGAACCGTCTTCTCCCACTTGCCGCGACGGATCATGTAGACGGCCGTGAGTTGGGCGAGGGCGCCGCCGAGGCCGATGCCTCCCGCGCACATCGGTGGCGCCAGGATAACCGCAAGCATGAGAGGAACAGACCAGCCTCTGTCTGCGGCAAACGAAGTGAAGGCTTCCTGTTGGACAACAAGAAGCCAGACGAACAAAACCGCGGTGGGAAGCATGACTGGGAACATTGCGGTAACGACGACATCAGCCTTCAACCCTGCCCGGCCTCGTACGCACCCGACATAATACGCCCAGGCGCCGCTTGGCAACAGGCACGCTGCCACGCCAGGCCACGTGAGGAACTTGAGATGGCCCACGCCATAGTGATGCACAAGCAGAACGATCGACACGACCAGAAATAGCAGGGCGTAGACGGGCAACACCACCGCCACGATGGGGTGTTCACCGACCTTGGTTCTGAAGCCGTCTCGGTTCAACGGTGCCTCTCTCCGCTGCAGTGGCGGTTGTACGCCTGCGTCGGTCACTATCCAGGCGGCTAACTATCGGAGAAGGTACTTTCTGCAGCCGTTGTGGTCAAGTGACCGAACCTCCGACGGGCCACCGCGACCTGCTGTTCGGTTGCTTGGCCGGCGGCGCGGAACGGCCTGGGCAGTGCGCAGCCGTAAGCGCGCGATGCGGGCGACTAAGCGGTGTCAGAAAAATCTTTTGCTGTGGGTGCCATGGCTGCCCCGGCGGCGGGGGTGCCACACTTTGGAGGCCCGACGAAGTC
>JAFGPY010000137.1 GCA_016935955.1 Planctomycetota bacterium
CCGCACCGCTCATGCTCGTCTCACCTAACGGCCCTACGCCGATACAACCACCCTCTGCGCACACGCCAAGACAGGGGAAACTCCAGGCGCGGCGGGACCCCTCTCCCCTGGAGGGAGAGGGGATGGGGTGAGGGGGACGAGCAGGTGGGCCGTTGCCGACGCAGCGTCACCCTCACCCGGCCGCGCCTCGCTGCCGCTCGACGGGCCACCCTCTCCCGTCAAGGGAGAGGGGTTCAAAGGCATGCCACGTTGTCAAGGTGTACTCCGCGTCGGGTCTCGGTCGCGAAAACCTCTGGCATCGGCCCCGACGGCAGTTACACTGTTGGGGCGCAGCAGAACCGGTTCAAGAAAAGGAGTGACCATGATCAAGGGGCTGGCACACGTTTGCTTCTTCGTCCGCGACCTGGAGGCGTCGACGGTCTTCTACCGCGACCTGCTCGGCCTGAAACCCGCGTTCGAGTTCCATCGCGACGACGGCGCCAAGTTCGGCCAGTATCTGCACGTCGGCGACCGCGCCTTCATCGAGCTGTTCCAGCGCAAGCCCGGCGACCCGATCGGCGAGCCGACGTCCTACCACCATTTCTGCCTGGAAGTCGAGGACATCGAATCGACGGCGGCCGAGCTTCGCCGCCGCGGCGTCGAGGTCGGCGAGATCAAGAAAGGCTCCGACCACAGTTGGCAGGCCTGGCTGACCGACCCAGACGGCAATCGCATCGAGCTGCACGACTACACGGCCGAGAGCAAGCAGCGCCCGTACCTGGCGTGACGAGGGCACGCGGCATGTGATCCGCACAACATGGAAGCCCCGGCGCGCTTGCGCGCAGCCGGGGCTTTTCCCTCCATGCGATCGACGGCTGTGCGGATACAGCCGTCGGCCGCAGCGTCAAGGAACCCACAACTTGGTGAGCCCTCTCAAGTCACTCGTCACGAACAACTACTTGCGCCGCCGCGCAGCCAGGGCCGCCAGACCCAGCCCCACGAGGGCCATCGTGGCCGGCTCGGGAACGATGTCGGCGTTGTGGCTGAAGAAGTACTCGCCGGGTTGAAGCGTGATCGGCGTGTCCAACTCGAACGTCAGACGGTAGATGATGTCGTCGTTGTTCGAGAAGCCCGAGTAGTGACGGACCTGGCCCGTGTCGCTGACGCTGAACGTGCCCGAGGCCGTCTCGGTCGTCCAGACATCGCCCAGGAAGCTGTCGACGGCCGGCTTCACGTAGTCGCCTTCCTCCTCGCTGGAGTAGATGTTCATGCGGAAATCCCAGATGCCGGAAGCGAGGTACGGCGCGATCGTATAGTAGTACGTCTCGGCGAAGTAGCCGGAGATCTTGTCGATGGTCGTCACCTCGTCGATCAGCATGTAGCCGGCGTAGTTCCAGTCGTAGTTGTTGCTCATGGCCTCGCCGCAGTACAGGCCGGGCGTGACGGTCGACGGCGCGCTAGGGTCGCCATAGAAGTTGGTGGGCATCGTCCCGGTCTCCAGCCCGTTGTTGTCATAGACGATGACGCCCTCATTCCACATGGTCACGGCGACGCCCTTGTTCTCCGCGAACCAGCCGTCGCGCCTCCACTGCTGGTAACCGTTGGGGTAGTTCGCGTAGTTCGGATCGTCGTTGATGTACCACATCGTGCCCTGGTTGCCGCCGCGGGTCTGCCCGTTTTCGGCGATGCCGCCGGTCAGCAGGGCATACAGGCCGACGTCCGTGGTCTCATACTCGGTGTGGCCGTTGAAGGCCGGGTGCACCTGGGCGGACGCCATGCCGCACAATGCCAGGGTCAGCACAATTGCGATTGCGATGCCGCGATTCATGGTTGGAATCCTTTCTGTTCGGGAGCCGCCGCTCCCTGGTGACTAAGAACCTTAACGCTCGGATGTCGTGGCCGGCCCCCATAGGTCGGCCGCCTTCGCTTCAGATGTCCACGACTACTTGCGCCGCCGCGCGGCCAGGGCCGCCAGGCCCAGACCCACGAGGGCCATCGTGGCCGGCTCGGGAACACTCAGGCCGGTGACCGTGCCCACGCCGTCAAGGCCGTCAAAGTACGTGGCGACCCCGGTAGCCTTGTCGATCGTGTAGAGCTTGTTCTCGTAGTAGTTGCCTGCCCACAGCGTGCCGTCGCCGCCAAAGACCATGCCGGCCCAGCCGTTCTGGCCGCCCGTGATGAAGGCGACTTTCGTTTCCGAAGGGACGGTCAGGTCCACCGTGTTCAACTGTGAAGCGGAGCTTTCCCACGACGTGTAGTACACCGTGCCCGTGTCGGGATCCCGGGTCAGGTCGCCGTCGGAATTGATGCCGATCTTGCCGATGTCCGTCACGGTCGCTCCGGAACCGGTCAGAGAGAATCTCCGGACGCGGGCGTCAATGCCGCCGCCGGTCACGCCGTAGAGGTCGTCGCCGATGAACTCCAGGGCGTTGATCTGGTCTGCCGACCCACCCAGATCCTGCACCCAGTCGAAGCCCCACGTCGTGGTGTTGACCTTGGCCAATTGGTCAAAGCCGTCCTGGCCGTAGAAGGTCACATACACGTCGCCGGCTGCATTGACGGCGATGTCTCCGAAGGCCAACAGCGTAGCCGTGGTGTACGTCGCCTTCACATCGAGAACGTTGGAGACGGTATCGTACGTCCAGATGGAACCTCCCTGCCAGAAGCCCGCCGAGGCGTGCGAGGTGCCCCACAGGGTGTCCGCGCCCGCCGGCGTTGAAGCAGCCAGAACCGCCACCAGACTCACTATCCATAGTCTGCTCATACTCGCGCCTTCCTTCATCCTGGTCATTGCCTGATCTCCCACTTTCACAAGACCTCGACTCCGGCCACCCCTCACGAAGCGCTGTCTTCGCTTGCGGCCATTCTGGTGCACAGCACAGGTGCGTCGCCATGCGCCTCCGCCGGCGCATGAAAAATGCGAGTCCGATCCCGCAACGGAACCTCCCGCAACGGAATCGTGGCCCGCATGTGCGCAGTCTCTGCGCCTGCCCCTTCCGACCACAGCTTGTTCAGGCGGCGAAAAAAAAAGACCCATTCGATGCTTCAATCGAATCGGTCCGCGCAACGCCTGCTTGTTTTCCGCCCCTCTCGCTCCGAGTATGCACCAAGAATTCGGGCAAGTCAAATCGGTTGACTGTTTTTATTCATTTTTATCCCAGCACATGCTTCGGCCGCTCCCTCCTGGCAAGAGCATTTCACGGTTGAATGCACTCTAATCGGCTGGCAGTGTTGCCGTTAGATCCCCCGGCATCGCCGGGGGATCGGACGGTTACGAACGTTCGTATCCCGCCGCAGTGCGGCGGGCTTGTGTGGCCGCAGGCATGATGCCGGACGGCCCCACCTTTCGCCACAAACCATTGCCTCGCCTGGAGTGGTGTGGTATCGTCTGTCGCGACATGTCCGCATGCAGGCCTGCCGTGGCGTTGTGGCCGGCGACCGCCGAGGACCTGGGACTTAGCAGCCCGTTGAGGAATCCGTGCTTGTGTAGCACGCCCGTCCTCGGGCGTGACGCAAAACGTAAACGACCGATCAAGTTCGTATCCCCCCGGCCGAGGGCGGCCGGGCTACATTCTCAACAGGCTGTAAGGGTGCAGAAAGGATGCAACGATGGCAGGACCGCAACTGGTTGTCATGGCCGCGGGAATCGGCAGCCGCTACGGCGGGCTGAAGCAGGTGGACCCGATCGGCCCGTCGGGCGAGATCGTCATCGACTACTCGATCTACGACGCCCTGCGAGCGGGGTTCGAGCGGGTGGTCTTCGTCATCCGCCGCGACATCGAGGAGGTGTTCCGCGAGAAGGTCGGCCGCTCGATCGAACAGCGCGTCGATACGCAGTACGTGTTCCAGCAGCTCGACGCCCTGCCGGCGGGGTACTCGGTGCCCGAGGGCCGCACGAAACCTTGGGGCACGGGGCACGCCACGCTGGCGGCCCAGGCGGCCGTCGGCGGCAACTGCGCCGTGATCAATGCCGACGACTACTACGGCCCGGCCTCGTTCAAGATTCTGGGCGAGTACCTGCGGTCGGCCGAGGATCGCGACGGCGTGGCCGACTACGCGATGGTCGGTTTCCGGCTGCGCAACACGGTGACCGAGCACGGCCACGTGGCCCGCGGCGTGTGCACGGCGACGGCCGACGGGCACCTGGCGACGATCGTCGAGCGGACGCGCATCGAGACGTTCGCCGGGGCGATCCGCTTCAGCGAGGACGACGGGGCGACGTGGACCGACATCGGCCGCGAGAGCCTCGTGTCGATGAACATGTGGGGCTTCACGCCGAGCATCTTCCGCGAGCTTGAAGCGCGGTTCCCGGCCTTCCTGAAGGAACGCGGCGGCAACCCCAAGGCCGAGTATTTCCTGCCGACGGTGGTCAACGAGCTGATCCAGGAAGGCAAAGCCTCGGTGCGGATTCTGCCGACCGACGAGAAGTGGTACGGCGTGACCTACCAGCAGGACAAGCCGGAGTTGAAGGCCTTCATCGGCGAGCAGGTCCGCAAGGGCCGCTACCCCGAGACGTTGTGGAGCTGAGCCGAGCCATGGCATCGCGCGACCTGACATCCGTCGTTCGTAGCTTCGCCGTTGCGGGCGCGTTTCAGGACGCCGCGCCGTACGGCAGCGGCCACATCAACGACACCTACGCGGTGCGTTGCGGCGCCCGCGGCGGCACGGTGCGCTACATCCTTCAGCGCGTCAACCACGTCGTCTTCAAGGAGCCCGAGAAGCTCATGGACAACGTGGCCCGCGTGACGCGGCATCTGCGGGCGAAGATCCAGGCCGCCGGCGGCCATGCCGACCGCGAGGCGCTGACCCTGGTGCCGACGACCGGCGGGCAGCAGTTCCACCGCGACGGCGAGGGCAACCTGTGGCGGATGTACCTGTTCATCGATGGGGCGCGGACGTACGACGTGGTCGAAAACCCCGATCACGTGTACCAGGCGGCGCGGGCCTTCGGCGAGTTTCAGCGCCGCCTGGCCGATCTGCCGTCGCCGCGACTGCACGAGACGATTCCGGATTTCCATCACACGCCGAAGCGCGTGGCCGCCTTCCGCGAGGCCCTGGCCCGCGACGCAGTGGGCCGCGCCGCGGGAGCCCGCGCGGAAATCGATTTCGTTCTGCAACGCGCCGACCGCGCCGGGCGATTGATCGAGATGGCCGACCGCGGCGCGCTTCCCGAGCGCATCACGCACAACGACACCAAGTTCAACAACGTCATGATCGACGACGCGACGGGTCGCGGCCTGTGCGTCATCGACCTGGACACGGTGATGCCGGGGCTGGTGTTGTACGACTTCGGCGACGCCGTCCGCAGCGGAACGAACACCGGGGCCGAGGACGAGCGCGACCTGGCCAAGGTGGCCATGGACCTGGAGGCGTTCGACCGGCTGGCCCACGGCTACCTCGATGCGGCCCGCGACTTTCTGACCGAGGCCGAGATCGGCGAGCTGGCCTTCTCGGGCTGGCTGATCACGCTGGAGATCGGCATTCGTTTCCTGACCGACCACCTGGCCGGGGACGTCTACTTCAAGGTGCACCGCGAGGGCCACAACCTCGACCGGTGCCGCACGCAATTCAAGATGGTCGCCGACATGGAGCAGAAGGCCGACCGCATGGCGGCCATCGTGGACCGTTACCGTCGCGGCTGAGCGTCCAAGGCCGCTCGGCGGCGGCCCAGACGGCGGAAGCCAGCGCCCTGTCCGGACGTTATCCTTGTGGCCGGACGGCGCCGAACCCGTCTGACCGCGGAAAGGAGCCCATGTGATGATCGCTATCGACTGGGGCAGCAACCAGATGATTGCCGTGTGCATCGCCGCCGGACTGGTCGTTGCGGTCGCGGTGGCCTGGCTGGTCCTGGGGCGCACCGTGCGCACGCGCGTCCGCACGGAGCGCGAGGTCCGCGACGATCCGGACATTCACGACTGGCTGGTGGTCTTCAACTGGTCGCGGAAGATTCTCTACGTGCCGACGGCCATGGTCTCGGTGCTGGCTTGCCTGGCCATGGTGATGCACGACGCGGGGTGGTTGCCGGCAGGCGTCAGCAAGGAGATGATCGGCGGGGTCTGGTTCACGATCTTCTTCCTGAACTTCCTGGTCGAGGAATTCGAGATCAGCGTGAAACTGGTGCTGATCGGCGCCCTGTGCCTGCTGGTGCTGTTCTTCTGGCTGCACCTGCTAGGCTGGGTGGGCTCGTTCCTGCGGATGTTCGGCCGCGTGAGCCTGGCCATGAGCTGGCAGTTCTTCCTGCTGGTGGTGCTGATCTGGACCATGACGGTCCTGGTATCGTGGCTTCGCGGGCTGTTCCAGTACGTGGTCTTCACGCCGAACTACATGAACATCCAGTGGGGCCCGAGCGAATCGGGCAGCCACATCGGCCGCGAGGACTACAACACGCACATCGACACCGAGGACATCCTCGAGCGGCTGATGGGCTTTGGCCGCATCGTCATCGTCTTCAAGGACCAGAAGCGTCCGCCGATGACGTTCCTGGTCTGGCGGATCGCCCGGCGGGCGGAACTGCTGGAGCGCGTCCGCGGCAAGTTCGCCTTCGACCTGAACGCGCAGCCGGGTTCGACCGCCTCGTCGCGTCCCGGCGCGATGGCCACCGCGGGGCGGGCACGGTCGCCGGAATCGCCCGGATCGGACGCGCCGCCGACCGGCAGCCCGCCGGCAGGACAGTGAGACCGGGGCGCGATCAGTTTTTCTCATCTTTTTCGGACCTGCGCGGATTCCCGCACCCCGGCGCAAGCCCATGGCCCTCCGGCGGTTAGGCACCAGCTAAAATCACATCGAGATAGCCTGATAAAAAAGTGGCGTGGCACCCCACGATGCATTTGACTCTGTACGCATCGTGATTCATACTTCACATTGAGGGGACCGACAACGGTCGGCGTATTTGCGGGGCCACTTCGATTGAAGCGTCGAAGATGGCCTGTTTATTGCGCCGGCGGCAGGCGGTTCCCGACAATTTGGTGCCGGAGGGCGCCTTACGAATTCGAGGCGGGCTACAGACGCGATCTGCGGGGTCTGTAGGCCCGCCGTTTTTGTTGGGCGCCCTTCTCCGGTAGACGCCCCGGCGAAAGATGGGTGCCAGAACGGCGTTGGCGGACCGGAAATGGCAAAAACGCGTCCCTTGTGACCCGGGAGGATACTGCCATGAGGAAGCTGCTGAGTGTGGTTCTGGCTGTAACAGGTGCAGTGACAATGCTAGGCGCTGGCACGGCATGGGCCAACCCGGTCGAGGGCAGCTACGAAAGCGAATTCACAGGCGTCGTCCTCGAAGGCCGGTGGTCCGAGAGCTTTCTGAACGGGTTGCCGGGTCAGATCGGCAACACCGTGCACGGAGCCAGTTGGGACGGCGCCGTCCTGGCCACGCAGTGGGAACTGGGCGACATGGCCATCGATGCCGCGCCGACGCAACTGCTGAACACCGTGGACGGCCTGGGCAACGGGACGATCGTCTGGTACACGACCTACAGCGGAGGCGGACTGATCCTGGACAAGGACGGCCCCTGGGCGCCGGGAGGCGGCGAGGTGGCTGACTACAGCATCACGCTGACCCACTACGCTCACACGACGCAGGTCGTCTACGTGGGCGGCGTGGC
>JAFGPY010000138.1 GCA_016935955.1 Planctomycetota bacterium
ATCGCCACGGCCGACATCACACCGCCGGTCGGGGCAACGATGGTGGGCTACAAGCCGAGGAAGTCGACGGCCCAGGGCCACACGCTGCGGGCCGAGGCCCTGGTCTGCAAGGACTCGGCCGGCCGCGGCTGGGCCCTGATCACCAGCGACACGATCGGCTACCCGCGGGCCTATGTCCAGGACGTTCGCCGCCTGGTGGCTGCCCGCACTTCCCTGGCGGCCGAGGCCGTAATTGTCTCGGGTACGCACACACATAGCGGGCCGGCCACGAGCATGTTCGGCGACGAGGAACTCGAGCCGCTGGATGTCGAGTACCTGGAGTCGCTCAAGGAAACTCTCGCCGACCTGGTGGCCCGGGCCTGGGCGGCCGCCGCGCCGGCCACGCTCGAAGTGGCCTACACCGAGGCCCCGGCGCTGGGCTCAAACCGTCGCATCCAGCAGGCCGACGGCACGTGGGCCAACGAGTGGAACGATCCCGACGGCAAGCATCCGGGCTACTTCGATCCGACGGTGATGCTCGTGGGCGTGCGGCGGCCGGACAAGCACCTGGCCGCCCTGGTCGTGGCCTACGGCTGCCATCCCGTGGTACTCGGGCCCGACAGCTTCGACATCTCGGCGGACTATCCTGGCTATATGAAGGACACGCTGGAAGCCCAGCGCGTCGCCGAGACGGTGCTGTTCGTCAATCCGGGCGGGGCCAACATCAACCCGCGAGTCTGTATCCGGGTCGGCGCCGAACTCCCGAAAACTATGGGCGAGGCCCTTGCGGCCATCGTCGCACCGGCAGTCGGCAAGCTGTCGCCGATCGCCTCGGGCGAGCCGCGCTCGCACCTGCAGCCGTGGAACATCGTCCGCACGCGAGACGCGCTCAAAGGGCAGCAGAGTCCGGGCCGCAGGAAAGGCGACACGATCGCCAGCGAGATTCAGGCCTTCCGGGCCGGCGACCTGTCGCTGGTCAGCCTGCCCGGCGAGCTGTTCAGCGAGTACCAGTCGATGCTCCGTGAGGCGAGCCCGACGGAGCATACGCTCCCGGTGTCGCTGGCCAACGACTACATCGGCTACTTCCCGACCGACGAGGCCCAGGCCCAGGGCGCCTATGAGGCGAACATGGCCCCGGCCGCCGGACTCGAAGGAATGCTGATGGACCACGCCCACAAGGCCTTCGCGGCCATCGCGGACTGACGGCGACGGAGTGTCTGGAAACCCCTCTCCCTCGACGGGAGAGGGTGGCCCGCAAGGGCCGGGTGAGGGTGACGAGCCGGTGGTGACGCTGAGGATTCGAGGGTCTCTCGTGCGTGTCACCCCCACCGCCGCCTGAAGGCGGCACCTCCCCCGTCAAGGGGGAGGAGTCCACGGCACCCGCAACCATGGAGCCCGGCCGCGTCGTCGGACGCTGTAGCAAGCCCCCGGCACTGCCGGGGGATCGAAGGGCTTGAGTGCGGCGGGCTTGTGTGGATCGTAAGGGCTGGAGCGCGTCGTATCCCGCCGCAGTGCGGCGGGCTTGTGCGACGCGTGCCGCGGCCCCATCGGCATTCGCCGTGCACGAAAGGAGAAGCTATGAGCAAGACGAGCTTCCAGATCGGTGTGGCAACCGTGGACATCACGCCGCCGCTGGGCGTGCTGCTCGCCGGATACGGGCCGCGCAAGGGAACCGCCTCGGAGGTCGGCCACCCGCTGCGGGCCGAGGCCCTGGTCTGTCGGGGTGACGACGGCCGCGCGTGGGCCCTGCTGACCAGCGACGTCATTGGCTACCCCTACGAGATGGTCCAGCGCATCCGCCGCGAGGTGGCGGCCCAGGTGCCTCTGAAGCCCGAGGCCATCCTGATCTCCGGCACGCACACGCATAGCGGCCCCTCGGCGCTAAGCACCTACAATGAAAAACTCGGCGACGCGGACCACGCGTACCGCCGCGAGTTCGAACCGAAGATCGTGAAGGTGCTCGTCGACGCCTTCAAGGCCGCGCGGCCGGGAAGCTTCGAGGTCGCCTGGACGAAGGCTCCGGACCTGGCCCACAACCGCCGCGTGATCGACGACAGCCTGGGCACGTGCGAGAACGTCTGGCTCGACGAGCAGGGCGAGCACTCCGGATACTTCGACCCGACGGTGATGGTCCTGGCCGTGCGGCGCGAGGACGATCGACGCGACGCGATGCTGGTGAACTACGGTTGCCACCCGGTGACGCTCGGGCCGCGAAGCCTGGCCATCTCGTCGGACTATCCGGGATACCTGAAGGACGCCTTGGAGTCCGAGCGGCCGGGCCTGACGGTCATGTTCGCCCTGGCCGGCGGCGGCAACATCAACCCGCGGCACTGCATCCAGGTCGGCGCCGAGCATCCGAAGCAGATGGGCGAGGCCCTGGCCGGGATCGTCCGCGGCGCGGTCGCCAAGCTGAAACCGCTGCCGGGCGGGCCGGTCGTGTCGAGCCGTCAGCCGTGGTCGTTCACCAGTTGCCGCGAGTGGCCCGAGGCCTCGCCGCGGAAAAAAGGTCGGCGGCTGGAGACCGAGATTCAGGCCCTTCGCGCCGGCGACCTGGCCGTGGTCAGCCTGCCGGGCGAACTGTTCAGCCAGTATGCGGCCATGCTCCGCAAGACCAGCCCCGTGTCGGCGACGGTCGTGGTGTCGCTGGCCAACGATTCGACGGGCTATTTGCCCGTGGACGAGGCTTTGCCGCAGGGCGGCCACGAGGTGGTCCACCGTTCGGCAGCCGAGGGCATTGAACAGTCGCTGATGGCGACGGCCGGCAAGGCCTTCGCCGGCATCGCGAAATAATCGCGCCGGGCGGAAGACGCACCCGACCGATGCGAATAGTGCGGCGCTTGCGCCAACCCCAGAGCGTCCGCACTGCCCCGGGGGCGACTCCCAGCGAGTCGCCCCCTTCTTTTTGAAACACCGACAATCAAGGAAGATAGTTACAGTGTTTCACAGTTGAATGTACTCTATCGGCCAGCGACGTTGCCGTTGAAGCCCCCGGCACCGCCGGGGGATCGGACGGTCGAGAAGGTCCGTATCCCGCCGCAGTGCGGCGGGCTTGCGCGTGACCCCCAGCGGGTTGTCTCCCGGCGACGTCGCCGCCTGCACCCCGACGAACGCTGTCTCGGGCGGCGATTACTGATCGCCCTGCGGTTTCGCGTCGGCGGCGGACTCGTCGGCGTAGACGTGCTCGTACGGCTCCGGCTCGGGCAGCAGACGCATGGCCATCGTCACCTTGCACGGCGTCTTGCGCGGCACGACGCGGAAGTAGACCAACCCCGGCTTGTTCTCAGGATGCAGCCGCACCTTGGTCGGGCCCGTCAGTTCGAGCGACACTTTGCAATCGCGAACCGGCAGACGTATGGCCCGCATCTTGTCGCCCTCCGACTCGGCGAAGAGCGTCACGGGCATGTCGACCGCCAACTTGTTAATGTCGCCGCTATAGGCCAAAGGCTCGATCTCCACGTCGGAGTCGCCCGCGATCTTGATCTCCAGCGGCAGGGCCTTCAGCACCGGGTACTGGCCGACCTCCCACTTGAACGTGTTGATCGTGCGGCCGTCGGGCGTCACGATGATCTTCGACTTGCGTGCGGGCAGGCCGTTCTTGTCCATCCAGTCGGCGGTCCAGATCGGCCACTGCCGCGGGAAGACGTGGCCGAGGTCGCAAGGCTCGGGCTGGGCGGCCAGGTCGTAGCACTGCCAGGTCAGGAACGCCCCCAGGGCGTAGCCGCGGAACGAACTGCAACTGGGCCACAGGCTGCCGCCGCGCGGCCACTCGGACCAGACCCGCTTCGAGGCGTTGGCCCCCCACTGGGCCAGTTCGATCGCTCCCCATCGCTGGGCTTCCTGGAAGGCCAGGTCGGGTCCCTTCAGGCCGCCGGCACGGGCGTGGCCGCGTTCGCTCAGGCCGCCGTCGATCTCGTAGCCGTTCGGCAGGACCATGGCCTCGACCACGGTGCAGAATTTCCTCATCATCATGCCCCAACGCTTGTCGCCGGTGACGCGCGAGGCCTGCGTCATGATGAAGACGTGGTCGGTCGTGTAGCCGCAATCCCAATGCAGCCCCTTGCCCTCGTAGCGGTCGCCTTCGCCGAAGATCGGCCAGTCACCGGCGGTCACGCCCTGGTGGGCAACCAGGTCGTCCATATTGCGATCGTACTCGGCCATCAACTCGGCCTTCTTCGCGGCGTCCGAGAGCACCTGGGCGGCCACGTACTGGCTGAAAATGAAGATCATCGGCCGGTTGCAGCCGGCGGTCAGCGCCCCTTCGCCGCGCACGTAGCTGTCGGCATACGAACTGATCGGCGCGGGCGAGCGGCTCTTGGCCCCGCGGTACAGCATCTGCTCATAGAGGGCCTCGCGCGGCATCTTCCAGTGGCGGACCTTCACCGTCTCCTTCAGCTCCGGCCGCCCGGCCTTCTTCATGGCCGCATAGGCCCACGACAGGTCGGCCAGGATCATGCCGTGCGTGAACTCGCCCTGCAACCGCGTCTGCATCTCGGGCCACGAGCCGTCCCAGCACTGGATCCAGGCCATCATGTCCAGGGCTCGAATGGCCGAGAGCATGCCCTCCTCGCCGCCGTACTCGGCGCAGATGCGGGCCACCTGCTGCGTGCGGCCCTGGCTGATGATCGGTTGCTTGGCGTTGATCGGCCCATCCTTCGGGAAGCGGTCGCTGTCGTACGATCCGTCGTACCAGTCCACCAGTTGCAGACCGTCGATCAGGAACGTGCCCGAAGCCGGCTCGAGCTTGACCTGCTCGCGCGGCAGTCGCTTCTGCGTCAGCACGAGATCGAACCCCGTGACGCGGGTGAAGAAATCCTTCGGCGGCACCTTGAACACGCCGACGGTGTGATCGAAGACGTAGCCCCAGTCGACGTAGGCCAGGTGCTCGACGTCGCCGAACTTCTGCCGCACGGGAATGTCGGCCATCACCACGGGGTCCTCGTCCGTGCCCTGGACCTTGAAGTAGACGCCGAAGCGCAGGTCCTTCGACAGCGGCTCGTCGGCCTTGATCCAGAAGGCAAAGCCCGTGGCCTTCTCCAGCAGGTTGACCGGCCCGGGGAACCGGACCTGGATGCGGTGGGCGATGCCCTTGTCGTTGTACGATTCGGGAATGTCGCGGACGGTCACCTTCAGGCACTTGCCGTCGCCGTCGGCGTCCCAGGCATCGGACGGTTCGACGGTCACGTTGCCGGCGCCGGTGAATTCGGCGGCCAGCGGCTGCGGATCGAAGTGCGTGGTCCGCTGCTGGGCGACGGCGTGGGCCGCAGCCTTCTTCAGTTGCTCGACCTTCAGCGTCTGGACGTCGGGCCAGGCGACGCTTTCGGCGCGGGCCAGACCCGCAGCCGCAAGAAGAACGACAAGAACCGTCATTGCCATTCGATTAACCACGATGACCTCCTGTTCTGTGGACATGTCACTACCGGCCCTGGGCCACAGGCCATGGCCTGCCGCAAAGATGGACCCCGATGGCGAAGACAGGTGTCGCAGAATCCAGGGCGCGATCAGAATCAGCCGCGCGATTCGACAACGGGAGTTGGCCAAAAACCCGCAATCTGGTATACAGTATGTTTTGCAAGTTTCAAGGACCTGCCTTTTCGGAGTCACCAGCAGCGATGGCAAGCGACGAGGGCCAGCCGGGCGACCCGTCCCCTGAGACAATCGAGCCGCCGCCACCCGCCGAGCAGACTCAGGGCATGTGGTCGTCGCTGCCGCGGATGTTCTCGTCGCTGCGCTATCGCAACTATCGCCTGTTCTTCGCCGGACACTCGTTGTCGATGACCGGGGCCTGGGCCCAGCGTGTGGCCCTCAGTTGGCTGGTGTGGGAGTTGACCGGCTCGAAGGTCTGGCTCGGTTACATCAGCGCGGTCGGTCCCCTGCCGATGACGTTCCTGTCGTTCCTGGGCGGCATCGTCGCGGAGCGGTTCGACCGCCGTCGCATCCTCTATATCACGCAGTCGCTGATGGCCCTGCCGCCGCTGGCCATTGCCGCGGCGCTGATCGTGGACCGCGACCTGAAGTACATCAACGAGTGGCACCTGCTGCTCGTGGCCGGCCTCCACGGGCTGCTGATGGCCTTTGACGTGCCCGCGCGCCAGGCTTTCGTCGTCAAGATGGTCGGCCGCAAGGACATCGCCAACGCCATTGCGTTGAACTCGTCTCTGTTCAACGTATCGCGGATGGTCGGCAGCGGGCTGGGGGCCGCCCTGATGGCGATCATCGGCGCGGCAGCGTGCTTCGCGGCCAATGGGTTGACCTACGTGGCCCTGATCGTAGCCCTGCTGCTGATGCGTTTCCCGCCGACGAGCGAAGCCGAGCAGCGTGCCGCGGGCGTGGCGCGGCATCCCTTCGGTGGCTTCTACTACGTCTGGTCGCACAAAGCCGTCCGGGCGACGATGGTCCTGCTGGCCGCCACGAGCATCCTCGGCTGGTCGTTCCTGACGCTGCTGCCGGCCTTCGCCGACAAGGTCTTCGGCCGCGGCGGCGGCACGTTCGGCGCTTTCATGTCGGTCTTCGGCGGCGGCGCGCTCGTCGGGGCCCTGATCATGGCCTACCTGGGCTACTACAAAAAACGGCAGCGACTGATCCTGATCGGCTCCGGCCTGTTCATCGGCTCGGTGGCCGCCTTCACGCTGACCAGGGTCTGGTGGGCGGCGCTGCTGCCCCTGTTCTTTTCGGGCATGGGGCTGCTGATCAGCATGGCGGGCATCAACAGCCTGGTGCAACTGGTGGTCAACGAGCGATTTCGCGGCCGCGTCATGGGCGTCTACGCCACGCTGTTCGGCGGCATGATGCCCGCCGGATCGCTGGCCGCAGGGTTCATGGCCGAGCATCTCACGTCGCCCGTCGCCGTGCAGATTAACCTCGTCATGCTGACGTTCGTGACCGTCGGCGTGGCCCTCTACTGGCGGCATCTGCCGACGGTTGCGGCCGCGGAAGGCTGAGGTTCGGCGACCGGCGACAACGACGCGCATCCTTCACCCGAATACTCTTGCATTGGCGACGGAGCTTGGCATACTGGTGCCTCGCCATCCAGCGGCAGAACCGGGCAAGAGCGACAACGGCGTCCCCTGCGAGCCTGATCGCCGCGACTTCTGAGAGTGACTGCTAGACGTGTCGGACTTGCATATCGGGATTCTCCTGGCGTTCACAGCGGCAATGACGTTCGTCGGCCAGAACTTCTGGTTGCGCGAGCTGCAGGCCCGCGAAGGTCCGTGGCGGTACGTCTTCCTGATCAACGCCGCTCCGGCCGTTGCCGGGCTGGTGAGCTGGACGTTCATGCCTCCCGACCTGAGCTGGGAACTGGTTCGGGGAGCCGCCTATGCGTCGGTCCCCGGCATCTTCGGCATGATGTCGCTCGGGCTGGCCGTGCACTACGGCGACATCAGCCACGTCGGCCCGATCATTGGCGGCAAGTCGCTGATGGTCATCATCCTGGCCGCGTCCCTGGGCATGGAACCGACGTCGCCCGAGTTGTGGGCTGCGTCCGCCGTGCTGCTGGTGGCCCTGTTCCTGATCTCCGGCAATCGCGAGGTGCTGGTGCGGCCGTGGCGCGTGGCGGAGCCGGCCGTGCTGCTGGCGGTCGGGTTCTGCGTCGCCTACGGCGTCTGCGACCTGATCACCCGCAAGCAGATGGCCACCTACCATCTCGGCGTGTGGGACTTCCTGGTCATGAACTGGTTGATCCGCGCGATCCTGACCGGCCTGCCCTTGCTCATCATCTGCCTCGTCAGGCGACAACGATTCCTGCCGACTCGTCTCAGCACGTTCCTTTGGACGATCCCGGCCCTGGGCCTGCACGGCATCGCCTTCAACGGTTCGCTGAAGTTCACCAACTCGGCCGTACTGACCAACGTGCTGGTCAGCGTGCGCGGCCTGTTGTCGGTCGTGGCGGTCCTTGTGCTGGCCCACTGGGGCCTGGTGCGCAAGGAGCCGATGACGCGTCCGGTCATCATCGCGCGGCTGGTCGGCTCGGTCCTCATCTGCCTGGCCGTCTACCTGGGCCTGCGCAGCGGCCTGCCGTCGCACTGAACCGCGAAGAGGCGGCACGGTTCACGCGTAGCGTGACCATGGCTTCGGCCTATCGTGGTTGAAGAACCCTCGGACTACTCGGAGGACGGCGGCGCGGCCGGTTCGGGCGCCGTATCCACATTCGGCTCCGCAGCCGGCTCGGCGGCGGGTTCGGCCGCCGGTTCCTTGGACTTGTCCGGAGTGAAGACCTTCAGCGGATTGGATTTGCGAGGCTGGGTGTTGAGCGTCGGGACCGGCGTGCGGCCGGTCAGCAGGGCGGCGGCGACGAATCGCTGGACGAACTCGGAGGCAAGGTCCCGATAGACGGCGAACTGCAGCCCTCCGGTGGCGCCGCCGGGTCCGCGGCCGGTCATGATGTAGTGGTTCGGGGCGAGGTTGACGAAGTCGTCCAGGTTGTCGTTGGGGAACTGTTCGCCGAGCAGGCCGTAGACGACCAGTTCCTCGGGCACGCGGACGTTGATCTTGCGGAAAGCCGCGCGCGACTCGTCGTCATCGTCGGCCACGTCGAACTGGTCGGGCGCGGTAAGCGTCGGCAGGGCGAAGAACCCGTTGGCCGACGCCCCGAAGCGCGGCGAGCGTTCCAGCGACTTGGCCGAGAACATGTGGCTGACCACCGGACCTGCCCCGGGCGGCGCGGCATAGGCGGCGCGGTCGCCGAAATGTGTGTCGCGCGGGTTGATGAAGTTGATGAAGCGGCCCTTGATACCGTCGAACGGCAACGGATCGTGCCGCGAGATGCTGCTGCCCAGGAAGACCACGTTCCGCACGGCGTCCATGTAGACCGGACGCTCGCAGGTGTCGACGGCCGTGGTCTTGCCCGCCTCGACCTCGCAGCCGAAGGCGAGCTGGACGACCCGCGTTCCGGCCGAGAAGCCGAGCACCGAGACCGTGCCGCGATGCCGCTCCCCGTGCCGCAGGTACCAGGCATGGATCATGTCCTGAAGGACGATCGAGCCGGCCTTCTGGCCCTTGGTGTTGATGTGCTCGGCCACGGGATTCGACGACTGGGACCAGTGCAGCGGCAGCAGGAGCAGCGGTTTGTGGGATCGGGCAACCAGGTCGCTCGCGGCCAGCAACCGCGCGGTGAAGACGAAGCCTTCCAGCGAATCGCCCGAGCCCTCGACCAGCACGAGCAGCCGCCGATCGTCGAGCGGCAACGAGGTCTCCGGCTTGTCGTCCGAGGCGACGACGCGGCCCGAGCCGTCGGCATAGACGAAGGTGTCCGTGCCGTAGACCTGCTGGAGCGTGCCGGCGGTAAGCGTCCCGCCGACGGTCTCGCGGGTGATGGTGCGGTGCTCGACGATCGGCGCGGCCGCCTTCTTGGCGCAGCCGCTCGCGGTCGCCAGACAGATCGCACAGAGAAGCGCTGACAGCGTGTAGGGTCTCATAGCGCCGTATCGTATCCGATTCACGTCGCGGGCTCAAGAGGCATGGGGCTGGAGTTTCCCCTGTCTTGGCGTGTGCGCAGAGGGTGGTTGTATCGGCGTAGGGCCGTTAGGTGAGACGAGCATGAGCGGTGCGG
>JAFGPY010000018.1 GCA_016935955.1 Planctomycetota bacterium
CCTCGACGGCATTGAGACACTTGACGGCCAGCGGATGGCCGGGGTTAGTGTAGGGAATCCAGACCATCGTGAACTTGCCGCGACGGGCCAATTCTTCACAGAGTTGCTTCGACTTGACGCTGCACAGCACGCCGTTGACGGACACCGGGTGAATGTGAACCACATACCGCCGCAACATGGCGTGCAACGTGGCCTCGCACGACGGCCGCGCCGCCGGGTCGGGCCCGCCGACCACGGCGTCGTACATGGTCCGCAGGACGTACGGCTCGCGCTGGGCGTCGTTCATCTTGCGCGGCTTCTCATCGTGCAGCAATTCCAGAAGTGGCGGCAGGGTCATCGTCACGTAGCCGCGATCCGGGCTCATGTCGCGCAGCCCCGTGCCCGAGGCCTTGATGTGCATGCTCTTGCCGTCGGCACTCTTGACGCTGGTGTTGCCGCCGCCGGCCTGGACGAGACGATCATCGCTGCCGACGTCGCGGCTAATGTCCACCAGGTGCTTGATGTCGGCGTCCACGTGCTTGCTTCGCTGAGGCTTCGACTTCTTGGCCATCGTCCTGCCTTCTTCCTTCCTGCTTTTGTGCTTGTCGGTCGGCGACCTTGTGCCGACGAAATCCGTTTCTGTCCCGAGCCCGGGCGAGGCTGCAACGGCCTTGAACGGAGGGTCCGGCCTCGCTTCTCGGGCACAATGAGAACTGCCATTTTGGCGATTTCCCGGCGTCTGTCAATGGCGACGGGCGGCTAAATCCGCGGCAGAACGCACTCGGGGCGAGAAACGTAACAGGGCGAAGGGGACATGGTCAGGCGGAACCCTGCGGCTCCTGGGCCGATCCCTGAGACGGTGTGGCGGTGTTGGCGGCCTCGTCATCGGGAATCATCGACAGGGCGATGCGGCGGCGGTCGTGGTCAATCGACATAACGCGGACGTCCACCGTCTGGCCGACGTGGACGAAATCGACCGGATTCTTGATGTACTTGCTGGAGAACTGGCTGACGTGCACCAGACCGTCCTCGCGGACGCCGATGTCGACGAACGCTCCGAAGTCCACGACGTTGCGGACCGTGCCCTTGAGCCACATGCCGGGCTTGAGGTCTTCCAGTCGCATCATCTCGCTCTTGAAGAGCGGGGGCGGGCTCGCGTCGCGCGGGTCGTGATCCGGGTACTCCAGGCAGTGCAGGATGTCCGACAACGTCGGGATGCCGACGTCCATTTCCTCGGCAAGCGTCTCCAGGGACAGTCCCTGGAGTTTCTGCCGCAGCCTCGGCAGGCCGCCGGGCGCGGCCATGTCCGAAAGCGCGTAGCCGAAACGGGCCAGCAGTTTGTCGACAACCGCGTACGACTCGGGATGAATCGGCGTGCGGTCCAGAGGATTCTCACCGTCGAAGACCCTCAGGAAACCGGCGCTCTGCTGGAACGCCAGATCGTCGATGCCGGGCACCTGTTTGAGTTGCTCGCGCGAGGTGAACGGTCCCGATGTTTTCCGCCATTGGATGATGGCTCGGGCCAGTGTGACGTCCAGCCCCGAGATCTTCGACAGCAGCGTGAGGTTGGCCCGGTTCAGGTCGGCGCCCACCTCGTTGATGCAGTCGTAGACGACGCGGTCGAGATGCTCCTTGAGCTGGTTCTGGTCCACGTCGTGCTGGTACAGACCGACGCCGATGCATCGCGGATCGACCTTCACGAACTCGGAGATGGGATCCTGCAACCGGCGGCCGATGGATACCGTGCCGCGCAGCGCGGCGTCCAGATTCGGAAATTCCTCCTTGGCCAGGTCCCCGGCTGCATAGGCGCTCGCACCCGCCTCGCTGACCAGGGCATACTTGACCGGTTGCTTGCTTGCGCCGATGACTTCCGAAACCAGTTTCTCGGTCTCGTGGCACCCCGTTCCGTTGCCGATGGCCACGACATCGATCTCGTACTTTTGCACGGCGGCGACCAGTGTGTCCTTGGCGTCGGCCCATCGCTTCTGCGGTTCGTGCGGGTAGATGATCGTCTCGCCCAGCAACTCCCCGTGGACGTCCAGGGCCGCCACCTTGCAACCTGTACGGAAACCCGGGTCGACGGCCAGCACACGCACGCCTCGTACGGGCGGCGACATCAGGATGCCCCGCAAGTTGCTCGCGAACACGTCGATGGCGTGCAACTCGGCCCGTTGCGTCAGTTCGCGGCGGACCTCGCGGCTGATGCTCGGAATGATCAGCCGCGTCAGGGCGTCGGCCAGACACTCGCGCAGGAAGTCGTCGTAGACGCTTGCCGTCGGAACCACAAGGTCGGCGCACTGGTCCACGAGTTCCTGCATCGGCACTTCGATGACCACCTTGAGGGCCTTCTTGCGTTCCCCGCGGTTGACGGCCAGCACGCGATGCGGCGGCAGATTCCTGATCTGTTCGGAGAAGTTGAAGTAGTCCCGGAATTCCTTGAGGTGCTCGTCGGCGCTGCTTCCTTTCGACGACCGCAGGATGCCGTCGGCCCAGAGAATGTCGCGGACCTTCTGTCGCAGGCGGGCGCTGGTGCTGTAGTCCTCGGCAATGATGTGCGAGGCGCCCGACACGGCGTCGTCGGTCGTGTGGACGTCGCGGTCGTGGCGAATGAAGTTGGCCGCCACCTCGTCGATCGGCGCCTTCTCGACGCCGGTCAGGATGCGTTCGGCCAAGGGCTCCAGGCCGCGATTTCGGGCCAGCATGGCCGCGGTGTGTCGTTGCGGGCGAAACGGCAGGTACAGGTCCTCGACCAGCCATAGCTGGCCGGCCGTGGTCACGGCCTTCTCGATGTCCGGCGTCAGTTTGCCCTGTTCACGGATCGCCTCCAGGACGGCCTTCTTGCGGTTCTGCAGTTCCGTTAGCCGGGCATTGAGTTCGACGATCGTCAGGATAGTCTTGCGGTCGGCGCCGCCGGTGGTCTCTTTGCGATAGCGGGCGATGAATGCAACGGTATAGCCTCGGGAGAGCATAGCCAGGGTTCTATCGACCTGTTGCTCCCGGAGCCGCAATTGCTGGGCAATCTCAGACGTGACGTTGGACCCCATAGGCATTCACTGCAAGCTACGGGCCAGTTGCAGACGCCGAACTCGGCGGCGC
>JAFGPY010000139.1 GCA_016935955.1 Planctomycetota bacterium
CCGTCGAGGACGAGGGCGGCAATGTGCGGCGCGTGGACCGTGGCCAGCACAGCGGCGCAGGCCCCGCGACTGACGCCCATCAGGACGATCGGCAGGCCGCGGTTCTCCGGCAGCGAACCCACGTAGCCGACGGCCCCGAGCAGGTCGTCGACCTCGTGCTCGGTGACCCAGTGCGTCGGGCGGTACGACGGATCGCAGAAGCTTTCGCCGTGGCCGCGGAAGTCGAACGAGAAGACGCGCAGGCCGAGTTGCGGCAGGCCGTCGGTGTAGTTCATGGCGCTGTGGCGGTCGCCGTTGAACTCGGGAGCGAAGACGACGATGCCGCGGACAGGCGTGCCCGGCGGCGGCTCGATGAACGCCCCGGTCAGGCCCGTGCCGTCGCGGCTCGGGAACGGGTGCGCCTCGGCGTTGATGCGGCGGCCGTTGCCCAGGCCGGCGGTCATCGGCATCTTGGTGTCCATGAACAGGCGGAGGCTGATGCGGAGGTAGCGGGCGAAAACCGAGAAAGCGATGGACAGCAGGATGGCGATGGTGCCCAGGGCCAGCCAGGGCCAGTGATGGGCCAACCAGCCGCCGTCGTCGGTCGCGTCCGAAAGAATCGGCGACAGGCAAGCGACAAGCCGGTAGGCGAGGACCACCGCGACCTCCTTTCGGCCCACATGTTAGGGCCTGTAGCGGCGGACGACAAGGGCATCGTTCTGACCGCCGAAACCGAACGACTCCGACAGGCAGGTTTCCACCTTGGCCGGTCGGGCTTTGTTCGGCACGTAGTCCAGATCGAGGCCCTCGTCCAGGTCCTCGTAGTTGATCGTCGGCGGCAGCACCTGGTCGCGAATGGCCAGGACGCAGGTGATCAGTTCGGTGGCTCCCGCGGCGGCAATCAGGTGCCCCATGCTGCTCTTGATGCTCGAGACCGGAACCTGCGGCGCGTGGTCGCCGAAGAATTTCTTCAGGCTCAACGTCTCGACCTTGTCGTTCTCGGTCGTGCTGGTGCCGTGGGCGCTGACGTAGTCGATCTCGTCCTTGGCGATGCCGGCATCGGCCACGGCCGCCTCCAGGCAGGCCACCGGCCCGCGGCCTTCGGGATGAATGTCGGTCATGCGATAAGCGTCGGCTGATGAGCCGTAGCCGATCAGCTCGGCGTGAATCGTCGCCCCACGGGCCAGGGCATGCTCGAGTTCCTCGATGATCAGGATGCTGGAGCCCTCGCCCATGACGAAGCCGCTCCGCTTGCGGTCGAACGGGCAACTGGCCTTCTCGGGGTGCTCGCGCGGCTCGGTGGCAATCGCCGTCAGCAGGTTGAAGCCCATCACGCCGAACGGCTGGATCATGGTGTGCGTGCCGCCGGTGATCATGACGTCGGCGTCGCCGCGGCGGATAACCATCATGGCCTCGCCCATGGCCTGGGTCGAGGCGGCGCAGGCCGTCAGCGTGTTGGCGTTCGGGCCCAGGGCGTTGTAGAGCCGGGCCAGGTGCGCCGCCGAGCGGCCGGGCTCCTGCTCCCACTCGTTCATGCCGTCGTAGTTTTTCAGCCCGGCGTGATAGTAGGCGTTGGTGTCGATCTGCCCGTCCTTCAGCCCGGCGGCCAGCGAGCGGATGAAGGCGAAGAAGTCGGCAGGCCCCTCGCCGCTGCCCAGGTAGACGCCGAAACGTTCCGGGGCGATCGAGTCGGCCGTCAGGCCGCTGTCGTCGTAGGCCATGCGCGAGGCGGCCACCGCGAACCGGACGTTGTCGCCACTGTGGGCGAACTCGGCGGCGCGGTCCGTGTAGTCGGCCAGGTCCAGCGGCGGCACCTGCCCCGAGAAGGTCGTCGGAAACGTGTCGGCCTCGAACTTGCGTGTGCGCGAGACGCCGCTCTTGCCGGCCAGCAGGGCCTGCCAGTTGTCCTCGACGGTCAGGCCGAGCGGGGCCACCATGCCCATTCCCGTGATGACGATTCGTCTTCGACTCATAGTCTCTCGCATCGCGAACGTCCGGACGGAGCCGGGCGCCGCAAGGGTCTCAGGCCTTCCTGATAATCATGGCCGCCGTCTGTCCGCTGACGGCGCTGGACAGGACGATTGCCGTGTCGATTGTCTTGGCGAGCGGTTTGCCCGTCACGGCGGCAATCGGGCAGGCCGGGTCCAACTGGTCGCAGTTGCGGATCGGCGGCACGCAGCCGCGGTCGAACATCTCCAGGGCCATGGCCACGCCGATCGGACCGCTCGGGCAACCGACGTTGCCCATGCCGCCGGCGAAGGTCGTCACCGGGACGTCGCCGAGAGCAGCCTTGATGGCCGTAGCCTCGGCCACGTCTTCGCCTGGAATCGCCGAGCCGCGGGCCACCACGACGTCGATGTCCGCGGGCTTCATGCCGGCGTCGCGCAGGGCGGCCTTGATGGCCAGGGCCATGCCGCGGCCGTCGGCCTCCGATTCGTTCGGCAGGCAGGCGGCGCAACTGGATCCGAATCCGGCAATCATCGCCCTGACCTTGCCGTCGCGTGCGGCGGCATGGTCGGCCGATTCGAGGACCACGGTACATGTCGCTTCGCCACAGGCGTAACCGTCGTGACCGACGTCGAAGGGACGGTGAGCGTCCTGCGGCCGGTCGTTGTATCCCGTGGTGGCCTTGCCCAGCAGCACGTGCCGCAACATCGACGTCGGGTTGATGCGCGACTCGGCGGCGCCGCTGAGCATGATGTCGGCGGTGCCGCGCGCCACGTGGTGATAGGCTTCCCCCATGGCCAGCAGGCCGCCGGCGTCGTTGCAGGTGATCGAGTTGCTGGGGCCCTGGCAATCCCAGATGATGCCGACGTGGCAGGCCAGCATGTTGGGCAGGTACCGGAGCAGCCACAGGGGGTACATGACCGGCAAGCCGTGGCTTCCCCACCGAGCGAGGCTGACTTCGCCGTTCTCGTCGAGGCACTCGGCCGTGGCGGCCGCGAGGCTCTCCAGGTCGCAGGGAATGAATCCGGCGGCAAAGAGGATGCCGAGCCGCGTGTGGTCGACCGTCGGCAGGACCTGGCCGTCCTTGGCATCGCCGACGGGCAGCCCCGCATCCTCGATGGCCGGACCGGCGGAGCCGACGGCCAACTGGATGTCGCGAGCCATGACCTTGGCGTTCTTGCGGAAGTAGCGGACCTGGTCCTTGCGCATGCCGCGGGCCAGGTCGGCCTCGGGCGGCAGGGCGCCGACGACGCGCGAGACGAACTCGGCGGTGTCGAACCCGGCCTCCAGGCCGAGGGCGCTTTTGCCGGCCAGTGCGGCTTCGAAGACCTCCGCGGGCGTCTGGCCCAGCGGCGTCAGAAGGCCGCAACCGGTGATGACGACTTGTCGCTGTTGCTCTGTCACGAAAGTTCTCATTCGGCCCTGAGGGGTCCCCTTCAACCCTTGTCGCTCCCGGCGGCAAACTGCTCGGCCAGTTCCCTCATCCGCAGCAGCTTCACGAACTCGTCGGAGAAGACGAAGTTGTCGTCGCCGAAGTCCTCGCCCGACATGCTGTTGTCGAGGTGGACGAACATCAGTTCGATGTCGGCCACGGTCCGGCCGTCGCAAGTGATGGTGCCGCGGATGCTGGCGCCCTCGCGGCGAATCTCGTCGACGACCTCGGCGTGGTAGACGATCTGGTCGCCCGGCTGCACGAGGCGGTGAAACGTCGCCCGGCCGATCTTGGCCAGGATGACCTTCTCCTCGAAATTGAAGGCCTGCCCGACGAGGACGCCGGCCGTCTGGGCCATGCCCTCGATCATCAGCGACTGCGGGTGCACCGGAAAGCCCGGGAAATGGTCGTGGACATGCTCCTCGGCCAGAGAAACGTTCTTGACGGCCTTGGCGGACTTGCCCGGCTGAAAATCGATGAACCGATCGACCCAGAACCACCGCATGTCGACGACTCCTGCCGGCCTACCCTAAAGACCGAAACCCAAGAGACCATCGACGCCGCAGTGCTCGGACGCCAATGCTTTGGGTTTCGGCCCGTACCAAGCCGCGGCCTGCAGCCGCAGCGACAATGTGTCCACAGGTCAGCTCGCCGGCTCGGCGACCTTGGATCCGATGTACTTGCAGATCATCCCCACGGTGAAGAGATTGTTGACGTTCTGAACGTCCGGATCGCTCTCGAACTCGGTCAGGTCGGCATGGGGCATGCGCTTGCGGAGTTCGGCCAGCCCGGCGTCGGTGAGCTTGCCGTTCTGGACGTACTGCTCGTCGGTGAACAGGTTGTCCGGGAAGAGGTCGCCCCGGGGAATCTTGATGCCAAACTCCTTCTCGAGCCGGAACACGATGTCCAGGAAGTCGATCGACTCGGCTCCCAGGTCGCCGGTCAGCGTGGCCTCCGGAGTGACTTCATCCTCGTCGACTCCCAAGGCGCCGACCATCGCTTCACGAACCTTCTCAAAGATCTCATCCGGACTCAAAGCCATGCGAATAACCTCCAGATCGTTTCTTGATCCTCTCCTGCCTCATCACTTGTCAGGCATCTGCCGATCATCGCCGGCGGACGCACTTGCTGTCATTCGGAAGCGAGCGACGGCCGCGGCGCGATCAGCGACCAGCGGTTTCGCATGGCCTCCAGCAAACCACGATCGGTCGCGGCCATGGACGGGTCTTCGTCGGCCAGGTTGAAGGCCCGAAGCGTAAACCGCCCCTGGACGTTGTTCTGCTCGCCGGTCGCACCGACGCCCTTGAAACTCCAAAGGCCGTCGTCGCTCTGCTTCATCAACTCGACGCTCACCCGCATCTGCGTGCCGGGCCGGAAGAAGGCCCCGTACTTGATGTTGCGGGCTTCCTGCAGGACGACCATGCTCTGGGCGAAGTCGGTCGTCACGCGCTCGAGCCAGGCCGCAGCCTGAATCATGGCCTCGAACATCAGCACGCCCGGAAGCACCGGGTAGGACGGAAAATGGTCCTGCAGGTACTCCTCGGCCAGCGACAGGTTCTTTACGGCGACCAGACGCTTGCCGGGTTCCAGTTCGAGAACACGATCTGTCAGATAGAATTTCATCCTGCACTCATGCAGCGGAGTATTGTAACAGCCGCCGACCGCATTGCCACAGTTTTCCGGACTGCCCCAGGAGCAGCCCCTGAGCGACGCAAAACTAGCATAGCCCTGCGGCCTTTGCAAGCCAAAAACGGCCTTGCCGTGCGGGCGGGGCCACTCAGCCCTTGTTCATCCGCCGAGCCAGGCCACACAGAATCTCGGCCCCGCGAAGCAGCGTCTCGCGGCCGACCGTGTAACAGATCCGGAAGTGGGTGTCCTTTTCGCTGAAGACATTGCCGGGGATGATCAGGACATTGTTCTTGATGGCCTCGGTGACGAATTCCTGGGCCCGGCCGCCGGGAGCTTTCGGGAACATGTAGAACGCGCCGCGCGGACACTGGACCTCGAAGTCGTCCTTCAGGGCGTTGTAGATCAGGTCGCGCCGCTCGGCGAAGCCGGCCACTTCCTCGTCCATGCTCAGGCCCATGGCCGCCAGACCGCCGGCCTGGACCATGCTCGGGGCGCAGACGAACGTGTACTGCTGCAGCATCGTCATGGCCTGCAGGACGTCGGCCGGTCCCGTGGCATAACCCAGCCGCCAGCCGGTCATGCCGTAGGTCTTGCTGAAGCCCTTCAGCAGGATCAGCTTGTCGTACCGCCCGCAGGCCGAGGCATGCGGGCCGTCGTAGCAGAAGGCGTCGTAGATCTCGTCGCTCAGGACCAGCAGGTCGTGCTCGGCGGCAAGGGCCAGCACGTCGTCGATCTCCTGCTGCGACATGACGGCACCGCTCGGGTTGCAGGGACTGTTGAGCATGAGCAGCTTGGTCCGCTCGGTGATCAGCGGACGGATGCGGTCGGCCGTCAGGCGAAAGTCCGGGTAGGTGTCGACGAAGACCGGCCGCCCGCCGATGACCTTCGTCAGGTGCTTGTACATGACGAAGTAGGGATCGGCGATCAGCACCTCGTCGCCCGGGTCCACCGTGGCCATCAGGGCCAGCAGCAGCCCGCCGCTGACGCCGCTCGTGATCAGGACGGGCGGATCGACGAGGCCGAACTTCTCGCTCAACTCGGCGGCGACGCGCTCGCGCAGCTCCGAGGTGCCCTGCGTCTGCGTGTACTGGTTGTGGCCGTCGCGAATGGCCTGGATGGCCGCGTCCTTGACGAGGTCGGGCACGTCGAAGTCGGGCTGGCCGATCGACAGGTTGATCGGATCCTTGAGCTTGGCCGCGAGGTCGAACACCTTGCGGATTCCCGAAGCGTCGATGACTTTCATGCGTTGAGCAAGCACGGGCGTCCTCCCCTTGCATCGCGGCGGCTCGGCGTGTAGCCGTCGCACTGGCCGTAAAGCAAAGTCGCGCCGCCGGGAATTGGCGGCGCGGCTCGATTATTCCACACACGTTGAGCCCGGCGGCCGGGCCGCGGACCGCACGTGCCGCGACTACTTCTTCGCGGCGTCGCCCTCGGCCTTGGCGGCGCCTTCGGCCGGCGCGGCAGCGCCCTCGACCGCAGCACCCTCGGCGGCCTTCTCGGCCTTCTCCTTCTTCACGGCGACCTTGCGGTTGGCCACCTTGGGCATCCCGAAGACCGACATGCCTTCACTCCACTTCTCGGTTTCCTGAAGAGCGGCAAGCCGTTCGTCGCGGCTCAGCACGTTGCGGTGGCGAGCCAGGGCATTACGCGGTTTGAGTCCTCTGTCCAACGACATCGTAGTTCGACCTCCTGTGCCTTTCTGAGTCAGCCTGCCGCCCTACGATCTCTTGACGATGTAGGCGCTGCTGAACTCGTTCGTCCGATTCACGCGACGAGCGTACTCGTCGCCCAGTTGCCTGATGCGATCGCGAAGCTCGATCGCCTTCTCATGCGATTCCGACGGGAAGGTCTGCCTGGAATACAGGTAGCAGTTCCTTCCGCGCTGCTCGACGTCCGTCGCGACGCCCTTCTCGGCCAGAAACGACTGCGACTGCCGCAACGACTCCTGCGTGTCGCGATGCTCGATCGGCAGACTCATGATCCGCACGCGGTAATCGCCGCGAAGCTGCGGATCCACCTGCCCTGCCGCGTCGTCTACCACCGGGGACGATCCGTTGTCGGCGTCGCCCGTCTCGGGCTGCTCGTAGACGAACGGGTCGGCGGCGATCTCCGTCGGGCCCGACTGACTCAGAACCTCCGGATTGGCCGGCCCGCCCCTCACCTCGCCGACCGTCGGGCGTCCGCGGTCCAGCGTCCTCAACTTGCCGTAGCCGATCGTGTAGCCGGCGTACCCGGCCACCGCCAGGGCCAGCAGCGCCAGCAGCACGCCGACGAACACCTGACTCGCCGTCAGGCGGATCACGTAGCGCCCGGCGACCGGCTGCTCGACAGGCGACACAGCGGCCGCCCGGCGTTCCTGCTGCGGCTGCCGCGACGGCACGGCCGCATCCTCCGCCTGCCGATGGGGCACACCGCGAAAGCTGCTGTAGACCTCAAAAAGCGTCTGCGGTTGCTTGCGAACCATGGCAATCCCCCGGCAGACCGGCTCGTGCAGGCGATCCTGCAATCCGGCGCAGTCAGATATGATAGCCCCGGCCCCTCAAATCGTCAAATGAATTACAGGTCCGTGGGCCGCCCCGGGTGCACGTCACGTTTGTGGTAGCCGTCAGGCGGCCAGGGGCTTGGCGTGCCAGAGTTGCGACCACTGGCCGTTGAGCCACGTGA
>JAFGPY010000140.1 GCA_016935955.1 Planctomycetota bacterium
CAGCGGTTTTCAAGACCGCCGCCTTAAACCACTCGGCCACCCCTCCGCGCGGGTAGACCTGTCGCCGGAGGCCCCCTGCTCATTCGCGGGCAAGCACGGTCCGGCGGCTGATTGGGCAGGATAATCCACCCGGGCCGAAAAGGCAAGAGCGCACCGTGACGCTCAGGCACGCCGGCCTGCCAGGACGCCTGAACTTCGCAGTCCAGCCGCGGTCGCACTGCCCGTGACGCCCCTTGTGCAGCCCCCTTGCCGGAACACAGGGTTCCACGGCGCTGCGGTCGTCTCGCGGCACGTTCAGACGAGCAGTTCGTCCATCATGGCCAGGTAGTTGTCGACTCGGCAGTAGTTGGCGATGGAGTTCGACGAGCTGAGCAGGATGCCGCCCGCCGGGTCGGCCGCCCAGACGTCCTTGACGGCGCGGACGGCCCGTCGCGCGTCTTCGGGCGTACCCATCGCAAGGATGTTCAGATCGACGTTGCCCGAAAAGGCCAGCTTGTGGCCCCAGCGCCGCTTCAGATCGGCCAGATCGTAGAGGCCTGGCGGCAGTGAATGAAAGCAGTTGACCCCGCACTCGGCCAGGTCGCCGAGAATCGCGTTCAGGTTGCCGCACGAATGAAGGATGAACGGCAGGTCGCGGTGGCGGCACATGGTGCCGAGTTCGGCATAGACGGGAAAGACAAACTCGCGCAGGTCGGCCGGCGACAGGAAGGGACCGGTGTTGAAGCCCAAGTCGTCGGACATCCAGAAAGCCCCGACGCCCGGCAGGTCCATGCACCGCCGCGAGACGCCGACCACCCACTCGGCCCACTTGCCGAAGATGGCCTTGACCAGCGGCCGGTCGTCCATCAGCAGGTAACAGAACGGTTGCAGGCCGACCGTCCAGGTCACTTTCGCGAAGTAGCCGCAACTGACGAAGGCGTTCATCCGCATGCCTCGCGGCAGCAGCGGGCGATAGACCTCGAAGCTCGACAGGTCGGTCTGGTGGGGTTGCGGCCAAGCGAAGCGGTGGAAATCGTCCCAGTTCTGAACCGGCCCGCTCTGTTCGTTCACGTAGCTTCGCGGGGCCGTCGCTGACGATTCGGCCTCCGCGGCCGCCGTCACCTGGTGCTCATCTCCGAAGACGTTCCCCGGCGTGACCAGCACGTTGACGTAGTCGTAGCCCATACGGTACTGGAACTCGACGTGGTCGGCCGGCTGCCACTCGGCCGGCCTCCTGCCCAGCACCGCGGCCATGACGGCCAGGTCGGCATGCTGCTCGCCCGCGGCGATCCGATCGGTCTGCCCGCCGCGCATGACCGAACGGCGGAATCGCTCGTAATCCGGTTGCGGATCGCGCCTCGGCACACGCACGGATCAATCCTCCTTCTCGGCGGCAGGCCACGCTTGGCGCCGGAACCGGCTCGGCGACACGCCGCAATGCTTCTTAAACGCCTTGGAGAAATGGAAGGCGTCGAAGAAACCCGCCTGCCGGGCGATGACGTCCATCTTCAGGCCGCGAAGCAGCAGGCTCTTGGCCAGTTCGATACGCATGGCCGCGAGGCTGGCCATCGGCGACCGGCCGGCCAGTTCGCTGTAACGGTGCGAGAAGGCCGAACTGCTCATGCCCAGATGCCGGGCCACGTCGGCCAAGGCCACCTTGTCGGCCAAGTGGTCGCGGAAGTACTCATCGGCCTCAAGCACCAGCTCCTGCGTTCCCTCTGCGGCAGCATCCGCGGTCGGCAGCAGAAACGTTCCATCCCGTTGCCGCACCGCGCGTCCGAGCAACTCGATCACCGAGGCCAGACCGGCCTGCCCGCGCCAGAAGGCGGCCTCGCCCATTGCGTGGCCCGCGACGGCCATATCGCGCAGCGGCGCGTCGAGCAGGCCGCCCGGATCGGCGATATGCGCCCAGCGGCGTCCGCGCTGGAGCAAGCTCCCCAGCCCTGCTTCTTCTCCCCCGGCGAAGATCACCCAGGCCTCACGGATCGGCCCTCGCACGCCCGTGGTGTCCTCCCAGTACGGGGTACCCGGCGGATAAAGGTGAGCCGTTCGCGGCTCTCGCGTCCGCCAGGCCGCCCGCGACGAGCCGACGCGCACGCAGCCGCACGGCGACCGCGCGTAGTCCAGCACCCAGAACTTGTGGAGGCTCCGCCCGGTCATGCCCCATGGCGGCCGCTCGACATAGTGGGCCGAGACGACACGCGGCGCGATGCCGGGACGAGGCGTCTTCCAAGAATGGCCTATCCAACTGCGCGTCACGCGGCGATCCTCCTTCCCCTGGCACCCCATGCCCGCCCGATCCAAGGCCGATTTCGGCCATGCAGAATGTTACATGAAAAATGCCGCCTTGTCCATTCCTTCGGTTGCAGGGCCGTGCTAGATAGTAACTGCCGACGCTGAAGTGCGGCACGCACCGGACGGTGCGGGACAGAGTGCGGACCTGACTACAGGGGACAAACGCGATGGACAAACTGGCGGTTGACGGTGGAAAGAAGGCGTTCCCGGCCATGCGGGGAAAGAAGCAGCCGAAGATCGGCGTCGAGGAATTCCTCGCGCTGGCCGAACGGTTCGGCTTCAAGGCCGAGACCCTGACGCGGCTCCGGGCCGCCGTGTCGGACGACGACCTCGAGGAGGTCCCCTGCAAGCTGGCCCGCTACTATTGCGCGTCGCCGGAGCTTATCCGAGGATCGAAGTTCGAGGCCCTTGCGAGGAAGACCTTCGGCGTCAAGCATGCGCTGTCGGTCAGTTCGGGAACGGGCGCCCTGCACAGTGCGTTCGTCGCTGCCGGAGTGGGACCCGGCACGGAGGTCATCGTTCCGGCCGTGGGCTTCATGGCCACCTCGGCGGCCGTCATGCTGGCCGGCGGCGTGCCGATCTTCTGCGACGTGGACGAATCGCTGCACATGGACCCGGCGCGAATCGAGGCGGCCGTCACGCCGCGCACCGTGGCCCTGGCCCCGACGCACCATTGGGGCGGCGTCGCCGACATGGACGCGATCATGGCCGTGGCCCGCAAGCACTCGCTGAAAGTGATCGAGGACTGCGCCCAGTCGCCCGGCGCGACGTACAAGGGCCGCTACGTCGGAACCATCGGCGACCTGGGCTGCTTCAGCATCTCCTGCTACAAGATCATCGGCGGGGGCGAAGGCGGACTGGTGCTGACCAACGACGAGCGGCTGTACGAGCGGGCCTGCCAGTTGGCCGAGTGCGGCGGCCTGTGGCGGAAGGACCGCTTCGCGCCGCCGCGGTACGAAGGCGAACTGTTCGTCGGCACCAACTACCGCATGTCGGAGTTGGAGGCGACGGTCGACGTGGTGCAGCTCGGCAAGCTGAACGACGTGGTGCGCCGCTATCGCGAGGCCAGAAACCAAGTCGTCGGCGCCCTGAAGACCTACCGTGAGATCGCGCCCCAGAAGGTCAACGACGCGGAGGGCCAGGTGGGGTACATGCTGCGGTTCTATCCGGAGACGATCGCACTGGGCGAGAAGATCGTCGCGGCCCTGAAGGCCGAGGGCGTGTCGTGCGCGATGCGCGGCGACAAGGCCGGTCCCGACTGGCATCAGTACTCGGACATGTTCCCGGTGGTGCTGAAGTCGCCCATGGCGGCCGGCGCGTCACCGTTGACCGATCCGCGTTACGTCGAACGCGGCGGCGGCGTGGACTATCGTCGCGGCGACTGCCCCGTGGCCGACGACCTCTACAACCGGGCGGTCATGGTTCACCTGGACCAGTGGTACTCGGCCGAAGATTGCGCGTGCGTTGCCGCCGCGATGAACAAGGTGCTGTCGGCCTATTGCACCGAAGACCCGAAGGCCGCACAATGGCGGTAGCCGTCGCGGGGCCGGACGGACCACATCGGGTAAGGTGACGCTGCCATGAAGACGCACGAGACCAACTGGAACTTCTTCGACGCCCGCTGCACGGTGGGACGGCACGTGCGGTTGCAGGAAGGCGGTCCGCACACGGCCGACGACCTGTTGGCCGAGATGGACCACTACGGGATCGCCGAGGCGCTGGTCGTCGACAGCCTGAGCCGCGAGCATCATCCGTCGGACGGCAACGCGAGCGTATCGCAGCACACGACCGGCCGACCGCGGCTGCATCCGGCATGGGCCGCCTTGCCGCCGGGCGCCGGTGAGCAACCCGAGCCTCGCGAGATGCTCGACCGGATGCGACGCCGACACGTCGGGGCCCTGTTCCTGTTCACCGGCCAGTACCGCATGTCGCTGGCGGACTGGTGCGTCGACGAGTTGCTGGAGCCCATGGCCGAGACGAGCGTTCCGGTGGTCATCTGCCCGGACGAGATCGGCCCAGGGTGCCCGCTCACGGACCAGACGAACTGGACCGAGGTCGTGGCCATGTGCCGTCGCTGGCCCTCGCTGCCGGTGATTGTCAGCGAATTTCGCATTCGCCGCACGCAGCGGCTGGTCTACCGGGCCTTGGACGCGTGCCCGAATCTGCGGATCGAACTGAGCGGCTACTGGCTGCACCACGGCATCGAATACATCACGCGGCGTTGGGGCGCCGAGCGTTTGATCTTCGGTTCGAACTGGCCGCAGTTCGGCCCGCACATGACACTGGCGACGCTGGCCTGCGCGGAGATTGACGATGCCGACAAGCGGTTGATCGCCGGAGACAACATGCGGAAACTGATCGCGTGGTGTGAGCCGGAACATCCGGCAGTGCAGCCCAAGCCGGCCGCGGACGAGTACGTCCGGTTCGGCCGCACGGGCGAGCGACCGTCGGAGATGGTGTTCCACGATTGCCACGGACACCTGGGCGGCAAGGCGGCGCACTACCACGTGCCCGACGGCGACCTGGACAGCGTGGTCCGCGAGATGGGCCGATTGGGCATCGAAAGGACGTGCGTTTTCAGTTTCGTGGGCGTGACGAGCGACGAACGGTTCGGCAACGACCTCGTGGTCGAGGCCGTGCGACGACACGGCGACCGCTTCGTGGGCTTCACGCTACTGAACCCTCATCGCGGCCGCGAGGAGATGCTCCGCGAACTGGAGCGTTGCGCCGGGCTCGGTCTGCGGGGCATCAAGCTGATCCCCTACTACCAGGGTTACCCGGACGACGGGCCCCTGCTCGACGTGGCCTGCCAGTGGGCCCACGAGCGGCGGCAGATCATCCTCAACCACGGTTGGGGTCCGGCGGCGAACCTGGAGCGGCTGATGACGGCGTATCCGAACGCCTGCTACGTCACCGGGCACACGACGTTGGCCTACGCCGAACTGATGAAGCGGTTCGACAATCTGTACGTCTGCTCTTGCCCGCTGCTCGGGCCGCGTGAGTGTGAGCGCGTCGTGGCGACAATCGGCCCCGAGCGGTTGCTCTTCGGAAGCGACCTGCTGGACCTGCCGGTGGCCTGGGGACTGGGGCCGATCCTGTTCGCGCGGATACCGGTCGAATCGAAGCGTATGATCCTCGGAGGAAATCTCCTGGGGATTCTGCAGCGTTACAGTCTGAAACCATAGCCGGCCCAACCGGCAATGAAAGGAAGATGTCGTGCGCATTCACCAATCGTTCTGCTATCCGTGCTTCAAGGCCAAGGAGATGAGCCTCGACGAACTCTGCCGCCATGCCGCCAAGATCGGCTACGAGGGGATCGAGTTGTGGTTTCGCGGCGAGGACTTCGACGAACTGGTGGCGACAGCCGCAAAACACAAGCTGGCCGTGGCAAGCATGTGCGGCCACACGTCGTTGACCGACGGCCTGAACAAGCCCGAGAACCACGACCGCATCGAGGCGGAACTGCGTGAATCGATCGACCTGGCCGCGAAGCTCGGCATCCCCGGGCTGATCTGCTTCAGTGGCAATCGCAACCCCGGCCAGAGCGACGCCGAGGGCGCCGAGGCGACGGCGGCCGGACTGCGCCGCGTGGCATCCTACGCTGAGGCCAAGGGCATCAACCTGAACATCGAGCTGCTGAACTCGAAGATCGATCACGCCGGCTACCAGTGCGACCACACGGCATGGGGCGTCGAGGTGTGCCGCAAGGTGGACAGCCCGCGTGTGAAGCTCCTCTACGACATCTATCACATGCAGATCATGGAAGGCGACGTCATCCG
>JAFGPY010000141.1 GCA_016935955.1 Planctomycetota bacterium
CATCAGGCCGACGGAACTGTAGATGCGCGTCGTCTCGAGCGACTCTTCGAGCGAGAGCATCGGCAGGATGGTCGGCAGCCGCCGGGCGAGCATCGTTTTGCCGCTGCCGGGCGGTCCGATCATGATGACGTTGTGCCCGCCTGCGGCCGCAACCGTCAGGGCCCGCTTGGCCGCCTCCTGGCCGCGGACGTCGGCGAAGTCCAGGCCGTAGAGCGACGACTCGGCGAAGATCGTCTCCAGGTCGATGGCCGTCGGCTCGATGGGCAACTCGCCCGTGAGGAAGCCCACGGCCTCGGTCAGCGACCCCACGGCAATAACTTCCAGGCCAGCCACCACGCCGGCCTCGTTGCCGTTGGCCGCCGGGACGATGAACCCGCGTCGTCCGTCGGCCCGGACGGCCATGGCGGCGGCCAGGCACCCGCGGACCGGGCGCAGTGTGCCGTCGAGAGCCAGTTCACCCACGGCGGCATAGTCGCCCAGGCATTCGCTCTGGAGTTGCCCGCTTGCGGCCAGCATGCCCAGGGCCGTCGGCAGGTCGAAGGCCGGACCCTCTTTGCGGATGTCGCCCGGGGCGTAGTTGATGGTGATGCGGTCGCTGGGCCAGTGGTAGCCGCTGTTGCGTATGGCCGATTCGACGCGGTCCTTGGCTTCCTTGACGGCGGCATCGGGCAGACCGACGGTGATGATCGACGGCATGCCGTGGCGAATGTCGATCTCGACCATGGCCATGTAGCCTTCGATGCCGACGACCGAGGCGCTGGGAATCTTTGCGAGCATGAAGGAACTCCCGCCAGAAGGTGACGGGATGTGAATATAACCTGTGTATGGCTGGGTGAGCAAGCCAGAAACCGGGGGCCGCCGGACGAGCGGGCTGCCGGGAGCGGAGGTAGAAGTCATTCGGCATGGCTGCGGAGCAGCCATGGCACCCACTGTGGATACCTCGAGAGACTCACGTAATACCGTTCAGGCGATCAACGGCAACGCAGGTTGGTCGGTTGCCGGTCACCGGCCGCCGGTCACTTGCCGAGGGTCTGCTCCACTTCACCGGCCAGGACATACAACTCCCGCGTGCGTTCCTGCTGGGCGGTGTTCAGCAGCCAGGCATGGCCGGACACGCCGGCCTGGTACCGCCAGGCGGTTACGCCCCAGCCGCCGAACTGCATGTTGTCGAGGCCCTTCCACATGTACGACAGTCTCTCGTCGAGGACTTCCTGGCAGCGCTTGGCCAGCTTCGGCGCACGTTTGGCCAGGCCCTTGTTGACGATGGCGTCCTCGATGTAGATGCGCGCCTCGCATTCGTGGATGCCTTGCTCCAGGGCCAGCAGCCGCGTCATGGCCACGGGCTTGTCGGCCTGGGGTTCCAGGAGGTAGCTGTGCAGCTTGTGCAGGTAGCCGCTGACCTCCGCGAAGCGTTCGTTGACCCAGCCGACCCGTCTGCCGCTGTTGTTCTTGATGCACGGCCAGTAGTCGATGCCCACTCTGCCGATGCCCCGGTAGAAGTCTCCGGTGATGGCCGTCTCGCACAGGAAGTACCAGTAGCTGACGGGGAAGGTCTCGTTCGTCATGCGGGGGTAGTAGGCGTCCAGCCGCGGGCGGTTCCAGCCGAACAGGCTGGTCATCATCGTCTCGTGGTCCTTGTACGTGGCCGTGCCTACCGAGCCGCTCCTCCTGTTGACCAGGTCGTCCGCGAACCGCTGGCTCCACCACGTGGCGGTGTAGCCGACCTGGGCGATCCCGTGCACATTATCAAAGGCATTGTGCCCGTGCTGCACCCACGGCAGGTCGGGCGCGATGTCCAGGAAGAATTTCGTGTCTTCCTTGTTGGGGACGCTGTCCGTGAACATTCCCAGCTGGAGCGTCTTCTCGATGCCGCGTTTCTTCAGCCGGCTCCGGACCTGGGCCATCAGTTCCTGCCAGATCCGTTTGCTGGCCGGATCGCTCAGCTTGGGAACGACGCCGTTCTCGGTCTTGCCCGAGGCGTCAACGAACGTCACCAGGGGAGCGCCGCCGGTGTTCTTCTGATTCTCCTCCAGGATTTCTCCGAAGCGCCTGCCGGTGCTTTCGCGGGTGTTCATGTAGACTTCCCAGACCTGCAGCACCACGAGCTTGGGCGTGCCGAGACACTCCTGGGCCGTGTCGAGGTACCTGTCCATCACGGAGAAGTCCCAGTCGTACTTGCCGCCGGGCTTCTTGATCCAGCGGATCATCGACTCCTCGTTGCCGAGGTTTGTGTGGGCGATGACCGGAATGTAGAGGCTGCGGTTGCCGGTGTCCCTGACCAGCTTGAAGGAGCGGGCGATCAGGGCCCAGTGTTTCTCGGACCAGAGCGGCACGTTGTACTCCACGGCCAGGGTGTCGGGCGACTGGATGAGTTCGACCCACGTTCTGAAGTTCTGCGGGTCGGGCATCTTCCAGGGCAGCACGGTGAGTTCCACAGGCACCTTCACCGGAGACTCCTCGGTTGCGGCCACGGTCAGCGTGCCCTTGTACTCGCCGGGTTTGGCGTCCGCGGGCACCTTCACCCGCACCCAGAGCGGCACCACGGCGCCACTGATGCGACCGGAACTCCTGCCCCTCGTGGAGACGGGGAACTCCTCGAGCGGCTCGGCAATCAGGGCGTTCAGGAATCCGACTCCGTCAGGATAGGGCGAAGGCCCTCCGTCTCGCGACAGCATCTCGCTTCCGCCCGGCACGCCGTACAGGAACGAGATCTGCGACGACGCGATGACCGAGTCGCCGGACTTCAGGTCGCTCGAAGTCACCTTGAGATTCTTGAGCGGCTTGTCGCTGCCGATGACGACCTTGCCGTACGGGGCTCCGTTGCGCGGACTGCAGACGGCCATTGGCCCCAGCGGCTCGGTCCGGTCGCCGTAGTCCACGTCCACGTCGCCGGCCAGGGGATATCCGTTCCAGACCTGAAGGCCCTCGGGACGCGTGATGTTCGGCACGAGGCCTTCCGGCCCCTCGGCGGACAACCTGACCGTACGAATCTCGCAGGTGTTCCACATCAGGCCGGGGTCCTTGCTCATTCCCCCGACACCCCTGGGATGCTTGTCCATGACCGCGGCAGGGTACGGAGCGCGCAAGACCTCGATTGCCAGGATGTTGAGGCCCTTGCGCAGAAGAGTCTTCGGAATCGGAAGGTTCAGGCTTCGCGTTCGTGGAGTGTCCGGCTGGCCTCGCCTCGGTTCGCCGACCAGGTTGCCCTGTGTGTCCACGAAAGCGCTGGTTGGGTAGGGTTTGGCCAAGGCGCGGCCGGAGTTCTTGCCCGAGGTCAGATCGCCGCGGCCAACTTCCTTGCCGTTCAGGTAGACGATCACTCCTCCGTGATACTCCACCGCCACGGAGAGCCCCTTGACGGCGGCAGGGTTCGTCACCTCGAACTTGCCGCGCAGGCAGAGTTGCGCCAGATAGGGCGTTTCGGCAGCGCGTCGCACGGGTCCGCGCGTCCAGGTGCGATCGTTCATCTCCACCGTCGTCCAGTCCGCAGGTGCGGCCGCCGTTGCCCAATCCAGCCACTTCACGTCGAACATCAGCGGCTCCACTTTGTTGCCGGGTTGCTGGATGAGCGGCGGTTCGAGAGTATGGTACATTCGCCATACTCCCGCGCCATCGAGCACGAGGGTGGGTTCGGCGGCTGCGGGCGTCGCAGAGAGAAGCAGGGCGGTCATGAGGCAGGCTGCCAGTTGCAGGCGGACGATCATTGAGGAGTCTCCGTTCATCGAATCCATAGTCGACGGCGCCGCACGACGCCGTGCACCGGGTTGAACCTCGGTCCCCGGCCAATGTTTCGAGCAATCTGCCGGCAGGTTTCCGCTTGCATGGGGCGTTGATTCGGATAAAAGAGAATTTGGCCGCGCGTTGTCGTGGTGGCCGGAGCGAAGCGGTCGACAAGCATGGAGGATCGATGGGAGAAGTCACGGAACAGACGGCCGAACTGTACGTCGGCGTGGACGTGGGCGGTACCAACATCCAGGCGGCGCTGGTGCTGGAGTGCGGGCGGATCGTGGCTCGCGAGAAGATCAGCACCCCGCGCAGCGGCACCGGGACCGACACCGTGGCGGCCATCGAGCAGGTGATCGACACGTTGCTGCACGAGCACGACCTGAAGGCCGGCGACCTCGAGGCCGTGGGCGTGGCCGTGCCGGGCGTCACCGACCCGATCGCCGGCCGCGTCATCATCACGCCGAACCTGAACCTGACGGGCATCGAGATCGCCAAGCCCTTGTCCAAGCGGCTCGGCATTCCCGTGGCCCTGGGCAACGATACGAACATGGGCACCCTGGGCGAACGCTGGCTCGGCGCCGCCCGTCACGCCACGAGCGCTTTCGGCATCTTCGTCGGTACGGGCATCGGCGGAGGCTTCGTCCGCAAGAACAAGCTGTGGCGCGGCTATCGCGAGTCGGCCGGCGAAATCGGCCACACGGTCATCCAGATCGGCGGGCCCAAATGCGCCTGCGGCAACTTCGGGTGCCTGGAGGCCCTGGCCGGACGATGGGCCATCGAGCGCGACATCCGCGAGGCCGTCAAGGCCGGCCGCACGACGATCCTGACCGACCTGCTCAAGGGCAGCCTGCGACAGGTCCGCAGCGGAGCCCTCGGGCAGGCCCTGGCCGCACGCGATCCGCTGGTCACCGAAATCCTGACCCGCGCCGCCGAGGCCCTGGGGCAGGCCTGCGTCATGGTCTTTCACATGGTCGATCCCGAGACGATCATTCTGGGCGGCGGCGTGATGGAGGCCTGCGGCGATTTTCTGTTGCCGATCGTCCGCAAGGTGGTCGGGAAGCACCGACTGCCCGGTTCGCGCGAGGGCGGCGAGGTGCTGCTGTCGCCGCTGGGCGACGACGCCGTGATCGCCGGAGCCGTGGCCTTGGCACGCCAACTGGTCGGTTGCAGTCCGTTCAATCCCGACTGCGAGGTGTTGCCGGTCTACGATCCGATCCGCGAGTCGGCTCCGGGCGAGGTGACCGTCGGCGGCGAGACGTGCAAACGCGGTGTGGCGGTGCGCGTCAACGGCGACGTGAAGAAGTGGCAGTGGGAGCCGGCCGACGGGTCGGGCAAGGCTGCCGCCATTCGTCCTGAGGACCTGTCCCGGGCCTGCCGGGGCGGTCCAGAAATGCTCTTCGTCGGCACGGGACCGTCCGGCGAACTGACGCTTGCCGATGAGTCGCAAGCCTATCTGAAGCACCGGGCCATCGGCTTCGAGGCGTTGCCCACGCCCAAGGCGATCAAGGCCTACAACGGCTACCAAGGCCACAAGGCGGCGCTGCTGCACCTGGGCTGACGGGGGATCACTGCTCGGGGCGGAATCGAGTTGTGGTGGGTGCCATGGCTGCTCCGCAGCCATGCGTGCCGCTCAAGCCTTTCGGCATGCCTGCCCCTCGACGGCGCTCGGGGTCTTTCGACGGGAGCAGGCATGGCACCCTTTCTTTCCGGCCGAGGGCGGCCGGGCTACATCTCTTGAGGCGGTCTCTACTGTTCGGGGCGTTTCATCGGTCGGAACCGGACGGCCGAACGTTGGGCCGCCTGGGTTGCGGCCACGGCGTCGGTGTAGAGCCGCTCCTGGGCCCGCAGCGGTTCGTCCTCGTTGACGACACGCTCATAGCTGCCGTCGGGCAGCAGACGTCGGGCCTTGACGTTGTCGCCTAGGAAAATCCGCAGATCGTCGACCAGCCGCCGCCGCAACCTCGGGTCGATGATCGGGAAGAGTATCTCCAGCCGCCGATCGAGGTTGCGTCCCATCCAGTCGGCGCTGCTCAGGTAGACCTCGTCGTGACCCCCGTTGCTGAAGTAGAAGATGCGGGCGTGTTCGAGGAAACGGTCGACGATCGACGTGACTTCGATCGTCTCGGATACTCCCTTGAGGCCCGGCCGCAGACAACAGATGCCGCGCACGTTGAGTTGCACGCGGACGCCCGCGCGGCTGGCGCGGTACAGGGCCCTGATGATCTCGTGGTCCTGAAGCGAGTTGACCTTGGCCATAATCAGCCCCGGCCGCTCGGGCGTCGACGACTGAATCTCCCGCTCGATCAACTCAACGAAGCGCCGCCGCAGCCCCGTCGGGGCGATGGTCAGCTTCGACCAGCCCACGGTCTCGCTGTAACCGGTCAGCAGGTTGAAGTAGGCCGCCACGTCGGCGGTCACGTCGCGGTCGGCCGTCATCAGGCCGATGTCGCTGTAGAGCCGCGCCGTCTTGTCGTTGTAATTGCCCGTGGCCAGGTGGGCGTAGCGTCGGATGCGGCCGCTCTCACGCCGCACGACGAGCAGGGCCTTGCTGTGGGTCTTGAAGCCGGCGATGCCGTAGATGACGTGGCATCCGGCGTCCTCCAGTCGTCGAGCCCACTGGACGTTGCGGGCCTCGTCGAAGCGGGCCTTCAACTCCACCAGGGCCACCACCTGCTTGCCGTTCTCGGCGGCACGCTCCAGGGCCTTGATGATCGGCGAATCGCCGCTCGTGCGGTAGAGCGTCAGCTTGATGGCCAGCACGCCGGGGTCCGCCGCCGATCGCTCGACGAACTGGACCACCGGGTCGAAGCTCTCGTAGGGATGAAAGAACAGGACGTCGCGGTCCTGCAGGGCGGCGAACAGGTCGTCCTCGCCGATCAGATCCTGCGGCGGTTGCGGCGGCCACTCCGGGCTGCGCAGATCGTCAAACCCCTCGCGGTTGACGATCTCCCACAAGGCCGTGGCGTCGAGCATGCCGGCAATTTCGTAGACGTCCTCGTTCCGCAGCTTCAGCCACTGCATGAGCCATTTCAGCAGCCAGGTGTCCGGCTGGTCCGAGATTTCCAGCCTCACGGCCGCGCGGCGGCGACGCGACACCAGGGCCTCCTCGACGGCGTGCAGAAGATCGCCCGCATCGTCGTCCTGGATATCGACGTCGGCGTCCCGCGTCAGGCGGAACACGGCCGAGGCGCGGATGCGGCACCCCGGGAACATGGCTGCGGCGAACGTCGTGATGACGTCCTCCAGGCGGGCGAACCGCAGGCCCGACTCGGCGGGCACGGTGATCAGCCGGCGCAGTTGCCGCGGGGCCGAGACGACCACGATGCTCTCGTTCTGTTGCTCGGCGCCGTCGGCGACCAGCGACAGGGCGACATTCAGTTCCAGGCCGGGCAGCAGCGGCTTGGGGTCCAACTCCTGCATGGCCAGCGGCGTCAGGACGGGTTGAATCTCTTCGGCGAAATGCGTCTGCAGGAACCGCCGCTGCTCGGGCGTCCATTCCGCCGGGTCGAGGATCAGGATGTTGTGCTTGCGGAGTTGGGCCAGGGCGCGATGGATGCCCTCCGTCTGGTCGGCCACCAGGCGGTGCGTTCGCTGGCTGATGCTCGACAGTTGCTGCGCCGCCGTCATGCCGGCGATGCCTCGCCGTCGCAGGCCCGCCGACCGTTGCTGCATCAGGCCGGCCACGCGGATCATGAAGAACTCGTCGAGGTTCGAGCTGACGATGGCCAGGAACTTCAGCCGCTCCAGCAGCGGCAGGTTCTCGCTCAACCCTTCTTCCAGCACGCGATGGTTGAACTCCAGCCAGCTCAACTCGCGGTTGAAGAAGCACTCCGGTCCGAACGTCTTGTCCTTGGCCATAACGGTTCCTGATTCTCAGTGCCGGCAAGCCGTTCGCCGACAGTCAGGGTCTCGTGAACGTCAAACGTCTTCCAAGTGCACCTTCAGTCCGTACATCTCCTCGAACAGGTCCCCCTTGGCCTGCAGGCTCTTGGCCTCCAGGGTCAGGTCGCCCGAGGCCACCACCTGCAGCGACAGTTCCTCGTCGCTGCGATGACAGCGAACCTCGCGGACGCGCTGCTGGTGGCTCTGGTCCAGGGCGTCGGCCACGCGAAGCAGGGCGGCCAGCTTGCTGATGACCATCCGCGTCTCCCGCGGCAGGGCCATGTACGGCAGGTGCGTCGGCTTGGGCATGGCCTGGCGATGGTAGCGGGCCACCTGGGCTACGATCTCCAGCTCGTTCCGCGTCAGGCCGAAGACCTCGCTGTTGGCAATCACGTAATAGCTGTGCTTGTGGTGCGAGCGGTTGCTGATGAAGCTGCCGGCCTCGTGCAGCATGGCCGCCGTCTGAAGCAGCAGCCGGTGCCGTCGCGACAGGCCGTGCTCGGCCGCCAGTTCGTCGAACAGCCGCACCGCCGTCTCGCCGACGTGCCGGGCGTGTTCGGCGTCGACGCGATACTTCTCGGCCACGGTGGCCGCCGAATGCAGCACGCCCTGGGTCAGCGACTGGTCCTCCTGGCCGGTCGCGCTGCGGACCACGTCCAGCAGCAGACCGTCGCGCATCGAGACGTCGGTGACGATCATCCGCCTGGCCCGCGTCGTGCGGAGCAGGGCGTCGTAGATCAGCAGGGCCGGGTTCAACGTCTCGGCCTCGGGGTAGGGCAGGCCATAACGCTTCATCAGTTCCTCGGTCGACTGCGACGTGCATCGCTCGACCAGTTTAACGAACTTGTCCGCCGGGATGCTGTGCAGCCCTTCGCCCAGCGGCTTGCCGATCTGCGCCGCCGTGAAACGGGCGTCTCCGCCGACGGCCACGAGCGTCGTCACGGCCTTCATGGGCATCGTCGCCTGCACGGCATTGATGTCGCTGTGGATGCGCTGCTTGAGCATCTCGGCCGAACGGGCCGGCGTCTCGTAGCTGGTGGCCAGGGATTCCTGCAGGCGGATCGACCCCAGCCGCAGGCTGATGCTCGTGTCGATTTCGCCGTGCTCCAGCAGCGTCAGCAGGCTGCTGCCACCGCCGACCTCGGCGATCAGGGCGTAGCGCGTTCGCGGGCTCAGCGCCTTGCCGGCGGCCTGTCGCACGGCGGCGACCGTCAGGCGGCTCTCCTCGGCCGTGTCGATGATGGCCACGTCCAGGCCGGTGGCCATGAGGATGCGGTCGAGAAACGTATCGCTGTTGCGGGCCTCGCGGACGGCACTGGTGGCCACGGTCCGAATCTGCCGCACGCCGTAGCTGTCCAGCAGCCGCCGGAAATCGCGCAGAATGGCCACGGCCGCCCGCATCGTCTGGCCGGACAGTTTCTCGCGGCGGAAGGTGTCCTGCCCGAGCCGCACCGGACGCTGCAGGCTCTCCAGCGTCTCGATCTGACCGTCCGGCAGCACCTGGGCGATCAGCATGCGGATCGAGTTCGACCCGATGTCGATCGCTCCGACCAGGTTCGCCGTCTGTTGCGTTTCGTCCTTCTGGGCCATGGCGTTGCCTCGATGCCCTTCTACAAGTTACCCTGCGGCCGCATTACGACTACCCCATGCTCGGTGCCGTGTCAACCACCAGCTTGCGGGCGAAGACGGCCTCGAACAGGTCGCTCTTGCGGCCCGTCGCCAGGACTTCCTGCGACGCGTCGCCCCGCACGCGGCAATGCACCGTGACCTGTTGCGGCTCCACCCGGCAGGTCAATCCCTCGACGACGTCCGCATGGGTACGGTCCAGCCCGTCGGCCAGGCGGAGCAAGGCTGCCAACTCACCGATGCGACGGCGGTCCTCGTCGCTCAGCACGGCGTAGCCCTCGTGCCGCGCCGCCGGAAGGGCCTTGCGATGGTACCGGGCCACCTGGGCGATCATCTGTCGCCGGCGCTCGTCCATCGGCAGGTCCGTTGCTTCGAGGATGATCCGCAGGGCGGCCTTGTGGTGCCCCTTGCGTCCCTGGAGCCAGCCGATGTCGTGCAGCACGGCGGCGCACTCCAGCAGCAGCCGATCGTCCGCCCCGCGGTTGTGCAACGGCTGCAACTCGTCGAACAGCAGCATCGCCAGTCGCACCACCTGCTGCGTGTGTTCGCGCTCGTAGCGGCACGCCTCGGCCAGTCGCTCACAGGCCCGCAGCCAGACGTCGCGCTCGGTCGACGCAGGGTCACAGGGTCGAGGCCGGCTGTCCGACGATTCCTCCGCCGGGACGGTCTCAGGGTTGCGCGGCTGATCGGCCATTGCCGGGGGATTCCTCTGGGGTCGTCGCGGGTTCCGAAGTCTCGGGCGGCTGGCCCGACGATGCGGCCGGTTCCTCGGCCTGTGTCTCGGTCTGTCGCTGGTAACGGTCGAGCGTCCGCACGAGCTTCTCCCAGATCGCCTGGCCGCTGAATTCCTCCCACGTCCGGCCCGCATCGCGGAACAGTTCCTCGCGGCAGCGACGTTGCCTCTCGATCAGGTGCTCAAGTCCCGGCCGCAACCGCGCGAACGGCCGCGCGCGGCCAAAGTACTCCTCGGTGCGCTCGTGCTCGCGGCACACAAAGTCCTCGAGTTGATCGATCCAGACGTCACAATCGTGCAGGTCGCCCAGGATCGTCTGCAATTGCCGCGCCGCCGTAATCTGCGGCTTCAGGCCGGACGGGTATGCCGCTCCGAAGGCCTCCATGGCGTAGCGCAACTTCTTGGCTGCGATCCGCATCGCGTGGTGACGGTCCAGGTCGCTGGCATTCCACAGACAATCGCGATAGCCGAGAAGTCCCTGCAGCGCCGCGAGAATCTGCCGACCCGCCTCGGCGAACACCAGCGGGCTCCGCAGCGCCGCCTTGCCCTTGCTCTTGCCGGGCGACAGGGCCTTGAACGCCTGGCGCATCTGGTCCACCGTATCGCTGCGGTCGAACCGCTTGACGGCCCGAAGCACCTCGTCCTGCAGGCGTTCGCGTTCCTGCCGCAGCCGCAGGCTCAGCCGCTCGATGCCCGGCCGCAGACGCCGGTCGTCGGTGGCTTCAAGGATCTGCGCAAGCTGGTCAATCTGCACGTCCCTGTCGCGAGCCGAGCCGAGAGCCTTCAGCAACCGCTGCAACTGCCGTCGCCAGCGTTTGGCCTGTTTCGGGGCGAAGCATTTGCCGAACGCCTTCAGTGTCACGTGCAGCCGTCGCGAGGCCACGCGGGCCTGGTGCACGCACTCGCCGCGCGAGCCGTCGCGGACGGCCTTCAGGTGCTTTGGCAGCACCGCCAGTTGCCGCGTCGCGTAGGCGACGGCGAGGCGCCGATAACTTGTGTCCGGACAAGTAGCCATGAAGTTCCAAGCCTGCGTTCCGGGCGAACCGTATGAGTATGACGCTAGCACAAAAGGGGGAACGTGTAAAGTTAAGAACAGCGCGTCTCCATGACGCCCGCCCCCCCCTCACCGCTCGAACAACGAATTGCGAGGGAAACTTCTTCCCGTCCGGTTCGTTTCTTTCTGTGGGTGCCGTTGTCTTGAATGGACCGTCCGAAGCCGCTATGATTTCCTCGGCATGCTTCTGCAAGCAGAAGCATGACCCTGTGTAGCACGGCCTGCCGTGCCCGCGCAGGGCAGTGAGCCAGCCATCGAAGGGGGCCAATGTGAAGGATTATCTGAACCTGTTTCGCGTGCGTCCGGGCGGCAAGGTGGACCTCGGCCGCCTCGATTCGGCGGCCACGCCCGGCACCGGCGACAAGAAGGAGGCCCGCCGTCGGACGCTCGCGAACGTCAAGCGGCTGGGCGAGTTGCAGTACCTGCTCTACGCCGAGGGCAAGCGGTCGTTGCTGGTCGTTCTGCAGGGCATGGACGCCGGCGGCAAGGACGGTGTGATCCGCCATGTCATGACCGGCGTCAATCCGCAGGGCTGCCGCGTGACATCGTTCAAGACGCCGACGCCCGAGGAACTGGCCCACGACTTCCTGTGGCGGATTCACAAGGCCGCGCCGCGAAAGGGCGAGATCGGCGTCTTCAACCGGTCGCACTACGAGGACGTGCTGGTCGTCCGCGTGCACAACCTCGTGCCCAAGGCCGTCTGGTCCAGGCGCTACCGCCGGATCAACGAGTTCGAGCGGCTGCTCGCTGATGGCGGCGTCCACGTCGTCAAGTTCTTCCTCCACGTCAGCAAGGACGAGCAGTTCAAGCGGCTGCGCGAGCGGCTCAAGAACCCCGCGCGGCACTGGAAGGTCAACCCGAACGACTTCGAGGAGCGGCGGCTCTGGGACGACTACATGCGGGCCTACGAGGCGGCCCTGTCGCGGTGCAGCACCGAGGCCGCACCTTGGTTCGTCATTCCCGCCGACCACAAGTGGTTCCGCGACCTGGCCGTCTCCGAGATCCTCGTGTCCGCGATGGAACGGCTGGACATGAAGTTTCCCGCCCCCGACTGCGACATCGAGGCGGTGAAGAAGAAGTACCTTTGACATTTCTAACGGGCAGTTCGGCGACTTGGGTGGTAAGGCGGGTTCTTCTGAAGGGGCTTCACATGCCGGGCTACATTTGGCAGGTCGTGGTGGTTGTGGCTGTGGTCGTTTTGCCTGTGGCCATAGTCTTGGTCGACTCATTGTTAGCACGACGTCGGATCCGCCGCGAGATCGCCCATCGCGGCGGGTATGTCAAACGCATCGACTGGATGCCTTTCTCCTACGGCAAGCGATATCGTGTCAGCTATGTTGACGGTTCCGACATATGGCACATCGCCCAATGCAGTGCGACGTTTCTGAGTCTTGTCTGGCATGAGGACCGCACTTTCGGTTCCGATTTCCGCCAGGGCGACGACGACATCCGCCGCATGTCGAGCTAAGCGGTGTCAGATACGTGTTCTTCCATTGGGTGCCATGGCTGCCCTGCAGCCATGCGTGAGATGGGGAGCTATTCGGCATGCCTGTCCCTCGACAGTGCTCGGGATCTTCGACAGGAACAGGCATGGCATCCCGGCGATTATGGTTGCGCGAACGTTCTCGGGAAACAAGGGGAAGACATGCCGTTTCGTCTCTGGCACACGGTGTACTTGATCGTTCCGGCGGTGATCGCCCTGTACGTGGCGGGGCAGGTCTACGGCGACGACCATGCGGTTCTGGCCGTAGCGTCCTCCGTGGCTCTTATCTTCCTGGCCGTGGCTGTCGCGACCGGGGTGGTGATGGGCATACTGATGGTCTGCGGCAAGTTGCGGATGAAATGCCCGTTCTGCGGGTCCTACGGTCCTGCCGGAGGCGACAAGCAGACGGGCATGTTCATGCATTGTCCCGAGTGCGGTCTCATACGTGGAGTCGGGTTCATGAAGTGGCGTCTCGTGCGGGGCCGCGACGACACGGAGCCTGACGACGAGTAGACCAAATACACGATGGCCACCGTGAGGCGGCCATCGTGCATTTCATTTCCATTCGGCGCTACGGCGGCGCTGCCCGGCCGCCGATTGTCACTTGGCCGGCGCGATCTTGTACAGGTGCACACCATAGCCGTCGAATCGGTCGGCCAGGCGGCCGTCGGTCACGTCAATCTTACGGTCCTCGTCGATTACTTCGGCCGTCGCTTTGGCCGGCAGGCCCTTGACCTGGAACGTCGCGGTGCAGGGCGAGTCCTCCATGCGGACGGCGAACAGGTACGTCGCCCCGTCGTGGCGTTTGACCATCGTCGCCACCGGCAGGCCGTCCAGGAACTTGGCGTTGTCGCAACTGACGTCCGGCGGATCGGCCTGGACGGTGGCCCCGAGCGGTACCGTTGGACTGTTCAGCACGCGGGCCAGTCGCGCGATTTGGTGATTCGTCTTGCCCACGGCCCGGGCCATGGCCTCGTCGTCAAGCAGACCCGTCTCGCTGAATCGCTCCTTCTCCATGACGTGGGCGAAATAGATGATGCCCGTCGAGCCGTGGACCAGCGACATCCAGACCTCGGCCCGGACCTGCTCAGGGGTCGGCTTGCGGTCAACGCTGGTCATGGCCGTGCACTCCAGCGAGTTCCAGACAATCTTGCGGCCCTGCGACCAGTTCACCAGTCGCCGCACGCCGTAAGGCACATAGTGCACCCGGCCGATGATCGGCTTGGCGCTGGTGGCGAAGGGATAGATGTCGAAGCCGACGATGTCGGCGCCCTCGATGTAGCGCGGGTAGTCTTGCGGGTGATCGGCTCGCCGCCGTCCGGCCCAGCCGTCCCAGGCCACGCCGACGCCGAGCCCCAAGTACACCGGCCGCGTCGGATCGTTGGCCACCATCTCGCGGTAGCGCGAGACGATCTGCTGCGGCGAGTACGGCGGGCCCCAGTCGCCCCACTCCTCCAGGGTCCGCTCGTGCCACTGCTTGTCTTCGGGATTGGGCCAGGCCTTGCGAATGGCCTCGACGCTTTTCCAGGCCCTGGCCATCGACTGGGCGTTGTCCGGCTCGTCCACCTGCATCCAGCCGACGATCATCGGATCGTCCAGATGCTTCAGGCCGACTTCGTTCTGCTGGCAGATGAGTTTCATTCCGTGGCGGCGGAGTTCGGCGAGTTGCTCCTCGGTCGGCCCTTGCCAGAGATCGATGTACAGGTTGATGCCGATCTCCTTGTAGCGCGAGGCGTTCTTCGGGGCCTGCAGGTACACGGCAATCGGGAAGAAGTCCGGATCGGCCGAGGGGCCGTTCTTCCACTGTGCGTAGGGCGACGCCACGGGCTGCGACGCAATTCCCTCATCTGCGCGCGTGCAACCGCACAGGGTGATCAAAACCGCCGCGGCGACCAGTGTCAGACTGAATGTGTGCCGAAACGCAACCGTCATCTCATGCCTCCTAATAAACCATGGCAGTTCATTACCCCGTCGCCGGACTCAGTCCGACTCTTTGGAGTTTAACCCCCCTGATCGGCCGGAGAACGCGTAATCTGCTGCATGATCGGCACGTTGCGCTGTATGTCTGCCCCATGTCGAGCCGCGGTGGCAAATCATCGCATGTCCGGCGGGCGGTCCTTGCCGCAACAGCAGGGCTCGTCACCCGGTTCCACGCTGCGAATCACCAGGTACTTCAGGCGAGGGCTCAGGTACTCCACCTCGGCGTGCGGCACGTTGGGCGGGAAGAACACGAGGTCGCCGGGACCGCACTCGTGCGTGCGCCCGGCGAAGGTGTAGCGGACCCGCCCCTCGAGCACGTAGACGGCTTCCTCTGCGGCATGGATGTGCTGGTAGTGCGGGCCGGCCTGCGAGACGTCCAGTTCCGTCATGTGCACGTGAATGTGTCGGGCGCCCTGTTCGTGTCCGAGCAACGACCTGTAAGGCGTAGTCATGGGGCGTCTCCTTTCGCGTGATGTGGCGCGGACGAGCGACCTGTTGCGACCGCGGAGCATTCTTCGTCGGCGTTAATGGGCTCCGCCGCCGGCCGACGTGGCCAGGCCGAAGAGCACCAGTGCCAACAGCCCCGTCGCCAGACCCAGCCACCCCGCGCGGCCGGGGCGCTCCTTGAGCAGGATCACGGACAGGACCACGACGAGGATGCTGGAGCCGCCGGTCGTCGCTGGATAGAGAATGTGTCCTGGCACGCCCTGCGACAGGGCCTGCAGCGTCGCCACGACGCCGATGGACCAGAGCGTGCCGCCGACCAATCCTCCGACGGCTCCGGCCTTCAGGCCGTCGCGCCGCCGGCGAAACAGCACCATGGCCAGGCCGCCGAGACCGAAGACCAGCCCGGCCGCCATGACGAATCCCAGCATGTCGCCGAGGTCTGCCTTCGGTTTCAGGGCCGATGCGACCGAGTAGGCGTAGCCGGCCACTCCGTTGAGCACGAAGGAGATGGCCATGAACAGCAGCCAGCCGCGACGCGGTCTTCGGTGCTCCGGTCCGCGGCTGCGATGCACCATGTCGAGGCCCAGCATCCCCACGGCGAGGGCGGCCAGAACCAGTCCCGACACTCCGAGCGGCGTCGGACGCTCACCGGGATAGATCAGCGCCAGGGCGGCGGCCAGCGAAAACGACAGAGTCAATGCGGTCCACGTGACCGACAGGTCGCCCCGGGCCACGGCGGCCATGAAGACGGGGATGAGCGCGGCCAGAATGAGGCCCTGGCCGGCGCCGATGCCAAGATGGCCGCGGGCGATCTGGCCGAACTCGATGCCGCCGCATAGCGAGAAGAGCAGAGCCCAAGCCGCACCCGCGAAGCCCATGGTCGTGGCCATGGCGTACCGGCTGCCGCGACGGGATTCGGCCCAGCGATAGACGAAGGCTATGGAAGTCCATGCGGCCAGTGCGGCGATGACGTAAACGTAATTCATCTGCGGTTCTTTCGTTGAAAAGGCGTCGCGCTGCGGGATGGCCGCCGGGTTTTCCCGGAGATTGTAAACGATACCCGACTGCACATCTAGTGTTATTAGGACTGGTATCGGCTCAATGGGCCGCACGGCGAATCGGCGACACGCTCTCAGGGCAGGAGGCCTCGGTGATTTCGGCACAGGACGGCAACGGGTTGTACGAGTTGCAGACACGGCGACCGCCGCGGCTGCGCCGCTACCTGGTTCTGTCGCTCGTTCTGCACGGCGTGCTGTTCGGGTTGATTGTTCATCTGGTCCGCAGCGAACAGCGGCGCGTGGCCCACCAGGAGCAGCAGTTCATCGCCGACGTGAAGGCCGAGGAGCAGCGCCGCGAGCAGGAGGAGCTTGCCGCCCAGCAGGAGGCGGCCGAGGACATGCTGGCCGAACAGGTGCAGATCGAACTCGACGCCCTGATCGAGGACGAACTGGCGCCGCCCGACGAGGCGGCCCTGTCGGAGATGACCCACGAGGACGTCCAGCAGCGGGTCGAGCAACTCGATCAGCAGCAGGACATCGGGCAACTGAGTGGCGAACAACTCTACGAGACGCTGGCCAACCTGAGCGGCGAGGCCCTCGCTCAGATGCGGGCGAACCTGCGGCAGATGAAGCAGGACCTGCTGCTGAGCCAGGTGCGAACCTACGTCCGCACGACTGTGGCCCCGGAGATCCAGCGCAAGGTCGAATCGAAGCTGAAGAACGAACTCGGCCAGCGAATCCGCGACGAGGCCCAGAGGCAATCGAACCAGCAGCGCAAGGAACGCCTGGAGTCGGTCAGCACGCGCCTGCAGCAAGTGATCAAGGACCTGAGCCAGACCAAGCGCGAGCAGGACCAAGTAGGCAACGAAATCCGCCGCACCCGGTTCGACGAAGCGGCCAAGCGGCAGGCCGCGGTCAAGGAGTCTGCCGCCGAGCAGGCCGAGCGGGTGGCCGAGGTGCTGCGCGACGTCCAGCGCGTCAGTCCCGCTCTGGCCGAGCAGGCCCGGTCGCTTCAGAGCGAGCAGACCGGCCGCGAGATCGCGCCCGCCGTCGAGCGAAGTGCTGCCGTCGTGGCACAGGCCGACACCGCCGAGACGGACCGCCGCGAAAAGGCCGAGGCCGAGCGTAAGATTCGCAGCGACCGCAAGGCCCAGCAGGAGAACCCCGACGCCTTGAAGTCGGCGCAGCAGGATCTGGCCGAGGCCGACAAGGCCGCCCGCGAAACGAAGGCTGCCGCCGAGGCCGAGTCGCGCGAGGTGGGCGAGCGCGTGGCCGAACGGACGAGGGCCCTGTTAGACCTCAGCCAGAAACTTGTCGAGCAGACGCGGCAGACGGCGCCCGATGACGTGCAGCGGCAGGTGGTCGACGCCGCGCTGGACCAGGTGAAAGAGGCCGTCCGCGAGAAGATCAGGCAGGAAGTTCACGAGACGGCCATTCCTGTGGCCGCCGATCGCATCGTGGAGGCCCTGCGGCAGGACCTCGAACGTCGCAAGCTCAACACGCCGGAGTTCAAGAAGTTCCTGGAGTCGGACATTCGTGCGGCCCTGGCCGAAGAAGCCGCCCAGCGCGAGCCGGACCCCGAGTTGGCGATGCAGCAGACGCGCGAGCGGTTCGACATCCGCGAGAGCGAGTCGCTTGAGGAGGCCCGCAAAGAGGTGGCTGCCATAGCCGCCAAGCTCCAGGCCCTGTCCGAGAGTCAGGAAAAGCTGCGTGACGAGGCCCGCAAGGAGTCCGCGCCTCGTCATGCCGCGGATCAGCGCGACCTCGGCAAGCAGATTCGCGACGTCCGCGAGCAGGCCGGCCGCACGCTGGGCAGGGCCCGGGCCGCAACGCTGGACCATGGCAACGACGTGAATGCGGCCGAGCGGACCGTGGCCCAGACCCGTGCCGAAGAGGCTTCCGACGATGCGGTCGAGGCGCTGGATCACGAAGCCCTCGACAAGGCCAAGCCGCTGATGACCGAGACGGCAGCGGTCCTGAAGGAATCGGCCGAGGCCATGAAGCAACTGGACAAGCAACTGGCCGACGAGGCGGCGAAGGTGCAGCAGGTGGCCCGCGTCGAGGTCGATCTGTCGAAGGCCCTTGGTCCGGAGGCGGCGGGCGAGGCCGTGCGCGAGGTTGAGCAGGCTGCCGAGAAAGCGGTCGAGCAGCGGGCCAAGCCCGAGATGGAGCAGGTGGCCCGCAGCCTGAAGATCGGCAAGATTCTCGCCGAGGCCGAATCGGCCGAGGCCCTGGGCCGCATGGACGCCCTGGAGGAGAAGCTCGACCAGGTGGCGGCGAACCTGGCCGAGGGCCGCGGACTTGCGGACATGCTGGGCATGGAGTTGCCCGGCCGCGGGCTCGGCGGCATTCCGGGCGGCGAGAACCTGCCGTGGTACGTGCCCAACCGCCGGGCCATGTCGCAGTTCAACCGCAAACTCTACGAGGAATTCGTCAAGGACATGCGCGAGCGGCTGAATCCCGACAACTATTACGGCGAGGCGGCGGCGCCCGATGCCGTCGAATCGTCGGTTCGCACCGAACCGACGGAGACGGCCGCCGTGATCTTCGTCGAGGAGTTGCCGCAGAAGAAGGAACCGGCCAAGGCCGAGCGTCAGGTGCCCGAGCCGGACTTCCCGCATTTGGCCTTCGCCGCGGCGGCCATGATGGACAAGCCCGTCACGATTGACGGCGACCTGTCGGACTGGGGCGAGTTGCGGCACGGTCTGAAGATGCAGTACAACACGCTGAGCGAAACGCAGAAGATCGCCGATGGGCCGACGCTCTACCTTCGCTGGTCGCCCGACGGCATCTACGTGGGCTACGTGGTCAAGGACCCCAACGGCATCCAGCCGTGCAAGGACCATCCCTGGAGCGGCGATTGCCTGGAGTGGATGATCGATACGGCCAACAGCCGCCTGCCGGATGCCTACATGAACGCGTACGCCCAGAAGTTCTGCTTCACGCCGTTCGGCTGCCGCGGCAGCACGGCCGTGAAGGTCTGGGAGATGGGCCGCGGGCTGCGCGGCATGTCGATGGCCCGTGACTATCCGGACAGCAAGGGCACGATGGGCAAGACGGCGGCCAAGCTCATCCCGGGCTACGGCTACAGTGTGGAGTGTTTCCTGGACCGGCGGGCGCTGGTGCGGCCGCAGTTGGTGCCCGGCAAGTACCTGGCCGTGAACTTCTCGGTCAACCAGGGCTACACCAGCAGCGAGATGACGCAGTGGTCGGCCTCGCAGAAGCTGCAGACCTGGCACCGGCCGGACACCTGGGGCGACCTGTTGCTGCTGGGCAGCGACGCCAGGCTGAAGTTCGTTGCCGCCGGCGAAAGCGCCGAGGACGCGGCGACCGTCGCGGCCGTGGTGCCCGGCGACGCCGTGGGTCTGGAGATCGCCGACGCCGACATGAACGTCAACACGCAGAAGGTCGATCGCATTGCCGCCGAGGTCGTGTCGAAGAAGACCGGCGCCACGCTGCTCGTGGTGCTGAACGAGACCGGCCCCGGCACGGGCATCTTCCGGGCCTCGATCAACACGCAGCCGTACTTCATGCCGCCCAAGGAGAACACGCTGAACGTCAGCGGCGGGGACACCGTGCAACTCTCTTACACCGACGCCCGCTGCGAGTACGGCGAGAAGAACGTCAAGCGAACCGCCGACCTGGTCGTCGGCTGGCCGGTCATGAAGGTCGGCAGCAACTGAGCACTCGAACCGAGGAGCCACTGGTGATGTTGAGACAACGTTGGATAGTTATTGCGGCGGCGATTGTGGCGGGGCTGATTCTCGTCACCGCGCTGCCGGCCCAGGAGGCCGCACCTGAGACTGCGGCCCAACCCGCGACACAGGCCGCCGCCACGGAGGCCGCCGAGTCTGCGGCGGACCCGGCCGCGACGCCGGCGACCGATGCCGCCGCGCCGACGGGCGGAGAGGCCCGCCCCGAAAAGGCCAGCCAGGAACTCGAAGCCCAGGCCGATGCCAAGCACGAGTGGCTGATGCAGATTTTCGGTTGGGGCATGGTGCCGCTGTGGATCTGCTCGATCATTCTGGTGGCGCTGCTCTTCGAGCGGCACAGAGCACTGAAGCTGTCCCGAATCATCGACGCGGCCATGATCGAGCAGGTGGCGGACCTGGTCGGCCAGTTGAAGATCGACGAGGCCCAGCAAGTGTCGGCCCGGTCGTCGACGGTTCTCGGGCAGGCCTGGGCCCAGGCGTTGCACGAGTTCCAGCTCGGCGGCACGAACCTCGCAGAGACGCTGACCAACTCGACGGTCCTGGCCTTCAAGCCGCTGAAGCGGAACCTGACTGCGCTGGCGACGGTCGGCGTCGTCAGCCCGCTGTTCGGACTGCTCGGCACGGTGCTCGGCATGATCATCACCTTCGGCCAGATTGCCGCCACGGGCGGGGCCGACAAGGCCGAACTCGCGGGCGGCATCGGCCTGGCCCTGTTCACCACGGCGGGTGGCCTGATCGTCGCCATTCCGGCTATCCTGGGCAACCGCTACTTCGTGGCCTACGTGACCACCATTGCCGAGCGGGCCGAGGAGGCCATCAGCCGCATCAACTACCGCTACAGCCACGCCCAGGCCCGGGCCCAGAGCGCCGACGCCTCGGCCGCCGCACAGTGAGGACGCGACCATGAAAGGTCTGACCGAACAACTGGAGGTCGAGAACGATCGCGCGGACCTCACGCCGCTGATCGACTGCGTGTTCCTGCTGCTGTTGTTCTTCGTGGTCACGGCGGTGTTCGTGGAGGAGAGCAACCTGTTCCGCGTCGAGCTGCCCAAGGCCGCACACGCCGAACTCCGCGAGATCAAGGACGTGGTCGTCGTGCTCGTCTCGCGCAGCGGTCAGTTCTCGGTTGGCCGGGCGCTCGTGGCCGACGGCGAACTCTGGCCGATACTCAACGAGAGGCACACCGCCGCACCGATCAAGACGCTGATCATCAAAGGCGATCGCCAGTGTCCGTACCAGAAAGTGGTCATGGCCATGGACGTCGCCCAGGCGCTGGAGATTCCCGAGATTTCCCTGGCCGTTGAAGAACAGTAGGGGACGTCGACAGGCTCGGAACCCGCTGACAGTGCGAGGTAGAGGCGGCTCGCGAGCCGCCCGTTGTCCAGGGTCGCTCGCGAGCGACCCCTACAACGCCTGAGTGCCCCTTGCGACGCCTGATGCACGCGTGCGATTGCGGAACGCTACGCTTGCTTGAGGGCCGCGCAGATGGCCAGCAGGTCCTCCAGCAGGGGCTGGACCTGCGACAGCGGCAACATGTTCGGCCCGTCGCTGAGGGCCTTGTCGGGATCGGGGTGGACTTCCAGGAACAATCCGTCACAACCGGCCGCCACGGCAGCGCGGGCCAGCGTCGGGACCATGGCCCTGTTGCCGCCACTGGCGTTGCCCAGGCCGCCGGGCTGCTGGACCGAGTGCGTGGCATCAAAGATGACCGGGTATCCGTACTCGCGCATCGTGGGGATGGCCGTCATGTCGCTGACGAGGCGATTGTAGCCGAAGCTCGTGCCGCGTTCGGTCAGCATCAGCCGGGCCTTGCCGCAAGGCGACGCCCCGGCGATCTTCTCGACCACGTTTTTCATGTCCCACGGGGCCAGGAACTGGCCCTTCTTGACGTTGACGGCTTTGCCCGTTGCCGCCGCGGCCAGCAGCAGGTCGGTCTGGCGGCACAGGAAGGCCGGGATCTGCAGGCAGTCGAGCACGGCTGCGGCCGGGGCCGCCTGGTCCGACTCGTGAATGTCCGACAGGATCGGGCAACCGTACTTGTCGCGAATGGCCGCCAGGGCAGCAAGCCCTTCGTCCATGGCCACGCCACGGTAGCTGCCGGCGCTGGAGCGGTTGGCTTTGTCGAACGAGGCCTTGAAGACGTAGGGCACGCCCAGTCGCTCGGTCATCAGCATCATGGCGTCGGCCACGCGGCGTAGCACGTCGTCGGACTCGATGACGCACGGGCCGGCGATCAGAAACAGTGGCCCGCCGCCGCCCAGCTTCAGCTCTCCCACGTTGACGGACGACACATTCATGGTCTGCAACTCCTTGGCTTGTCTGTCTACACGTACGCCCGGGCGAACAGTTGGATGCCTTCCGGCTGAATGGTGTACTCGACCGGCGCTGTGCCGACGGCGTCGCCGTCGACTTGGAAGGGCACGTCGTTCTCGACCGGCCGCACGACGATCCGCTTGCCCTGGCGGTAGACGACGTCCTTGCGGCGGGTGTGGCGTCCGAGCTTGGCCGACACGAAGTATTTCACCAGGTTCCACCGCCCGGGCCGCGTGAAGACGCAGATGTCCAGCAGCCCGTCGGTCGGCTGGGCGTCGGGGCAGACGTGCAGGCCGTCGGCGTACAGCCGCATGTTGCCCGCGATGGCCAGGGCGGCGTCCTCGGCCACTACCTCGCCGTCCACCTCGACCGTCAGTCGCGGCCACGAGTAGCCCCACCAGAACCGCAGCGACGGCAGATAGTAGTCGCGGCGGCGGATCGGGCCGTGGCGGTGCCGGTGCACCTCCTGCGTCACGGCGGCATCGAATCCCACGCCGCTCATGATCAGGAACGCCTTGCCGTTGGCCAGGGCCACGTCGACCGGACCGACGCGGCCGGTTTCCAGAATTTCGCGGATCACGGCCGTATCGGGCGGAATGCCAATCGCCTTGCACAGGACGTTCTCGGTCCCGGCAGGCACGGGCAGCATCGGGACGCTGCGGCCGAGCAGCCCGTTGACGATCGTGTTGTGCGTTCCGTCGCCGCCGACACTGAGCAGGGCGGCGTGCGACTCGTCGAGGGTTCGGGCCTGGGCGATGGCCTCCTCGCGGCTCTGGGGCACGAACTGAACCACTTCGTGGCCGTGGGCCTGAAGCTCGGCGGTGATCTGCCGGACCATCAGGGCGGCCCGGCCCGATCCGGAAATCGGATTATGGAATGTCGCGTACTTGGCCACGCTTCTCTGCCGCGGCAGCCCCCGTGTGCTGGTCCATGCAATCGTCCGGACTCGGGGATTATAGCACCCTGGGGCCGGCGACGATAGGCCCAACGCTCCCCTGCGCGGCAGCGCGGCGGATCAACTGTCGTCGGCCGGGCGGCGGACCTCGGCGCCGGGCGACTCAGGCACCAGGTCGAGGCCCGGCGCGCCGGGCGGCTGACGGAAGCGGTAATAGAGAACAATTTCGATGGCCACCATAATGATGTTGGCGGTGTACATGAGAGTGACCCAGTCGGGCAGGCCGCCGTGAGCCTCGATGAACTTTCTCGCGATGCCCGCCATGTAGCCAACGAAGACCATGTACAGGAAGCCCACGCTCTTGCCGTGGACCATGCGGACGCGGAGCGTCTTGCGGATGGCCACGGGCCAGCTGAACCCGAAACAGAACAACATCACGGCCTCGAAGAAATGGGCGGCTTCCATCGGATGACCTCACCTCTGAAAAAGGGAAACCAAAGGGGCACATCATAGTCGCCCGACCCCTTTCTCACAAGGGCCGACCGCAAGCCGACAAATGTCCAGTGGCCGTGGCACGGTTTCCGCATATTCTCAGATGGCCGATTTGCCCGTTTCGTGCAGCCGGCTTTCGGCGGGCGAGATACCGCCGCACTAGGGGGGTTGACCGTGTACGAAAGGCGCGTAGTATTTCAGATAGAGGAGAAAACAGCCGGCAGCCGCTTGCAGAGACTGCCGGAAAGATGTTGGGTGCCGATGGTCGGCGCCAAACGCCCGGCAGGTCATAGCGCGAGCCTGCCGGGATCTTTTTTTGTCATCTTGTACGCGGCTCCGCCGCAGCCGTGTCACTCCTTCTCGTCCTCGTCCTTCTTCGAGTCGTTGTCGCTCTTGTCCGAGTCGTCCTTCTTCTCGGCCTTCTCCTTGACCTTCTCCGCCAGTTCCTCCTGGGCCCGCTTGGCCTCAGTGCTGTCGGGGTCGAGCTTCAGGGCCTGCTCGATCAGCTTCTGCCATTGAGCGGCCGTGCCGAGATCCTTCGACATGCGGAATCGGGCCTCGGCTACGAGCGTCCGCGCGCAAGCCTCTTGGAGCTTCTTCTTGGCCTCGGCCGGAATGTTCTCGCGGACGATGTCCGGGTGGCTCTTCAGAAACTCCTCCACCTCGCCGACCTTGCGGAACGATGCGTCGAACTTCTTCTTGGCGTCGCTGAATCGCAACAGCCGCTCTTTGTCCGTCAACTCGATCCAGCGGTCCTCGCGGTTGCCTTCGCCTGCGGGTTTCGTGCGGTCGGGGATGCGGCCCTCGATCGCTTCGCGCGTCAGCAGCCCGGCCTCCTGCCCCAGCTTACGGGCTTCGGCGAGCATGCCCGACACCTTCAGGCGGCTGCTGTCGACGTCGTTGTCGTCGCGATCTCGCGGCCCAGCCAGGGCAGGGCTCGCGGCCGCGGTCAGCAGTGCCAGGGCGACGAGCAGACAGCGTGTCGTCATCGTACGCATGATCCCCTCCTCATTGTTCAGGCGGCGACAGATGTGATCGAAACTGCGGCGACATGCCCCCGACGACGGGGCGTATGAGACTGCGATAGGGTCAGCCAACACAACGCATCGTACCGCCGTTTGTTGCAGGAAATCAAGAACCTCAGCTACGACCTATTTCCGCAGCGGCGACAAGCCGGCTTCCTTGCGGATGCGGCACGCCGCCTGCCACAGAGTGTCGTCGCGACCCAGGAACTTCGTCAGCGACCCCGTCGAGACGCCCAGCGCTGCCGCCGTGTCCGAGAGCCGCGCGCCGTCGGCCGCCAGGCGGTCGAGCACGCGGGCCGCCAGTCGCCAGAAGCCCTGCGACTTCGGCGACAGGGAAGGCCAGCGCTGTGACGTCAACAGGGCGAGCACCTCGGCCGGCAACTCCTCGCGCCGCGCCGCGGCAGGACATCGCACCTGCGTGGCCAGGGCCTCTCGCATGCGGCCCAGGGCCCGGTGCCTGTTCTCGTGCTGGCTGCGACGCTCCGAGGCTGTGACCACCACGCCCGCGGCCGCATGCCGCAGACGAACGCCCGTCTCGACCTTGTTGCGATGTTGACCGCCCGGACCGCTGGCCCGGTAATTCTCGGCGTGGAGTTGTCGCAGCAGCACGTCGTCCGGTGCTTCGATCAGCGCGTCGCGCGCCGCCGCAGTCAATGCCGTGTCCGCCACAGTGCTACTCCTTCAGCGTTACCACGGTGACGGCGATGCCGCCCTCGGTCTCGTTGCCCGCGCGGAACGACGCCACCAGCGGATGGCTCCGCAGGTGCTCGTGCACGCCCTTCATCAACGCCCCGGTGCCGCGACCATGGATGATCGTCAGCCGCCCGTAGTCGGCCACGGCCGCCTGGTCAAGGAAGCGATCCACGTTGGCCAGGGCCTCGACAACGCGCTGCCCGATGATGTTCAGTTCAATGGCCGCCTCGGTCGTGGCCCGGACCTTCGCCTGGCGCTCGGTGCGGCCGTCCTTGTCCGGTGCCGCGTCGGGCTGCGACAGGTCGCCCACACTCACTTCCACCGCCAGGCCGCGAATGTTCACCATCACGCGGTTTCGACGGCGGTTCACCGATTCGACCACGCCTTCGGCCCGCATCGTCTCGACGTACACCGTGCGGCCCTTGGCCAGTTGTGAGGCATCGAGCTTCGGCCGCTCGCGCTCGCGCGACGCTTGGACGCCCTGCGTGAGCCCCACCTTTTTGCGGCGAAGCTTTTCTCGCAACCCCTCGATCTGCCCGGCCGGTGCGGTCGCTTGCTGCCGGGCCTGGCGAACCACCTCTTGCATCTCACGCTTCGTGTTGTCCACGATGCCCGAGGCCTGGCGATAGGCCTCGCGCAGCAGCGTCTTGCGCTCCTTGCGGGCCTCGACCAGTTCCTGTTGCAGCTTCTGCCGCTCGGCCTGGGCCGTCTCACGCTCGCGCCGCGCCGTCGACAGTTCCTCGCGCAGTTGCCGCCGATCCTCGCTGACCCGGGCCAGCAACTGCTCCAGGTTCAGGTGCTCGTCCGACAGCAGCGCGCGGGCGCGATCGAGCACGTTGTCCGGCAGCCCCAGACGATGAGCGATCGTCAGGGCGTGGCTGGCTCCCGGTTCGCCCTGCACCAGGCGGTACGTCGGCCGCAGGCTCTCGGTGTTAAACTCCATCGCGGCGTTCTGCATCTCGTCGTGATCGTGGCAGAAAATCTTCACTTCGCGCAGGTGCGTCGTGACGAGGGTCGTGGCCCGCCGCTCGGCCAGCACCTGAAGCACCGAACAGGCCAGCGCCCCACCCTCGGCCGGATCGGTGCCGCTGCCCAGTTCGTCCAGCAGCACGAGCGACCGCTCCGTCGCCTGCCGCAGCACGCTGATGATCTGCGACATGTGACTGGAAAAGGTCGACAGCGACTGCTCGATCGACTGCTCGTCGCCGATGTCCACCAGCACGCGGTCGAAGATCGGCAGGCTGGCCCGCTGGGCCGGCACGTGCAGCCCCGCCTGGGCCATCACCGCCAGCAGCCCGATCGTCTTCAGGGCCACGGTCTTGCCGCCCGTGTTGCTGCCCGTGACGGCCAGGGCCCGCACGTCGGACGGCAGCCGCAGCGTCAGGGGCACGAGGTCGCCCTGGCGACCCTCGGCGGCCAAGGCCAACTCCAGTATCGGGTGGCGGGCCTCGATGATCTCCATCGGAGCGCCCTCGGCGGCAATGTCCGCCGGAGTCATGTTCCGCGACTGCGAGAACAGTGCGGCCGCCCGCAGCAGGTCGATCCGCGACAGTATCTCGAACGAGCCCTGGAGGTCGTCCAGCCACGGCCGCAGCGACCGCGTCAACTCGACTAGAATCCGCCGCAACTCGGTCTCCTCCTCGGCCGCAAGGTTCTGCAATTCGTTGCCCAGCTCGATGGTCGCCGAGGGCTCGACGTAGAACGTCTGCCCGGTGTGCGACCGGTCGTGGACGAGTCCGCCCACGGTGGTCCACTGATTGGCTTTCAGTTGCAGCACCAGCCGACCGCCGCGCTGGCTCGGCCGCTCGCTGGCCAGGGCGTCGCGAATCTCGGGCCGGTGGACGAGCGTTTCCAGGCGGCTCTCGATGCGGTTCCGCGTCGTGCGGATGCGGCGGCGAATGTCGCGCAATTCGGGCGACGCGTCGTCGTTGACCTCGCCGTCCTCGGTGATGGCCCGCGCCAGCAGGGTGCGGACCTCCGGCAGTTCGACCAGCGGTTCGGCCATCTGGGCCACCAGCGGCGCGTCGTCGCGGTGCGTCCGCGTGAACCGCCGCACGGCCGCGCTGCTGTCCAGCAGCGTCAGCACCTGGAGCAGTTCGCGGCCGGTCAGGTGGCTGTCCTCGATGTGAGCCCGGTGCAGGAACTCCGACGGGTCGTCCATCTGCAGGATCGTGAAGTCCTTGCCGTTTCGCAGCAGCACCACCAACTCGCTGACGGCGTCGCGGCGGCGCTCGATGGTCGAACGGTTGTCGGTCGGCGTCAGTTCACGCTCCACGGCGGCGCGCGTTGCTTCCAGGACGCAGCGCGAGCCGATCTGCTGCTGAATCTTCTGGAACTCCAGGAGCGAAAGTGTATGGGCGTTCATCCGACTCTCCGAATCGCAGGACCGCATTCTATCGCCGAACGGCCCGAAAACCAAGCCGCCATTGTCCTCATGCTCACAGGTAGCCGGGGTGCCATGGCGGCCGTTTTGCGCCGCCATGCCGAAATCTCGTCGGCCGCAATACTGAGGACACCCCTTTGCCGGTGTCGTACCGTCAACTGGTAGAATTGAGCATTGCCAGTCTGTGGGGGGCGTCTTACAATGCCGGTTTGCCTGCCGGGATGTGCCATGAGCAGGGACGTTGTTTCCAGTCGGGAAGGATGGTTGTGCATGAAGGTCCTGGTCATCAATGCCGGTAGCAGCAGCATCAAGTACCAGTTGTTCAGCATGGCGACCGAGGCCGTCATCGCCAAGGGGCTCGTCGAGCGGATCGGCGAGGCCGGCAGCCGCCTGGTGCAGCAGTCCGATGGTCGCAAGAAGGAAGTCGCCCGGCCCATCGCCGACCACGGCGCCGCTTTCAAAGTGATCGTCGAGGCCTTGCTGGGTGACGGCGGCGCGATCCGTGCGGCCGAGGAGATCGAGGCCGTCGGGCACCGCGTCGTCCACGGCGCCGAGAGTTTCACCGGCAGCGTGCTGATCACCGCGAGCGTGCTCGACGCCATCCGGGCTTGCATTCCGCTGGCCCCGCTGCACAACCCGCCGAACCTGACCGGCATCGAGGCCGCCCGGAAGCTCCTGCCCGACGTGCCGCACGTGGCCGTGTTCGACACCGCCTTCCACCAGACCATGCCGCCGGTGGCCTACGTCTACGCCATTCCGTACGCCCTCTATGCCGAGGACCACATCCGCCGCTACGGGTTCCACGGCACCAGTCACCGCTACGTGTCGGAACGCGCCGCCGAGATCATGGGCGTGCCGCTCGACCGCTTCAACTGCATCACCTGCCACCTGGGCAACGGTTGCTCCATGGCGGCGATCCGCGGCGGCAAGTGCGTGGACACGTCCATGGGCCTGACGCCGCTCGAAGGACTGGTCATGGGCACGCGGTCGGGCGACCTGGACCCGGCCATCATCTTCCACCTGGCCAACGTCAAGGGCATGAGCTTCGACGAGATCAACGCCATGCTCAACAAGGCCAGCGGCCTGATTGGCGTCTCGGGTGTGTCGAACGACATGCGGAGCCTGGTCGATGCGGCGGTCGGGGGCAACAAGCAGGCCGACCTGGCCATCGACGTCTTCGCCTATCGCATTCGCAAGTACATCGGGTCGTACATGGCCGTCCTGGGCCGCACTGACGCCGTGATCCTGACGGGCGGCATCGGCGAGAACAGCGACGCCGTCCGCGACCGCATCTGCCGCGACCTGGACGGCATCGGCATCCGCTACGACGCGTCGAAAAACGTCGGCGTTCGCGGTAAAGAGGTGGCCCTGACGACCGACGACAGCCCGATCCGCGTCCTTGTCGTGCCGACCAACGAGGAGTTGATCATCGCCCGCGACACGGCGGCCATCGCACAGCAGAAGCAGTAGCCATGCCACCCCGGTTCTCTATGCTGGTGTAGGGGCACGGCCTGCCGTGCCCGTAGCCGTTCGATTCACTCCGCGGGTGATGCCGAGCCACGTAGGGTGGCTGCTTGCAGCCGCGTGGTCAACTCCGGCATGCTTCTGCAAGCAGAAGCATGGCACCCTTTTCTACTCCGAGTCTGATAGGCACTCCTCGAAGAACTTCAGCAACTCCAGTTCGTACTTGTCGCCGAAGCGGTATCCGCCGACGGCCTCAACGTGGCGGCCGCCGGGAATCTCGATGAACTGCTTGGGCTCGCCCGCCTTCTCGTAGAGCCGCTTGCCTTGGCTGAAGGCCACGATTTCGTCCTCGGTGCCGTGAATCACCAGCAGCGGCACGGGCGGAATGCGGTCAAGTGTCAGTGACGGGCTGTGGTCTTCGGTCACCAGCCATCTCGACAGCGGCCACTGCAGGGCCCACAGCAGCCAGTTCTCGGCCAGTTTGGCCTGGGCCACTTCCTGGTAGGAGTAGAACGTGCTCTCGACGGCGATGCCGCGCACGTGCCGCGGATCGTCTTCGCCCAGTGCCGCCAGCAGACACGCGCCGCCCAGGCTCTGTCCGAAACCGAGGACGCGATTGGTGTCGACGTCCGTCCGGCTGCGCAGGTAGGCCAGAGCTGCCGCCGTGTCGAGAACCGTTCCCTCCCGTGTCGGTTTGCCTTCGCTCTTGCCGAAGCCACGATAGTCGAACAGGAAGAGGTTGTAGTTCTCGCGCGGCAGCCACGAGACGAACCCGTAGTGGGCTGTCAGGTTCTGGGCGTTGCCGTGGCAGTAGAAGACGGTGCCCTTGGCCGGTCCCGGTTGGGCGGGGATGAACCAGCCGCAGAGCTTCGTGCCGTCGGTGCTCGGGAAGAAGACCTCCTCGTGCCGCAGGCCCTCGCGCGAGGGATCGTTGTAGATCAGGCCGTTGGGCCAGTAGAGCAGGGCGTTGCCCGACCCGCATCCGCCGACGCCCAGCCCCACGAGAACCACCGCCCAGATCATCAGTTTCACGACGAGCCTCCATCTTCGCTTCGCGGGGCCACCCATGATTCCCTCCGGATAAAGCGAAGGGGGCGGGACGAATCCCGCCCCCGTTTGCCGTCACTGCGCCGCGGCTCGTCGCGGCCTTAGAGCTTGTCGATGCAGCGGCTGAGCATGAGCTTCTCGCCGCCGGTCTTGACGAGCGACGCCGTGTAGCGGATCAGGTTCGCCAGCATCCGCCGGGCCACGGCATTGGTGGCTGCCTGCTCGACCAGGTTGAACTGGCAGAACACCAGGTGTCCGCGGCCGATCGGCACGACGTTGATCAGCGAGCCGTGCTGGTAGACTTCCGGCCCGGTCCACATGTGGGCGCACAGCGTGCCGCAGAAGCTCTTGCCGCCCGCGGCCACCACGTCGTCGGCACTGGTGCTGGCATTGGCCCGACCGGCCAGCACGTCGGCGAACTCGTAGTCCATCAGGCCGCCGCTGTTGGGCAGGCCGTCCCAGATCTGCGACGGCCGCATGTAGAGCATGTTCCGCATCGGCACCTGCATCTTGATCAGCGTGGGCGTCAGTTCGTCGAAGAGCATCGGCGTCTGGGCCTCGAGCACCAGGGCGGCGCCACCCAGGGTCACGATGCGGCGCAACTGCTGGTTGTACTCGCTGACCAGGCCGAGGTGATGGTGCGGACGCGGCAGGTAGACACACGGCACGTTCTTGTGGCGGTAGTTGTTGCCGCCCTTGTCCACGCGGGCGATGCCCAGGCCTTCGAGCACGGGGCGCAGCTCGTTGTCGATGCTGAACATGCCGATGCGGTCGCACGGCGCGGCCGCAGGCTCGATCACCGTGAAGCGGATATAGTTGCTCGAAAGCAGCTTCGAGCCGGCACGCAGCTCGGCCTCGACCGTGTAGCGGCCGGCCTTCTTCGGCGCCGCCAGGCCCGTGTCCAGCACCTCCAGGACCCAGCCCTTGGCCCGCACCGTGCCGCTCTTGCTCAGCACCGTCCGCCCGCCGCCGCGAACCGTCAGCTTCCACGTATAGCTGACGCCCGTGGTGTTCTCGTTGACGATCCGCAGGTTCACTCCCACCGGGTCGCCCGGGGCGACCACTCGCGTCGTCACGTGAGGCACAATCAGCGGCGTCTGGCAGGCTGCGGCCATGTCCTTGAACCATCGTCGCGGGTTGCGCCAGATGTCCGTGGCGCCGAAGATTTCGCCCGAGGCGTCGGCCAGTTGCGTGAAGACCCAGCCCGAGTTCCGCGGGTTGGCCCGCATGGCCGACAGGATGGCCCGGATGTCCTCGCAGTGGAGGTCCTGGCTGGCGCGGATCAGCTTGTCGACCGATCCGAAGATCTCGGCCAGCTTGCCCTTCTTGAACTGCTCTTTCAGCGAATCGTAGTAGCGCTTGTGCTGGGCATAGTCCTCGAGGCCCAGCTTCCGCTCGGCCGGCGTGTAGGTCGACAGCACCTTCTCGTAGTCCGGTGGATTCTCGAAAGCCCCGAACTCGCTGATGAGCAGGGCCGTCTCGTCCTTGGGGTTGCGGCCTTTCTTGCGACTGGGCACCGACGAGACGAGGCTCTCGCCGTCCGACTTCAGCTTGTCG
>JAFGPY010000142.1 GCA_016935955.1 Planctomycetota bacterium
GTCGCCCCGACCAAATGCAAAGGCCTGTGAGGCAATGCCTTACGGGCCTTTTTTCTTTGCTGTCGGAACACCTCGCTTAGCACTCGGCGCTACGCTAGCGCTACGGCAGGATGCCATTCGGGCGACTACTTTCCTGCACGAGCTGCTTCCTCAAGTTCCTTCCGTCGAGCCTTGTATTGCTCGATCTCGTCGTCCGTGAATGTGGGAAGACCTTCGAGCTTCTTTCGTTCGGCGGCTAGAATATCTGCAACACCTTGCGTTGCCTTGTTGGATTCGTACATGCGAATCATGTCTTTGATCTTCGCCACCTCTGCGAGCTTGCGGTTCTGCTCGATGAACTCCGCCAGGGCCTTCTTAGGGTCCTTCGCTTCCGTCGTGACTGCCGGCGTGCGTTCGATCGCCTCATCTGGTTTCTCAACTGCCAGTGGGATCCCAGGGGGCGGTGACTCTGTGATACTCTCTGTCTGCGTGCTGGATTGCTGAGACGGATCAACCTGCGGAACCGCCGGGGGCGGTTGTGTCTTGCCGGTCGTTGCCGGGACCCCGAAGAATGTCGGCTCTTCGTTCGCCGCCGCATTCCTGGCTCGGGCCTCGGCCTGCCGCTTCATCTCGATGGCTGCCTTGCGGTTCGCCTCTTCGATGGCTGCGGCCCCGGCGCCGGCGACTCCGATGACACCCACGAGCATCAAGATCGGCACGAGAATGGCCACGATGCAGACGATTGCCCCTGAGACAGGCATGCCGACGCCGCTCTTGCGTCCCGTCAGTGCGATCAGGAAGCCAATGACAGCCAGCAGCAAGCCGATGCCGGCCAAGGGAATGCTTACCAGGTTGACGAGCGGAATCCAGCAGACAATCGCTGCAAGGATGCCAAGAACCAGCGCGGCAACGCCAAGGCCGTTGACGCTCTTCGCCTGGTGTGTGTGGACGTGCACCGTCTGCCCACGTGGTCGCGGCGGCGTGTTCATCTGTGCCACCATTGCCTCAGCTGGGCTGGCAACAGCAACCCGGTCAGAAGCACACTCGCTACACACCCAGGCTTGACCTGCCTGCACCAGCCGTTCGTCGGCGGCCATCGTTCTGCCGCAGGCATCGCAGAATCGCACACCGTCACGCTGCCCCATGGGTCACCTCCGACAAGACGACACCGTAATCTCTATCTCGCCTTATGTGCAGAAAACAGAGAGGCACCTCTTGACAGACCCTAATTTCTCGCTAACATGCACGTCGGTGCTTCAAGGCCCTTCACCGGCGAATGGCTCCACATCGGAGCAGCCCGACTGGTGCGTGTGCGGGTGTTGTTATGCTTCCCAGCAGTTCCCTGCCGAACAACGAGACGAATGTGAGATTGATGCTTCTGGCCGCTTGGCTTAGGCGCCTGCCCGCTTCTTACGTCGACGCGATGCTGCGGGCGCTCGAGCGCGATCCGGCGGCCGTTGCAGCTCTTCCGCCAAGCGAGCATCAAAGGCCGCACCTCCGGATACACCGGCCAAGTCCGCCGCCAAGGCCAGCACCCTAGACCGTCCGATCTCGTCCAGCTTGCGAAAGGCGCGCAGGAGTTCACTCTCCTGGGCCGTCCGCGGGTTGTCCTCATCCGGGGCAAGTTCACTTAACGGCACGCCCAAGGCGGCCGCGATCCGTTCGGCATTCTTTCGGCGCGCTACCGCCTTGCCGTTGAGAATCCGGCTGAATGCGGAACGGCTGATCCCTGCCTGCTTGGCGATATCCTCCCCGCTCTTCTTTCGCTGGCGGAGAATGCGCCGCAGCTTGTCTCCATCAATCTGGCCGGTCATTCAAGTATGGTCCACAAATCGGCGAAAATTGTCAAACTTTTTTCCGGCCGCAACTACAAGGTGCACAAAGGCTAACGCGTAACCATGCCGTTCGCTAAGGCCCAACGCCATCTTTTGTAGTTGTATACGCCATACATGGCCGTTACTGTGGCCACCATGCACATGGGACCGGCCAATTTCCAAGGCATTATGACACGCAGAACCGTGGCGGTCAAATCGGACCCCTTGGCCGGTTCTCCCGATTTGCCGCACGGACAACTCGGGGGCGGACGAGGCCGGTGAGAGTCCGGCTCGTTCCGCCCCCACACATTTCGAGGACCGGCACATGACAAGCATTCGAGATTGGCCTCAGCTTCTGAGCCGCAAGGAAGCGGCCCAATACCTGTCCGTCAGACCACAGACACTCGCCTGCTGGGCGACGGAGGGACGCGGGCCCAGGATGATTCGCTACTCGGCGCGATGTATCCGCTATCGCGTCGAGGATCTGAAAGCCTGGCTCGATGAGCAGGAAACGATCGGGGGCAACGCATAAGGCGGAGAGGACATTGATGAGCAAACAGGTCCGACTATTGAGAGCACTTGTTGCCGCAGCGGCCACATCGCCATCCGGCGTGTGCTTTGGTGGCCCCCTGCGAGGACGACCAACTGTTTCGGAAGACCTTCTGAAGACTGATAAGCTGACCGTCTTGGTCCAGGCAAGTCGGGCAGAACGGGCCTTTGCCGTAGCCCTCGATGCGCTGGGTCAGGTAGTAGAGGCCGTCGCGAGACTCGACCTTGGAGCGGATGTCGGCTTTGCGTGCCAGGTCATCAACTCGGCTGCGAAGATCACTGTTCTCGGATTGGAGTTCCGCCAGCTTCATCTTCAGCTCAGCGCCTTGGAGGGTCAGGTTGGCAACGAGGTCGTGAAGCTCCGCGTTATGGAGTTTCTTCGCAAGTTCGCTGAGCTTCTTGAGCCCAGCGACAAGCCCACCGGCAAGACCAAGAACGTCCATACACGGTCCTCCTGCGCCGTCGAGTTGCTCCGCCTGATGGGTGAGGGGCGAATCCCGCATACGGTCCTTCTGGAAGATATAGCGTTAGCGATGCTTCAGCAAGAGGCAAATGTGATCTTCACAGACGGGGGCAACGCATGACCACAATCGCCATCACACACAAGGAGCCTTGCCCGAGGTGCCGGATGCGGTGGGCAGTCATCCGAACGGAAAGCGACGAGACACACCTGCGGTGCCGCCACTGCAATTACCACTGGGCGCGTCGCAGCACACCGGAAGGTCAAGACCCGACCACCGACACGGTTGAACTCCGCTCGCAGTCGGCCCTGCCGACCAGGAAGCAGCCCGGTTGGCTCACCATGGCAATCGGCGCAGCAGTTGACGCATTCAACGGGTTCCTCGTCGCCTTCGGCGAGTGGTGGGACGGCACAAGCATCGAGCAGATCGAGAAGCACGAAAGGAGCGGAAGATGATCCAGTTTCAGAAAGCCACCAAGCACAAGTCCAAGCTGCGGGCGGCGCTGTTTGGCCCGAGCGGGAGCGGCAAGACCTACAGCGCATTGCGCATTGCCCGCGGCCTCGCAGGCCAACAAGGACGCGTGGCCCTGATCGACACCGAGTTCGGATCGGCCGCCAAGTATGCCGATCGCTTCGAGTTCGATACTGTCCGTCTCGACGACAACGCGGGTATCGACCAGATGATCGAGTGCCTCGTTGCCGCCAAGGATTACGACGTGGTGATCATCGACTCGATGACACACACGTGGGACGAACTGAAGGACGAGGTCCAGCGGCTCAGTCGATCGGCCAAGTTCGGCGGCAATTACTGGGCAGCGTGGAGCGAAGGTACGCCCAAGCAGAAGCGGTTCATCAAGGCCCTGTTGTCGTTCCCAGGACACGTTGTGGCCACGATGCGCGTGCGAACGCACTGGGACACCGAAACCACGCAGAACGGTCGGGTTAAACCAGTCCGCAAGGGCCTCGACCCCGAGCAGGGCAAAGGCATCGAGTACGAGTTCGACATGCTGCTTGAGCTGTCGACCGAGCACGTCGCCGAGGTCATCAAGGACCGCACCGGCAAGTTTCAGGACAAGACCATCGAGAAGCCGGGCGAGGATTTCGGCAAGGCTTTGGCCGAATGGCTGGCCGACGGCGCCGAGCCTGTCGCCCCGTCGCAACCGCCCGCAGCTGGCCCTGACCTGACAGACCTCCAAAGACTGATCGACGAACACGGAATCACGGCCGACCAGGCCGAGGCCTGGTGCCGCCACTTCAAGGTCACGGCGCTGGCCGACCTGACACAGACCCAGGTGGACGCCATCGTCCGCCGCATCGAGGACAAGGTGAAAGGAGAAGCATAACCATGACCAGCAGCAACTACAACTGGCAGGAGAACGCTGACCGCGAAGGCAGCGAGCGGGCCGAGAAGATTCCCACCGGACAGCATGACTTGGAGATTGTGCGGGTGGTCTTCGGCAACAGGCAGGGCCTGTTCAGAACCCGCGATGGAGACCCGCAGATCATGCTGGTCTTCGCCGACCCCCAGGGCCGCGAGGCCTCGCAGATGTACACCCTCAGCGACAAGGCCGGATGGACACTGGCCAAGTTGATGAGCGCGGCCGGAGCGAACCTCCAGCGGATGACGGCCGAGGGCGTCAAGCCGCAGAACTTCGCCGAGGAACAGTTCGCTATGAAGAACCTCGTAGGCCGCAGGATCCGGGCCGACGTCGCCTGGGATCAGAAAGGCTACTCGACGATCACGCCGATTCGCCGGGAGGCTGCAGCCGCGACCGAACCGCCCGCGGACGAAACGATCCCGTTCTGACAACACACACCACGAAAGGACACGACCCATGTCCGACACACCAAGCGAAGCAAGCCGCATCGCCGACGGCAACAGAATCAGGCGCGAACAACTGGAGTTCGAGCAACGGTACGGCATGGACCGCTTCGAGAAGGCGGAACAGGACCGTGAGGCCTGCCGGTACGACAGGGACCAGAGCCGACTGCGGTAGGACCGTGCATGAACAGACAGCAACGAGATCAGGTGGTGACTCTGGCGCAGGCAATCTCAAGCCGCTGGGAACGACGACTCGCCGCCGGACCAGGCGAGTACCTGGGCGTGGCGTGGCTGGCCGGCATGCGGGCTGCCGGGCGATTCGACCCCGGTCGTGGCGTGACGTTCGCCCTGTTCATCGGCCAGGCGATCTACATGGCGGTTCGGCAGCAGAGCCGTGTCGGCCGGCATGTCAGCCTCGACGCCATGCTCCAGGATGACAACGGTCACGTCCATACGCTGCCCGACGATCGAGTTGCGCCACCCGATCGGCACGCCGAGGTCCTCGACGAACTCGGGAAGGCACTGAGCGGGCTGACGGACAGGCAACGGGCCGTGCTGGACATGGCGTACGCCCGGGGTCTGACGGCCAAGCAGATTGCCGAGCGCATGAGCGTAACACCCCGACGTGTTTCGCAGATCAGACAAGCCGCGATGAAGAAGGCACGAGAGGAGATCGTTTGTGGGTAGGCCGACGATGCTGGACATCGACAGGATCAGGATCGACGGACAGACACAGGTCCGTGTTCACCTAAACCAAGACGTCGTCGATGAGTACGCCGAACGGATGCAGGATGGTGATGCGTTCCGGGCCATCGACGTGTTCTTTGACGGCAGCGACTACTGGCTGAGCGACGGATTCCACCGCTACCACGCGACGCGCAAGACCGGCGGGGCGAAGATCTCGGCCATCGTCAAGAAGGGCACGCGCAAAGACGCACTGTGGGATGCACTGACGGCCAATCGCAACAACGGCCTGCGTATGACCATGGCCGACAAGAAGAAGGCCGTCGACATGGCGCTGAAGCACTGGCCGATGAAGAGCGACGGAGTCATCGCACAGCATGTCGGCGTGAGTCGGAATACAGTGATAGCCCACCGCAAGCAGGTTGCTCAAATTGAGCAACCTGGCCACAGAGTTGGCGTTGACGGCAAGACGTACCCGGCACCACAACGTAGTGCCACATCCTACTTTGACGAGGACACGCGCGGCGACAACGAGATCCCGCTGGACCTGTCATCAAACGGACAGGCGGCAACCGCCGCGGGCGGTAGCGCGGACGCGGGGGGCGTGGTTCGGGACTCGTCCGGCCCGAGCAGCGGCACCACGCCCTTGACCGATCAGACAGGACGCGACCTGGGGACGCTGAACTGTGACAAGGCCGATGGCATCCGCGAGGCGTTCCGCCGTCGCGACGAAATCACGCAGCTGATGAGCGACATCAGCCAGATCAAGACGTTCGCCTTGGCTGCGGCCGGCCAAGGAGACGAGTTGTTTGCCGCCCTGAACGTCTCGGCATTCCAGGCTGACATGACCAACGCCTACCGGGCCCTGCGGGCCGTCCAGCCCTATGCCGTCTGCCCGTACTGCGGGGGCGATGGTTGCCGGGCTTGCGGTGACCGCGGCTGGGTTGGCCAGTTTGTTTACGAACAAGCGCCTGCGGACATGAAGACGCCCGCAGCCACTCACAACAGCTAGTCAGGGGAACAACCATGCCACGAGGAAAGAAGGCACGAGAGAGCAAAACGGTCACTCTCACGGTCAAGCGCGAGTCGATCAAGCGGCTCCTGGAAGACGCGGACGAGGAGATCAAGCGGGCTGCCAACGAGTTTGCGGCCAATCGGGCGACGACGACGCACGACATCCGCGAGGCAGTGCGGGAATACGAGCGGCTGCGGGAGATCTTCGACTCCTCACGGTCCTAGGAACGACCTCAGACATCGCCAACGGAGCAACGCACACTATGCACGAGCAATCGGGCGAACGAATCATCGACAGCCAGTTCTTCCGGGCCTTCTGCGCCGGGTGCGGCGAGCCAATCCGTGCTTCCAGTGCGGACTTGGGCCACGACGTTTGGTGTGTGCGTTGCGATCCGCCGCCGCCCCGTCGACGCAGGTACAGGCCATCGGACTACGACGAGCCAAGCCCCGAGTTTGAGTATGCCGTGCGCCTGATGGAGGACGGTCGGTGAAAGAAGTTGATTACAGACTGTAACGAGGTCGGTTGCTTGAGCGGCAGGCGGATAGCAGGATGCAGGGTGTAGAGACACGGTCGCATTCCGTGGAGGATGATCAGTGCGTTTGAGGCCGTACCAGAACAAGGCCGTCGAGGCTGTCTTCGACGAGTGGCGTACTCATCAGGCCACGCTCATCGTGCAGCCCACGGGTACCGGCAAAACCGTAACCTTCGCCCACGTCATCGCCAAGCAGACAGGGGGCCGGGCCATGGTTCTGGCCCACCGCGAGGAGCTGATCTTCCAGGCGGCCCGGAAGATCGCCGCGGTGACAGGGCAGCAGCCCGAAATCGAGATGGCCGAGATGCGGGCCGGGCCGCCGGAGGCCAGAGGCCTGTTCGATCGGCCATCGGTGGTTATCAGTTCGATCCAGACACAATGTGCCGGCGAGAACGGCAACGGACGCATGACGCGGTTCGATCCGTCCGAGTTCTCACTGCTCGTCGTCGACGAAGCCCACCATGCCACGGCACCGACCTACCGTCGCGTCCTGGACTACTACTGCCGCAACCCGGAGCTGAGAGTCCTGGGCGTCACGGCCACGCCCGACCGCGCTGACGAGGCCGCCCTCGGGCAAGTCTTCCAGAGCGTGGCATTCGACTACGAGATCACCGACGCCATCGCCGACGGTTGGCTTGTGCCGGTCATGCAGCGGGCCGTCACGGTTGACGGGCTCGACTACTCCAGTGTGCGGACGACGGCGGGCGACCTGAATGGCGCCGATCTGGCCCGAGTGATGGAGTACGAGGAATCACTGCACGGCATCGCCTCGCCGACGCTGGAGCTGATCGGCGACCGGCGGACGCTGGTCTTTGCCGCCAGCCTGGCCCATGCCGAGCGGATGACGGAGATCTTCAACCGCCACCGTGCAGACATGGCCCGCTGGGTGCACGGCGGCACACCGAAGGAAGAGCGCCGCGAGCTGCTCCGCGACTACTCGGCCGGGCGGTTCCAGGTGCTCGTCAACGTCGGCGTGGCCACCGAGGGATTCGACGAGCCGGGCATTGCGGTCGTGGTGATGGCCAGACCGACCAAGAGCCGAGCCCTCTATGCCCAGATGGCCGGCAGGGGCATGCGCCCGGCCGAGGCCATCGCCCGGGCGCTAAACGATTATGCCGACCCGGCCGACCGTCGGCGGCTCATTGCCGAGAGCGGCAAGCCGTCCTGCGAAATCGTCGACTTCGTGGGCAACAGCGGACGCCACAAGCTGATGACCACGGCCGACATCCTGGGCGGCAACTACGACGACGTCGTGATCGAGCGGGCTAGGCAGGCGGCCGAGAAGAGCGGCCGCCCGGTGGACATGACCGAGGCACTGGTCCAAGCAGAGCGGGACATTGAGGAAGAGAGGATTCGGGCCCGCCGGGCAGCCCTTCGCATGCGGGCCAGCTACAAGGTCGACCTGGTCAACCCGTTCGACGTGCTGCAGATCGCGCCGCCGCGTGTTCGCGGCTGGGATACCGGCGAGCCGGCCAGCGACAAGCAGATCGATCTGCTCGAACGCATGGGCGTGCCCACCGAAGGCATCAACAGGCGCGAGGCCTCGCGGCTCATCGACGCCGTGATCGGCCGCCGCAAGAAGGACCAATGCACCTACAAGCAGGCCCGTCTGCTGGCACGCTACGGCTACCGGACCGACGTGTCCTTCAGCGAGGCCAAGGGAATCATCGATGCACTCGCCCGCAACCACTGGCGACCGGTGGACGTGCCGCAGCAGGCGCGGGCTGAAGAGGTCACCGTGTACTAGCAACGAAAGGAACGAATCATGAGTGACGGGTTGGTGGAACAGACAGTCGCTCCGCCGCGGGCGGAACTGGTGATGGTGCCGATCGACGCCATCGAGGTCGGCAGCAACATCCGTACCAGCATGGACGAGGTGGCGCTGGCGCAGTTGTCGGAGTCGATCCGGGAGCTGGGCCTGCTGGAGCCGGTCATCGTTCACCGCGTCGGCAAGACGTTCCGCATGATCGCCGGGCACCGCCGTCTGGCGGCCGCCGGCACCGCGGGCGAAGTTCACGTCAAGGCGATGGTCTACGACCGTCTGCCGGACACGTTGGTGGCCAGGATGCAGCTGACCGAGAACCTCGAACGAGAGGACCTGAACCACATCGACGTCGCCCTCGAGCTGGGCCGTGCCGCCGATGCCGGTATGACGGTGATGGAGATCGCCAAGCAGATTCACAAGAGCGACGACTACGTCCGCAAGCACCTGGATCTGCTCAGGCTGTGCGAGCCGGTTCGCCGGCTCGTGGCCTCGGGGCGCTTGCCGCTGAAGCAGGCCGAACTGTTGACCATCGTCGGCGACGAGAAGGGGCAGATCGACCTGGCCGGCCGGGCGGTCAGCATGCAACTGGTCAAGGACCAGTGGGTGCACGACGAGGCCTGGAACGAGAAAGAGGACGCCCCTCGCGACTACGTCAAGCCGACGCGGACGCTGCGCGACGAGATCGCCCTCCACCTGCGAGGCCTCGCCGCGGGCGGCTGGCCCATGGATGCCGGGTACGCCGGTTGCCCGCCGTGTGACGGATGTCCGCACAACAGCGAATCCCGCAGCAACGGTCCGATGCTCTTCGCCGGTGTCCACCCGAGGCACAGCGGCCGCAAGGGATTCTGCGGCAACCCGCCGTGCTACGACAAGAAGGCCAAGCAGCGGGAGAAGGACCTCGACAAGAAGCGCAAGGAGGCCAAACGCGAGCAGGCCAAGAAGATCGCCAAGGCCAAGAAAGCCGGTCTGACGGTCTGCCCGTCGTGCAGCCGCGTGCTGAGCAAGGACGAGAAGCTGGCCAAGAGCGCACTGACGAGCGAGAAGGTCTGTGCGAAGTGCGTCGAGAAGCACAAGAAGCAGGTCGCTCGCGGCGGATCGTGGGAGCAGGAACAGCGCTCCCGCAAGACCAAGATCGAGGCGATGAAGAAGGCTTTCCCCTCGACGCCCGCCGAGAAGTACGCCGTGGCCTTGTGGGGTTGGGGCAAGGCCCTCTGCGGTGCCATTGCCGATCGTCTGCAGGCCGACGCGCCGCCGAACTCGGCCGGCATCGTTCTCTACGTGGCCAGCCGATTGGAGACGGAGGTCTGGCTCCAGCGCGGCGGCTCCAAGAAGTCAGCAGCCGAAGTGCCGCCCTGGCAAGACGTGGCCGCCACGCCGGAGCAGCCGCTTCCCGGACCGGTGCTCAGCCGGATCTGGTCCAACATGAACCTCTTCGAGGACTACATGAGCCCGCACGTCAGCGACTACCAGACGAAGGTTCAGAACGTGCCGCTGGACAAAGACACGGTCGAGCTGATCGGCTTCATGGAAACCCTCTGCCACAGTTGGCACGTCCAGATGCCGCCGCGGCCACAGGAGGCTGACTTCCGGGACGTGGCCGCGCCGGCGGCGGCCGGAACGGACCCGCTCTGCAACCGCGACTGTGCGGGTTGCTCGATCGGTTGCACCACACCCGGCGACCGTCATGAGCGAATGAAGATTGCCATCAAGAGTGGCAAAAAGGACGAGGCCTTGCCGGCCATTGCTCGGTGCACCGACGCGGCGTTCCTGGTCGAGACGGTCAAGGTCTGCAAGGGCGACTGGCGGCGAAAGGCAATTCGTGATCGGGTCGTCGAGCTCGACGAGAATGCAGCGGCGGAATGAGCTATCTAGGATGAAGGACTATGGGGCAGCAAGTAGGCGAGATTCTAGGAAATGCCACGGCAACGGTAATGGTCCAAGATGTAAGAAAGATTCTTCTGTACTATTTCAGAGACCATCTCTGGAGGTGCCCCGTTGGCACGGAGAAGCCTGCAAAGCTCCAACGGCCCAAGCAAGTCGCCCCCTCGGGGAGCACCTACTTGTTCGAGGCGGTTCTCGATCTCCTCAAGACGGATATCGATTTCAGTTCTCTCTGGTGCCTCGCTCGGAACGATCTTGGCGAACATGCTTGGAACCGCAGCAGCAGGGTTGTCCAGCGTCTCCGTCAGTCCCTTTGTGATACGATCCTGAAAGTCTACATCCCATTTTGGCAGCAGTGGTTCGTAAAGTTGGACGCGATACGACCGAAGGTCGAACGGTACATCATCCATCGTCTTCGAAACAAGGATGACCGACTTGCCAATGGCATGTGCAAGGCCCAGTTCATAGAACACGTTCGGGTTACGGTCTGTCAGAACAGCCAGAAGCACCTTGGCGTCCCGAATCCACTGCCAGATATCGTTCATGATACCGCTGGAGCGAAAGAGGCTATCCGCCCGCTTGGGCGTCAGTCCAGCCGCTTTGACGGCAGGGCAGATGATCTCCGTGTAGTAGATGTTGAAGACATCGTCGAAGGGCATCAGGACAAAACACAATCCCTTCGATTCCTCCTTGCCATCCTGAGTTATCTCGGCTTCCGTCTTCGCCTCATTCTGCGTCTTGGCCATAGCTTCGTCTCCCATTGCTGGTGGACACATACCAAGAATTCTAACTGCCACAGGAGCTGATAACAAGAGCATGACAACCGGCATCATCGCCTTTCACGTAATCGTCCTTGCCGTGGCGCTCGACAGCGGTGTTGAAGTGCTGCGGTTCATCGAACTTCTGCTACGAAGCGGCTGTGGGGCCCGAACCGCGGCTAAGACGGAGTACGGCGAACAGGGCCGGACGGAAGCACCGGACCAGACGCCCGGCACATACGGCTGATTGGCCAGCCCCCCGGACGGGACATGACTCTGCATTCCCATTCTGACGAGAACCTGGCTCAGTGTGGACCGTGGAACGAACTGCGAAGACAACTTGGCTGCGCGTCAATCGCCGAAGGCCGTGCCCCGTGTGCGGCCGCGGCGATTGGTGCGGCGTCTCGAGCGACGGCACGGCTGCGGTCTGCATGCGGGTCGAATCCGATCGGCCCGTTCGCAACGGCGGCTGGCTGCACCGGTTGACAGACGCGACATCCTATGTCGTCGAACGCGAGGCCAGGAGAAACCCGCATGACGCCGACCCGCCGCGTCCGGACTTCGACCGCTTGCACCGCCGCTACCTGGCCGACACGAGCGACGCGCGGCTTGAACAGTTCGCCGTGATGCTGGGCCTGAGTACGGCGAGTCTGCGGCGGCTCGGTGCGACCTGGGCGGCCGTGCATCGTGCGTGGGCGTTCCCGATGCGGTCGCCTGAGGGCGAGGTTGTCGGCATCCGCCTGCGTCGCGAGGACGGCTACAAGTGGGCCGTGACGGGCAGCCGCCAGGGCCTGTTCATTCCAGACGGCCAGCCGCCCGACCTGGCCAACCACATGCTCTTCTGCGAAGGACCGACCGACGCGGCCGCGTTGCTCGACGTCGGTCTATACGCTGTTGGCCGGCCGAGTTGCTCCGGCGGCCACGACCTGGTTATGCCGCTTGCCCGCGGACGCGACGTCGTGATCATCGCCGATCGCGATGAGCCCAAGACGCGGCCCGACGGCTCGATATGGTACCCAGGCCAGGAGGGCGCCGAGCGGCTGGCCGCCGGACTGTTCGGCAAGGCACGAACCGTGAAGATCATCCGCCCGACCATGGGCAAGGATGCCCGACAGTGGATCGCCGCCGGGGCAACGGCTGTCACGATCCGGGCGGCCGTAGGCAACGCCAAGTACTGGAGACCGACGACGTGACCGAGATCAGTCCGGACGCCAACGTGGATCGGCCCATCGGGGCGCTGGTCTTCTGGACCGCCAGGGCGTCGCAGCGTGTGGCCCGGTATGCCGGACTGCCCGGGCACCTGCTCCGCAGCCCTGTCGTTCAGCGAGTGATGGACCGCGACAGGGCTCTGCACGCTGCCTGCGCGGTCGCCCTGCGGCTGCGCGCCGACGAAGTGGTCCGCTACGCGGCCGATTTGGGCGTCGAGTGTACCGAATACGAGGTCATCGAGGATCCGTTGCCGATCTGCGGTGCCTTGATGAACCACGTTGCTGCGATGGAGGAGGCCAACTGAATGGCCGGGGACTGGATCAAGGTGCGGACGAACATCCACGAGCAACGCGAGATCGTGATCGTGGCCCGGCAGCTCGGGCTCGTCCGCGAGCACGTCGTCGGGCTGTGCGTCCGTTTCTGGGGATGGGCCGATTCCAACACCGCCGACGGCAACCTGCCGAACATGACCGGTGGCGACTTGGACGAGATCGTCGGCGTCGAAGGCTTCTCCGAGGCCATGAAGCTGGCCGGGTGGCTCGTGGAAGACGAACGCGGGTTGCTGATCCCGAATCACGACCGGCACAACGGAACATCGGCCAAGAAGCGTGCTCTGGCCATGAACCGCAAGCAGGCCCAGAGGTCGCGGGAGGCGTCACGCTGATGTCACGCTCCTTGCGTGACAGAAACGTGACAGCACCGTGACTAGAGAAGAGAAGAGTAACTACTCTATCAGGGGAAGGGTACGAATGCTTAGTAACCTTAAGGGAGAGGCGGAAACAAAGGTTTTTCCGGGCGAGCCGAAAACTCTTGTTTTCGTGCTGCCGTTGCCGCCTCGCGAGCTGTCGCCCAACGCCAGACCACATCACATGGCCAAGGCCCGGGCAGTTCGCAAGTATCGCCTGTGGGCCTGGGCCGAGGCACGGTCGCAGAACGTCAGGCCCGGTTGGGCCGAAGCCAAGGCACAGGCGACGTTCCACTTCACCAGCAATCGACGTCGTGACCGGGACAACCTGCTGGCCTCGCTGAAGCCGGCCTTCGATGGCCTGGTCGATGCGGGTGTGTTGGCCGACGACTCTGGCCTGACGCACCTGCCGGTACGGATCGAACTCGACGCCAACGAACCTCGTGTGGAGATCTGCATTGAACGCTGAGATCCCGCTGAACATGACCGTGCTGGTCTTCTGTCGCTGCATGGACTGCTCGCAAGCTGACGAGTGTGCGGTTGCGGCGGTTGACTATCCGCCGGATCGTCGCGGCGAGTGGCACTACTGCCGCGACTACGACGGACCGCGGCTGACGCAACACGTCGCGCTGATGCCGACGGGACGCCCTACGTTGGCCCGTGTGGCGGTCGACGACGTGAACGAAGAACCACACGAGCCGTGCGACGCGTGGCCCACACACGCAAACGTGACGCGATATTGACTGCCCGCCGTCGGGATCGGCGTAGGTACTACCGACGCCGAGAGGCAAACGACGGCATAGGGTACAGGCGCCGGGCAGAACAGACTTTCTTTCGTGGAGGTGTGGAGAGCATGCAGGTGGAGCTTCGCAGCATTGACGACATGCGGCCATACGAGCAGAACCCAAGGCAGAACGACCAGGCGATTGAGGCCGTGGCGGCGAGTCTTCGCGAGTTCGGCTTCCGGCAGCCGATCGTGGTGGACGAAGCCGGCGTGATCATCGTTGGCCATACGCGATGGAAGGCCGCGAAGCAGCTGGGCCTGACGAAGGTGCCGGTCCACGTCGCCCGCGACCTCTCGCCCGAGAAGGCCCGGGCGTACCGTATTGCCGACAACCAGACGAACGAGTTGGCCGAGTGGGACCTCGAGCTGCTGCCGATCGAACTCGAAGGTCTGGAAGCCGACGGCATCGACCTCTCGCACCTTGGCTTTGATCCTGACGAGCTGGCCCGCCTGCTGTCGCCGGTCGAAGAAGTGGAGGCGCCGGTGCTGCCCACGGGCGACAAGGCCCCCATTGAGACGATGAGCTTCTCGCTCTCGAGCGACCAGGCCGAGACGGTTCGCGAGGCCCTGCAACGGGCGAAGGACGCCAAACCGCTGCCCGACAGCGGCAACATCAACGGAACGGCCTTGACCCGAATCGCGGAGGCTTACCTTGTCCAGCGCTAAGGACCTGTTGGTCAAGCCCATTGCCTCGGCTGACGCCAGGCGTATCACGGCAGCCAACCACTACTCGCGCACGTGGGTGAACAACTCGCAGGTGCATCTGGGGGTCTTCCTTCGCGGCCGCTGTGGCGGGGTGATGAGTTTCGGGCCCTCGATGTGCAAGCGTGCTCTCGTCGGGCTTGTGACGGGAACACGTTGGAACGAGTTCATCGAACTCAACCGCATGGCCTTCGCCGACTGGCTCCCCCGCAACAGCGAAAGTCGGGCGCTGGGCTACGCCCTGCGTTGGATGCGGAAGCAATACCCGCACTTGTCCTGGGTAGTCAGCTTCGCCGATGCCTGTCAGTGCGGCGACGGGACAATCTATCGGGCGGTGGGATTCCTGTTGACGGGCATCTCGCGTGGGCAGTTGTGGCGGCTTCCGCCGAAGCTGGCCGCGCTGCACGGCGCCCCGGTCTGCCATCGGCTAACGGTGCAAGACAAGAGCAGTGCCGTGTCTCGCTACGTTCTGGGCTTGACGAAGGGACGCAACCTCACGATGGACGAATACGCCCGGCGGTTCGGAGGCGAAGTCGTCCCCGGCGGCATGTTGCGCTACGTCTACTTCCTGGATCCTGAAGCCAGGGCAAGATTGACCGTTCCTGTTCTGCCTTATTCCGAAATCGAACGGCAGGGATTGTCGATGTACAAAGGTAAGCGACGCGCTGGAAGCATAGAGACCGATGTGCCGGCTACCCAGGCCGGAGAGGGCGGTGTGAATCCGACCCCAGCGCTCCAATCTTTCCCGCCGGCAGACGACGCCAAGGTCGCTACGCAACCAACAAGCGCAAGGAGTAGTGAGTGCTCGTGATCGTCGGCATGAGACAAGTGCGACGTCATCGTGAAACGGTCGAAAGGGTTCACGGGCCGGAAGGCGACCCGAAAGGGCGGGCAGTGAAGGTCAACATCATGCTGTCTTCACAAACGGCAATCACATTTGGGGCAGACCATGGGTGTGCTTCCGTCTTGGTGCCTATATACGGTCAGCGTGATGAGGACTCCCTCCGCATCCATGCACCTTGGGCAGAAGGGGCCCTCACTGTATCCCCCAATCGGTTCGGTCAGATAGTATGCCCTGTCTCTAAGCACAAGCTTCGTGCGTATGTCCTTCCTCGCCTGCAGCTGATCCTTCTCGTGTCTGAGGTTGAGATTCTCTTCGCGCAGGTCCACCAACTCAAGTTTCAGGTCGGAAATCTTGAGCATCAGATCAGCAATAGTCCCTTGGATCTCGGCATTCTTGATCCTGCCCGCGACATCGTAGGCATGCTTGGCGAGAGTTACAATGTCATCGACAACGCCCATGGTGTGCTCTCCTCTCCTGAAGCGGTCCTGTGGCTGGCGGTTCGATCCGCCCCATACCACCGTATTCTACGCGGCGATAGCAGCAAACGCATTGAAGTAACCATGGTACTACTTGATGCGAAGCTCCTTCTTGGCGATGGTCGAGAGTTTCTTCAGGCATGCCTCGACGGCCTGTTGTTTCTTGTAGAGAGCCTGCATGTAGTCGTTCATTGTTGGTCCCTCGTTCTCGGCAACCCCTGCCGCCTCCCAGTCAGCGGCGAAAGCCGCCAATGCTCGTTGGGCTTTGTCGCACAGAAAGAGCATGCTTGTGTCAGCAGCCCGTGCGACCCTATCATATGCAGCCGTCCGACGTCTATTCCATTCCTTCCTCACCTCCTTGCCGAAGGCTACCGATTCACCTGTGATATCATTGATATCGCTCTGAATGCCTCTTCTAAGATCATGAAGTGCAACTGTGATTTCAGCGTACTCATTGGCCTTACGCTCCCACCACTGGCCGAGCAACTTTCTTTCTGTAAATTCCTTTCCGGGTCGTCTCTCATGACGGTGGCTCAGGCGTTCTCCCGTTCGGTCATGGTCA
>JAFGPY010000143.1 GCA_016935955.1 Planctomycetota bacterium
GCCCCGGGCGACGGCACGTTCTGGTACGCCGGGCTGGTGGCCGAGGGGTCGTCGCTGCCGGTCGTGCCGGTGGACAAGGTGCTGGCCAAGCTGCGGGCCGGCGAGCCGGTGACGATCTGCCTGATCGGCGACTCGGTGACCGAGAACGCCAAGGGTTTCCGCGGCGGATCGCGCGAGGCCGACGGCCTGAGCGCCTTCGACAACGGCAACCCGGGCGCGATGAAGCGCTACCTCGAGAAGGAGTTCGGCAACGAGGTCAGCACCATCTCGCACCGCGAGCCGCCGGGCTGGCCCGACGACGGCGACATCAAAGCGCTGGAGGCCGCCGGCCGCGTGATCGAACTGGACCGCACCGCCTACCGCGACGGCCGCGTGGAGTACGACGCCTCGAAGAAGATTCGCCTGGTGAACATGGGCAAGGGCGGCGCGGCCTCGCCCGATGCGTGGCGGCGGTGCCCCGAGACGTTCACCGAGCCGAACGACTGGCGCAAGAAGGGCAACAGTTGGAACGATACCTACGACACCAAGTTGCCGCCCGTGCTTCGCAACGGCGTGGCCCACTACAAGCCCGACCTGTGCATCATCAACTTCGGCACCAACGACGCGAACGGGTCGCACGTGGGCTGGACGGCCGCCGAGTACCTGTTCCACATGAAGGTGCTGGTGACGATGCTGCAGGAGGACCTCGGTGCGGCCATCATCGTCTCGACGCCGCACCGCTGGACCAAGGGCACGCACCAGAACCCGCACACGCAGATGGAGTTCGCCGACGCCATCCGGGCCTATGCCGCCCGCAGCGGCGTCCGCCTGGCCGACATCTACAACGAGTACGAGTTCGCCGAGGGCGACTCGATCCACCCGGGCAACAGCGGTCACAAGCACATCGCCGACGCCTACATGAAGGCCCTGCTCGGCCAGAAGAGCGAGCCGAAGAACACGACCAGGGCCGCGGCGGCGCAGTTCAAGGACAACGGCGACGGGACCGTGAGCGACACGAAGACGGGCCTCGTGTGGCCGGCCGACACGCAGGCGGCCGGGGGCGAGCCGATGGACCTGGAGGCGGCCAAAAAGGTGATCGAGCAGTGGAACGCGGAGAAGAAGTTCGGCCGCAGCGCGTGGCGGCTGCCGACCGAGAAGGAGCTGCTGGGCCTGACCGATCCGTCGCGCCGTCCGGCCCTGCCGGAAGGAGCGCCGTTTAAGAATCTGGCCCGCGTCTACCTGACCGACTCGGTGGGCATGGCCCTGAAGACGGGCACGTACTACTGGCTGGTGGACATGCAGTACGGGATGGAGTTCTTCCCGAACAAGACCGACGCGCCCGCGACGTTGTGGCCGGTGTGCAAGGGCGAGTGATGTTCGGCATGCTTCTGCCCCTCGACTTCGCTCGGGGTCATACGACAAGCAGAAGCATGGCACCCGGTCGGGGCGGGTGAATAGGTTGTGTTGATGTAGGGGCGGCTCGCGAGCCGCCCGCCGTTGGCGTAACGAATAGCCGCGGCGTCCGTGACACGAAAGGAGACGGTGATGAGGTTGCTTGCCATGTGCGCCGGGATGCTGGTCCTGGTTGCCGGATGTGTGCCGCAGGAGCAGACCGCGGCGCCGCAGGAGAAGGTGGTTGCCGAGAAGGAGATGACGACGATGACCGAAGCCGCGGGAGACAGTGCCAAGAGCGTTACGACCTCGCCCGAGGGGTGCCGCATCGAGAAGTACACTGTTCACTCGCCGTCGATGAAGCGCGACATCCAGGTGGTGGTGGTCCTGCCGCCGGAGTACGACGCCAAGGCCGACAAGAAGTACCCGATTCTCTACACGCTGCACGGGGCCGGCGCGCCGTATGCCACCTACAGCGAGATGTCGCGGCTGCGGCGGGCGCTGAAGACCATGCCGATGATCGTCACGTGCTTCAACGGCGACGACGCCAGCATGTACATCGACTCGACGACCACGCCCGGGTCGCAGTTCACGACCTTTTTCTTCGACGAGTTCGTGCCCTACGTCGACGCCCACTATCGCGTGGACACCGAGCGGCGCGGCGTGACCGGTTTCTCGATGGGCGGTTTCGGAGCCATGCACTACATGCTGACCAAGCCGGAGATGTTCCGCAGCGTCAGCGGCCTGAGTTCGGCTTACGGTTCGCTTAACGGCAAGTCGCTGGTCGATCGCTGGATCGGCTCGAAGGAAGAGAACCCCGAGGCCCACGACCGCTGCAACATCTTCAAGCGCATCGCCGACTACGTGGCGGCCGGGAAGAAGTTGCCGCCGATCTACGAGCATTGCGGCACCGAGGATTTCCTGGTCAAAGCCAATCGCGAGTTCCGCGACTACCTGGTCAACCAGAACGCCCGCATCCGCGACGAGCTGAAGCCGCAGGTCGAGGCAATCGCCGACGCCGGCGCGAAGCGCAAGAAGACGGCTGAGTTGATGGCCGCGCGGCAGATCGACTTCACCTACACGGAATCGCCGGGCGCCCACAATTGGGACTTCTGGCACCCGGCCAGCGTAGCCGTGGCCGAGTTCCACTGGCGCTCGTTCCAGGACGCGGCGAAGAAGTAGAACACCGTCGCGTAGGGGCACGGCCCGCCGTGCCCGAGAAACGTAGGGTGGCTGCTTGCAGCCACGCTGTGAGTCTGTTGCAGCAAGGCGTTCGGCATGCCTGCGGGGCAGGCATGGCGCCCGAATGCGATGTTCATGTAGCCCGGCCGTCCTCGGCCGGGAACAGGCTGCGGTGTCGAGGGGCGCGAATGCTCGGCATGCTTCTGCCCCTCGACTTCGCTCGGGATCATACGACAAGCAGAAGCATGGCACCCGGTAGCAGGGCGGGCACGGCAGGCCGTGCCCCTACGGTTCTTCTAGCGAGTCTCGCGACCCGGTACGCGTGTTACAGTTCACAGGGCGAACAGACGGAAAAGGGGCAACTCATGGCGATCACATTGACGATTCTCGGCGGCGGGAGCTTCTTCACGCCGAGCTTCATCGGAACGATGTGCTCCAGGCCCGAGGTCTTCGCCGGGGCCGAGGTGCGGTTGCACGACCTGGCGACCGACCGCGTGGCCCTGGTCAAGGCCTTCTGCGAGAAGTTCACCCGGAGCCGCAAGGTGCCGATGACCTTCGTCGAAGCGCCGGACCTGGACCGCTCGCTGGACGGGGCCGACTTCGTCATCGCCACGTTCCGCATCGGCGGCGTGCGAAGCATCCAGATGGACGAGTCGATCCCGCCGCGGTTCGGCTACTTCGGCAACGAGACGGTCGGCCCGGGCGGCATGTTCATGGCCGCGCGGACCGTGCCGGTCGTGCTCGACGTGGCGGCGCGGATGAAGCGGCTGTGCCCCGAGGCCTGGCTGCTCAA
>JAFGPY010000019.1 GCA_016935955.1 Planctomycetota bacterium
GGAGCGGATGAGCTATCGCCCGGCCGATTTCTACGAGGCCCACAACGTCGAGACGCACCTTGGCGAGCAGGTCGTGGCCGTCGACGGCGAGGGCCGGACCGTGACGACCGCCGCCGGCACGAAGTACGCCTACGACCGGCTGCTGCTGGCCACGGGCGGCAAACCGTTCGTGCCGCCGATCGCCGGCATCGACTGCGAGGGCGTGTTCACGTTCACGCAGTGGGAGGACGTGCGGAAGATCGAGGAGCACATGGACGGGCACACGGTCCGCGAGGCCGTGGTTCTCGGTGGCGGCATGATCGGCCTGAAGGCGGCTGAGGCACTGATTGCCCGGGGCCTGAAGGTGACGATCGTGGAGTTGGCCGACAAGCTGTTGAGCACGACGTTCGACGCCGACGCCAGCGCGATCCTGGTCGAGGCCCTGGAGGATCGCGATGCGGCCGTTTGCCTGCAGACGACCGTCGACAAGGTGCTCTCGCGCAGCGGCATGATCCAGGGCGTGCACCTGACGAACGATTTCGAGATCTATTGCCAGATGCTCGTGGTGGCCATCGGCGTGGTGCCGAACGTCGGCTTCCTGGCGGGCAGCGGCATCGAGACCAAGCGCGGTATCATCGTCGACGAGCGGATGCAGACCAACGCGACGGATGTTTACGCGGCGGGCGACGTGGTGGAAGCCGACGACGTGCTGCTGGGCGAGAAGCGGCCGATTCCGATTCTGCCGCTGGCCTACCGGCAGGGTTACGTCGCGGGCCGCAACATGGCCGGTGTCGACGAGCAGTACCATGGCGGCATGGCCATGAACAGCATCGAAATCTGCGAGGTGCCGACCATCTCGATCGGGCAGACGACCGTCTGCGACAACTGCGCCGACGAGGGATGCGAGGTGCTGACGCGGCGCGATCCGAAGCAGGGCATCTACAAGAAGGTCGTCCTTCGCGACGGGCGGATGGTGGGCGTGATCCTGATCGGCGAGATCGACAACGCCGGCATCTTCGCCGGGCTGATCGAGCGGCAACTGAACGTGGCGGCCCTGAAGCCGCTGCTGTTGTCGAGCGAATTCGGCCTCTTATCGCTGGACCCCGAGTATCGCAAGCACATGGTCAGTGGACCGGGAATCGAAGTATGACGACGACGCAGCAAAGCGGCTGCCTGGATCTGACGGCCGGCGGCAAGACGTATCGCGAACTGAACGAGGAGATTCACCAGGCCTTCGCCCAGGGCGCCACCTGTGTGGAGATCCGCAAGGTCATGGGCCACCGCTACATTGGTTGCGGCCTGTCGGGCCAGGGGCGAATCATCATCCACGGCACACCGGGCAACGACATGGCGGCCTTCATGGACGGGCCCGAGATCATCGTCCACGGCAACGGCCAGGACGCCATCGGCAACACGATGAACCGCGGCCGCGTGATCATTCACGGCGAGGCTGGCGATCTTCTGGGTCACTCGATGCGCGGCGGCACGATCCTGGTCAAGGGTAGCGTGGGCTACCGCAGCGGCATCCACATGAAGAGCTACAAGGACAAGCGGGCCGAGGTGGTCATTGGCGGCGCGGCCGGCGACTACCTGGGCGAGTACATGGCCGGCGGTCTGATGATCGTCCTGGGCCTGGGCCGCTTGCCGGGTCAGCCTATCAGCGGCATCTACACCGGCACCGGCATGCACGGCGGCAAGATGATCCTGGGCGACGACATCGAGGACTTCCGCCTCGGCCGCGAGGTCGGCAAGAGCGATCTCGATGCGGCCGACCGCGACGAGCTGAAGAAGTTCGTCGAGCAGTACGTGGAAGCCTTCGGCGGCTCGGCCGACGAGATCATGAACCGGCAGTTCATCAAGCTGCTGCCGGTGTCGCGTCGTCCTTACGGCCGCATTTACGTGTATTGAGAGTCTGTTCCGTCCCGGGCCACCGTCCGGAGTACCAACGTGGCAGCAAGAAGGGCCGTCCCTCGCTGGGCGGCCCTTTGTGTTTGGGAACGGTGTCATGGCGGCCGTCGTGTGCTGCCATGGCGAACAGTGCGTTGTATGCGCACAAGCCCGCCGCATTGCGGCGGGATACGGTGGGGATTACCGGTTCGATCCCGCGGCAGTGCCGCGGGCTTGTTACACGCGTCGGATGCGGTGACCAAGTGCCACGGCGGACGGCGGACACGGCAGGCCGTGCCCCTACGTGCGTCTAGAACTCCATCGGCAGGGCGACCTTCTTCTTTTTCTTCACGCCGTCGCGGGCCAGTTCGTAGGCCTCGGCGTACTGGTTGGCGACGACTTCCCAAGCCACGACCTTGTCCAGGTAGTCCTTGAGGTTGTCGCCGAGTTGCATACGCAGGTCGCGATCCATGGCCAGGCGGACGACCGCCTCGCGGAGCATCTGCTTGTTGGTGAACATCAGCCCGCCGCCGCTCTCGATCGTCTGGGCCGTCAGGCCCTCCAGCGGCGCGGTCGTCACGTAGGGCTTGTTCAGGGCAATGATGCGGGCCAGCGTGCCGCTCTGGGTCTCGTCGATGCTCGGCAGGACGATGAAGTCGCAGATGGCCATCATCTTGTAGTAGGGCACGCCGCGCGGCGTGAACTCGTAGAAGTGGGCCAGCCCCTTCTCTTCCAGCAGCTTCACCTCGCCGACGTACTTCTCGTAGTCGGGCCGGTGGTTCGGATCGCGCATCTCGCCGGCCGCAAGCAGGTCCCACTCCTTGCCCGTCTGCTCCAGAAGCTCGCGGGCGATGCCTTCCCACATGCTGGTCAGGATGTCCCAGCGCTTGTTGTTCTGGATCCAGCCGATCAGGCCCACCACGTGCCGGGCCAGCTTCTTGTCGAGTCCCAGCTCTTTGCGCAGTTGCGGCACCTCGTCGACGCGGTAGCGACGGTCGCTGCGGGCGCCGTGCGGCACGACCATGATGTTCTGCGGCGTCTTCCACCGGCGGCTCGTGCACGTCCAGTCGAAACGCCACTTCTGGTAATGGCACTTGAACAGCACCACATCCGCGCGGTTGCACATGCGGTAGACGAAGTCGGCTTCCCAGTCGGCCAGCCGCCCATGGACCGTGTGCGGCTCGACGATGAC
>JAFGPY010000144.1 GCA_016935955.1 Planctomycetota bacterium
ACGATCACGCCCGACGAGTGCGTCAACTGCCGGCTCTGCGAGAAGGCCTGCCCGTTCGGGGCCATCCGCCCGGCCACCGCCGAGGAGGACCTCTGACCGTGAGAGCGATCAGGCGACTCCTCGTTGTGCTGTTGCCCGTGGCCCTGGCGGCCGCGGGATGGCTGGCCGGCCCGACGCTGGCCCGCGCCCACCGCACCGTGGTCTTGGCCGAACTGGTCCTTGGGCCCGACGCCGAGTCGCCCGAGGCGGCCGAGAGCTTCGAGGTCCAGGCCTTCCGCATGCAGGGCGGCGACGAGGAGCAATTGCGAGCCGCAGCCCTGCGCGTTCAGCGCAAGTTCCGAATTGGCGGCGCGATCGTCGGCCTCTGGTGCGGCCTGGTGGCGGCGCTGAAGACGGCTTCGCTTGCTCGCGTGCCGCTGCGGACGGACTTCCAGATCGAGCGCGGCCTCTGCGTGGCCTGCGGGCGGTGCTTCGCCGCCTGTCCGAAAGAGCACCTCGTGTGGAAGAAGAGCGAGACGCTTTGGGCTCGCGTGAAGTTGGACCTGGGGGAATGGGCCACCAACCTGCGAAGCCGGCCGTCGGCGCCGCTCGTGCGATCGATGCTGCTGTCGCTCGGCATCCTGGCCGCCGCGTTCTCCGCGATCGTCCTGGTCACCATGCTCCGAAACTACGCCTCGGCCTACGATCTGCCGTGGCGGAACCCGGCGTCGATGGCCGATCTGCAGAAGCAACTGGCCGACTCGCCCGACAGCGAGCCGGTGATGGAGGCCATTCGTCGCCAGGACGCCGTCCTCCGCCGCGGCTTCATCGCCCGCAGCCGCCAGATGGAGGCGGGTCGCTGGATGCTCCTGGCCGGAGCCGTGCTCATGGTCCTGTGCCTGCACGGGTACGTCTGGCTCGGCCACGGGCTGGCCGGGCCGCCGCTTGACGCCGGAGCCGAGGAGCCGGACTGGGAAGTTGTCGCGCGACGCAACGCGCGGGCCACGGGTCTGACGGCCGCGGCACTCGGCGCTGCCATGGTCGGCCTCGTCGTGCTCGTGCCGACGATCGACTTGTCGGGCAAGGCCGCAAAGACGCCCGGCGACGAGCAGACCGTCACCGTCGCGTGGCCGCGATTCCGCGGGCCGACAGGTTGCGGCCTCGCGCCCGAGGGCGACTGGCCCACCGAGTGGGACGCCGCGTCAGGCAAGGGCGTCGTCTGGGCCGTGCCGATAAGCGATCCGGACAAGGGCATTCCGGCCGACGGCAACAACTCGCCGGTCGTCTGGGGCGACCACATCTACCTGACCAGCGCGAATGCGGACGCCAACTGGCTCCATTGCTACAACCGGGCCGACGGCAAGGTGCTCTGGCGGACGCGCGTCAAGTCGCCGCCCAACAGTCCCATGGCCGGCAAATCGGTCGAGGTCTTCCCCGACACCGGTCTTGCCGCTCCGACGGCGGCCGTCGACACCAAGGGCGTCTACGTGACCTTCGCCAATGCCGACGTGGCTTGCATCGGGCACGACGGCAAACAGAAATGGCAGCTCAACCTCGGCGTGCCGGATTCACCCTACGGGCTGGCCTCGTCGCTGCTGACCTACAGGAACACCGTGATCATGCAGTTCGACCAGGGCGGCGACCCGGCCGAGGAGAAATCGTCCATCCTGGCGCTCGACACGACCACGGGCCGCGTGATCTGGGAGACCGTGCGGCCGGTGCGGTCCTCGTGGAGCACGCCGATCATCGTCCGCGCGGGCGACCACGACGAACTGGTCACGGCGGCCGAGCCGCTGGTCATCGCTTACGATCCGGCCTCGGGAACCGAGTTGTGGCGGGCGTCCTCCATCGTCGGCGACGTGGGGCCCAGCCCGGTCTTCGCCGCCGGCATGGTGTTTGTCGCCAATGAGTACAGTCAGGCCGTCGCCATTCGTGTGGGCGGTTCGGGCGACGTCACCGAAACGCACGTCGTCTGGAAGGACCAGACCGAGTTGCCGAGCATGGTCAGTCCGCTGGCCGACGCCGAACGCTATCTGCACGTTCACAGCTACGGCGTCGCGGTCTGCTACCACGCCGCGGACGGGACGATTCTCTGGCAGCACGATTTCCAGACCGCGATGACGCCGTCGCCGTCGCTGGCGGGGCGGACGGTCTACCTGCCGGCGCTCGACGGGAAGACGTTCCTGTTCGAGTTCGCCGACACGTTTGAGCTGAAGGGCACGTGCGACGTGGGCGAAGAGACGCGGGCGTCGCCGGCGTTCGTGGACGGGCGGATACTGATTCGCGGCAAAGAGAAGCTCTTCTGCATCGGCAAGTAACGGAGAGCCTGCATGAGCAGGGAGAAACGACAACCTGTCGAGGAGCCGATCGATCTGGCGGTCGTGGACGAGATCGTCCGCCGCACGGGCTCGACCGCCGACGCGACGATCCCGATCCTGCAGGCCATCCAGGCCCACTTCCGCTATCTGCCGCGCGAGGCCCTTGAGCATGTCTGCCGCACCACCGAAATCACGGCGGCGCAGATCGCCGGCGTCTCGACGTTCTACAGCCAGTTCCGGCACAAGCCGGTCGGCCGCCACATGATCCGCGTCTGCCACGGCACGGCCTGTCACGTGGCCGGCGCGCCGCTGATCACCGAGTCGCTGCGAAGGCACCTGGGCATCGAGGACGACGACGAAGACACCGACTGCGAGCGGATGTTCACGATCGAGAAGGTGCCGTGCCTGGGCTGCTGTTCGCTGGCCCCGTGCATGACGGTCGACGACGTGACCTACGGCAAGCTGACGCCGCACAAGGCGATCATGGCCATTGAGAAGATACGAAAGGAGTCCGCGCGTTGAGCGACCGCGACGTGAAAGAGATTCGCGTCGGCTTGGCCACGTGCGGCGTGGCCAGCGGAGGACGTCCGGTGCACGACGCACTGCGCGAAGCCGCGCGGCGAAGCGGGCTCGCTGTGCCCGTGAAGGCGGTGGGCTGCAGCGGCATGTGCCACCAGGAGCCGATCGTCGAAGTCGTCTCGGCTGACGGCCGCCGCGAGATCTACGGCGGCGTGGGGCCGGC
>JAFGPY010000145.1 GCA_016935955.1 Planctomycetota bacterium
CCCCCCGCCGCACCCGCGCCATAGGTGACGCTTGCAGGAAAGTCCCGGATTTGGTACAAGAGCGGGCTGGTTTTGCAGTTCCGGGACTCGTCGGACGCCTCGTGGCCCCGGCGAACGCCCCGCGGCCGGCTGCGCGTCTCTGCGGCCGGTGCCCGCGGACCGGATGGGCGACAGGGCCCCGCCCCAGAGGGCCTCCTACAAGCAGCGGCAAGGACGTGCGACGTGAAAACTGACGAAATCAGGCAGCGATACCTGGACTTCTTCGCCACGCGCGGGCACAAGCTCGTCAGCAGCGACAGCCTCATCCCGACGAACGATCCGACACTCCTCTTTACCGGGGCCGGGATGAACCAGTTCAAGGAAGAGTTCATGGGCCACGTGACCGACTTCACGCGGGCCACCACCTGCCAGAAGTGCGTCCGCACGGGCGACATCGACAACGTCGGCGTCACGCCGTTCCATTTCACGTTCTTCGAGATGCTCGGCAACTTCTCCTTCGGCGACTACTTCAAGCGCGAGGCCATCACCTGGGCCTGGGAGTTCATCACCGAGGAGATGAAGTTCGACCCCTCGCTACTCTACGTGACCATCTACGAGGACGACGACGAGGCCTTCGACGTCTGGACCAAGGAAGTCGGCTTGGCCGCCGACCGCGTCTACCGTTGCGGCGAGCACGACAACTTCTGGCCCGCCGACGCCCCGAGCCTCGGACCCAACGGCGTCTGCGGACCGTGCAGCGAAATCTACGTCGACCGCAAGCCCGGCCCGCCCGTGCCGCCCGAGGGCCCCAGCTCCGACAACCGACGCTTCGTCGAAATCTGGAACCTCGTCTTCACGCAGTTCGACCGCCGCGACGGCGGCAAGCTCGTTCCCCTGCCCCAGAAGAACATCGACACCGGCATGGGTCTGGAGCGCATGGCCGCCGTCATGCAGGACGTGCCGACCGGCTACGACATCGACCTGATGCTGCCGGTCGTCGAAGCGGCCGCCAAACTGACGGGCCAGACCTACACCGTCGGCGATCCCGGCAAGGTCGGCCAGCGGCTCCGTCGCATCGCCGACCACACCCGCTGCGTGGCCATGTCGATAGCCGACGGCGGCCTGCCCGACCGTTACGGTCGCGGCTACGTGATCCGCCGGCTCATCCGCCGCGCGGCCCTCGACGGCCGCCACCTCGGCGTCAGCAAGCCGTTCCTGCACAAGCTGGTCGACACGATCGTCACGCAGATGGGCCCGACGTATCCGGAAATCCGCGAGCGCGTCAAGACCATCACCAGCATCCTCCAGGGCGAGGAGCAGCGATTCGTCGAGGCCCTGGGCAACTCCAAGGGCATCCGCGAGTTCGAGGACGCCCTGGCCCAAGCGGCCGCCGGCGACAAGCGAATCGACGGCCAGCGGATCTTCTACTTCGTCGACACCCACGGCCTGCCGCTGGAGTTCATCGACGACCAGTTGGCCTCCGACGGCGTGACCTACGACCGCGACGTCTTCGAGCAGGCCATGGAAGCCCGCCGCCAGGAGAGCCGCGCCGGCAGCAACATCAGCGACGAGACCATGGTCTTCAAGGGCGTGGCCCTGACCCCCTCGACCCTGACGGCCCTGCGGCAGAAGTCGCTGGCCAGCGAATTCGTCGGCTACGAGACCATTGACGCTGCGGCCCGCGTCGTCGCCCTGGTCGGACAGGACGCCCTGGTCGACCGCGCCGAGGCCGGACAGACCGTCACCGTGATGCTCGACCGCACGCCCTTCTACGCCGAGGGGGGCGGCCAGACGGGCGACTCCGGCGAGCTGGTCGGCGCCGGCGACGCCGGCGATGTGCGCGTCCGCATCGGCAACACGTTCAAGGACCACGAGTTCCACCTTCATGCCGCCGAGGTCGTCTCGGGCACCCTCTCCGTCGGCGACGCCGTGACCGCGACGGTCAACGCCCGCCGCCGCATGGACATCGCCCGCAACCACACGGCCACGCACATGCTCCACTGGGCCCTGCGCAAGGTCCTCGGCGAGCACGTCCACCAGGCCGGCAGCGAGGTGACGCCCGAGCAGTTGCGGTTCGACTTCACGCACACGGCCGCGATGACGCCCGAGGAACTGGACCGCGTCGAGCGGATGGTCAACGAACGCATCTTCGACGACGCGCCCGTCAGCGCCCGCGTCACCACGATCGACGAGGCCCGCCAGGGCGGCGCCATGGCCCTCTTCGGCGAGAAGTACGGCAACGAGGTCCGCATGGTCTCCGTCGGCGACTTCTCCCGCGAGCTTTGCGGCGGCACGCACCTGGAGCGGACCACGCAGGTCTGCTTCTTCAAGATCGTCAGCGAAGGTTCCGTGGCCGCCGGCGTCCGCCGCATCACCGCCCTGACCGGCCGCGGCGCCGCCGATCACGTCACGCAGACCGAGGACCTGCTCGACCAGTTGATGAGCAAGCTCAAGGCCAACAATCCCGAGGTCGCCCTGCAGCGCGTCGAGACCATTCAGAACGAGGTCAAGACCCTCAAGCAGGACCTGCAGAAGGCCCGCAGCGTGGCCTCGCGCAGCGGCGCCGCCGATGTCTTTGCCAACGTCCAGGACGCCGGCGGCGTGCCGCTGGTGGCCGCCGAGATTCCCGGCGGCGACGCGGCCGCACTGCGTGAGGCCGTCGACATTGGCCGCAAGAAGCTCGGTACGGCCGTGCTCGTCTTCGGCGCCCGCGAGGGCGACAAGGTCACGCTCATCGTCGGCGTGACCAAGGACCTGGTCGACAAGGGCCTGAAGGCCGGCGCGATCATCAAGGACCTGGCCCCGATCGTGGGTGGCGGCGGCGGCGGACGCCCCGACATGGCCCAGGCCGGCGGCAAGTTGCCCGACAAGCTGCCCGAGGCCATCGCCCAGGCCGCCGACGTCGTGGCCCGCCACGCCAAAGGCTGACACAAAGCGCGTCCGCGCGTGGCCAACCGATTCGCAACGTAGGGTGGGTCCCCCGGACCCACGCGGATTCGTCGTCAATGGTGGGTGCGGGGCACCCACCCTACATCTGCTTCTGCTGCCCAAACGGCTCCAAAGGTCGCGTTCGATTGAAGCAGTATGTCCAGACACCCGGGCTCAATGCGCAATGGGGACCGGATATGGGACCACTGACCCCAGTTGCTGCTGGATCGCAGCTGTACGCTCAATACGAGAGTCATTCCAACGTGTTTATTCAAGGTGTGCCTCCGGGAGCGCTTCTTCAGCCATCGCTTCAACTCCCTGGCTGGCAGCCACAACAGATGTATCATTTGCCTTCAGGCTGGGCGGAGAATGAGATGACGGCAGAAGAGGTCTTTGAGCAAACCTCCCATTCATGGTATGATTTTCCAGGCATCGACTATACGCCGGGACAGGCGGGAACGGGCAAAAAGGCAGAGTGGTGGTTCTATGTGGAGATCTGGAGACACTGCAAAGGTGCGGCTGGCGATGCGAAGATTGATGCTGCACATTTTGCGGGGAAGCTCTTTGTCCGAGATACGGCAGATGGGCCGAAAGCCAAAGCGTATTTTAAGGGACCCGTGTGGCTATGAGATCGCGACATTGTGCAAGTATACTGGGTGAGTGCCTGCTTTTTACTGCCCTTGCTATCTCAGTGGGAGCCTGCGATGGGGATGTGGAATCAGATAGACTTCGCGGCCCGCAACAGGGAGACGGGAGTGACGACGCTATGTCCGTTGCGGCGGCCATGTCTGAGATGATGCCTCCCGAGGTACTCATTACAACCACACGACAGAAGGAAATCCGCGCGTATGTGATCAAAAGTATCGCTGAGGGCAAGCTACACGGGATGTCACAGTTGGTTCTTCAACCTGGAGGTAGCCTGAATCAGCCATGGTACGGGGTGTTCTGCGAGGCCTTTGCTGAGGCGATGAGTCAGCAGGTAGGGTGGGTCCCCCGGACCCACGCGGATTCGTCGTCAAGGGCGGATGCGGGGCACCCACCCACCATCTCCAAAGTGTGGCTCCCGGCGTCCCGGCATGCCTGACGTAGCAGGCATGGCACCCGGCAGAAGCATGCCGCCAAGCCAGTTGCACGCGAGCACGCGTCTACAAGTAGACGCGTGGCACCCTCGCCGTTGCGATCGGCATGTTC
>JAFGPY010000020.1 GCA_016935955.1 Planctomycetota bacterium
AACGACTTCAACCCGTGGATCACGGCGCAGGCCGAGGCGAGGGGACTCGTGCTCATGGACTCCTACGATTGGATCACCGGCCACGCGAACTGGCAGGACTATTACAGCGACGGGGTGCACCTGTACGCCAATTACGGTGAGGGGTTCGACGTGCTGGCCGATGGATTCCGCGATGCGACGATTGCCGCCGTGCCCGAACCGGCATCGGCCGCACTGCTGTGCGCCGGGTTGCTGCTGATCCGCGGCCGCCGCTGGCGTTGCTAAGCGGTGTCAGATGAGTATTCTTGCCTTGGGTGCCATGGCTGCCCCGCAGCCATGCGCTGGGCGGGAGCCATTCGGAGGGGCAGGCATGGCACCCGGCTAGCGCAAGAAGACCGCCCGTTCCCTTGCGTCGGAAACGGGCGGTATTGGTTGCTGTTACTTGTCCGCGGCCTGATCCTGTCGGGTCTGGTCGATCAGCGCCTCGACCGCCTTGGCGTCGATGCGGTCGGCCAGGCGCTGGAACTCGCCGAGCGTCCGCGGCGCGGGCGTCTCGGACAGGCTCGCCCAGGTCAGCGGCCCGGCGGCCAGGCAGGCCTCGGCCCGGGCCACGAAGCCGGGGATGATCGGCTTCAGGTAGACCGCCAGCAGCCGCGCGGCCTCCAGGGCGGCCGAGAGCTGGCGTCGGGCCAGTTCGGCGTCGCTCTTGACGGTTTGCCACGGCTGCGTCTCTTCGAGATAGCGGTTGGCTTCGTCGGCCAGGGCGCAGATGCGGCGCACGGCCAGGGCAAAGTTCCGCGACTCGTAGTGCTCGGCGATCTCGTCCGCGGCTGCGCGAATCCCGTCGATCAGTCCCGCGGCGGCCGGGTCCGGCTCGCACGTCTGCCCGTCGAGCTTCGACAGGATCATGCGGGCCGTGCGGCTCAGGAGATTGGCCAGCTTGCCGACCAGCTCGGCGTTGATGCGATTGACGAAATCCTCCAGGCTCAGGTCGAGGTCCTCGGGACCGGGGCCGAGCTTCGAGGCGTAGTAGTACCGCAGGGCCTGCGGCGGCAGATGCGCGCTGAAGGTCCGGGCCTGGATGAACGTGCCGCGCGACTTGCTCATCTTCTGCCCGTCCACGGTCAGGAAACCGTGGATGGCCAGTTGCGTCGGCGTGCGATAGCCCGAGCCCAGCAGCATGGCCGGCCAGAACAGGGCGTGGAAGTACGTGATGTCCTTGCCGATGAAGTGGTAGAGTTCGGTCTCGCCGGCGCGATCAGGTTTCCAGTAAGCGTCGAAATCCTGCCCGGTGCGGGCGCAGAGATTCCGGAAGCTGGCGATGTAGCCGATCGGCGCGTCGAGCCAGACGTAGAAGTACTTGTCCTCGGTGCCGGGGATCAGGAACCCGAAGTACGGACCGTCGCGGCTGATGTCCCAGTCGCGCAGCCCCTCGGTGAACCACTCCTGCAGCTTGTTGGCGATGGCCGGGTGAACATGCCCGCCGCCGACCCATTGCCGCAACTCGGTCGCGAAATCGTCGAGCTTGAAGAAGTAGTGGTCCGAGAGCTTGCGCACCGGCGCCGTGCCGCAGACCGAGCACCGGGCGTCGATCAGGTCGGTCGGCCGATACGTTGCGCCGCAAGCGTCGCAACTGTCGCCGTACTGGTCGGCAGCGCGGCACTTCGGGCACGTGCCCTTCAGGAACCGATCCGGCAGCCACATCTGGTCCTTCTCGCAGTAGGCCTGCTCCACTTCGCGCACGGTGATGTGGCCCCCGGCTTCGAGGGCCTTGTAGATGCCTTCGGCCAGTTCGCGGTTTTCCGGCGAGTGGGTCGAGTAGTAGTTGTCGAACTCGATCTCGAAGTCGGCGAAGTCGCGAACGTGCTCGGCGTGCATCCGGGCGATCAGTTCTTCGGGCGTGATGCCCTCGCGGCGGGCGCGAATCATGATCGGCGTGCCGTGCGTGTCGTCGGCGCAGACGTAGGTGCACGCCTGGCCGCGCAACTTCTGGAACCGCACCCAGATGTCGGTCTGGATGTACTCGACCAGATGCCCGATGTGAATGTGCCCGTTGGCGTAGGGCAGGGCACTGGTCACGAGAATCTTGCGTTGCTCAGCGAAGGCTTGTTTCCTCCAGTTTGGGGGCCGCCAACCTCATTGCGCCGCCCACCGAGGGCAGCGGAAGACTCCTATAATAACGAATCGGCCCGGCGTGTCATTAATATTCAGTCGGCGTGCAGCCCGCCCGGTCCGCGACGTTGTCGGCTGCAACCGTCCGCTGCGCAAGAACACGGGCCGGCTTTCCGTTGAGGCGTGGAAGCCGGCCCGCTGAGCGCGCGAGAGATTCGTGTCAAGCAGAGGTGTGCGTCAGAGTGCTTCCCTCGGCGTCGTGTTCACGTCAATGGGCCTTGCGGCGAAGAACCAGGCCGAGGACCCCGAAGCCCAGCAGCCCCATGGTCGCGGGCTCGGGAACCACGTCGTAGGTGATCTCCAGGAACGGGGCGAGATCGGGATCGTAATCATAATCGCGGATGTAGGAAGTCCCGGAGCCGCTGTAGTACGAGCCGCGGATGCCCATGTAGTTGCCCGACGCGTAGCCGTCCATGTCGATGAATTCCTGGATCAGGGCCTTGATGTCGTGAGAGACGTACTCGGTGTTGGCCGTCCAGTTCACGGGGTCCCACAACATGATCTCCTGCGTGTCGGTCACGGGCAGGCCGAACATGGTGAAGGTATTGAACGCGTCACAGTCATTGTCGTCGATCAGCCGCATCTCGATTTCCCGGGGATCGATGTTGCCCAGGCCTTCCCCTTGGAAGATGTGGAGGTAGGCCGAGGTGATCGTCATGCCTTCAGGAATGTCGATCTCCCACCGCAGGTACGTCATCCGGGACGCCGAGCTGTAGGTCCACATCAGGTACTGGCCCGTCAGGCTGCCCCAGCCGTCAGCGCCATAGCCGCCGTCTTCCGAGGCCGCAATCTGGTAGGTCACCGTGACAGGATCCGCCTGCGCCACCGCCCCAAGCACCAACAGAATGCCAGCAACCACAACTATTCTCATGATCGAATCTCCTCGCGCCTCCAGGTGTTGTTCGTCGCTGCCGTTTGCTTGCCGCCCGACACACGAGCGTCGGGAGAAAGCCCCGCCGGCAATTCCTTCGATCCGAGGTCCGCATAGCCCTCGGTATCCGGCATCTGTTGCGACATGCCCTAGTGCCCCTAAGCGTCAGAGTGGTCATCAGCAGCCGCAAGTTTGAGGCATTCCCTCACAACCTCTGACCTCGCCGCACCGTGCCGGATGCTTCACCGACAGTATGAATGGTGGCCACTCGGATGCAAATACTGGAAGTTACTTTCGTTGACTCTTTGGGATGTCTTGTGGGGCGTGGTGTAACTTGTTGTTTTATAATTGGTTAGGCGTCATGCGTTGTTCTTTTTGGGGCCTCTTGAGAGGTTTCCATGGTCTGCTTCAGCATGGCCTGAACGGGGTTTCCGTGACCATCATTGTACAGAAATGAGAGAACAGATTGTCCGGCGGGACGGTCGCGGCATGGTTCTAAGTGGTTGCAGCGACGGGCGTTTCAGTCCGGAGCGGTCGTAACGAAAGACTCTTGCAGATGCGACGGTTGAGACATGGGCAGCGGCGCGTGTTTTCGGTACGCTTGCACAAAGGGTCAGGGCGGCCCGCTGGCAGGACGCGCGTCGTCGGGCACGATCGATTCGGAAAAGCCGGTGGCCGTCGTTCCTAGGCCTCGGCCCATTGGGCGGCGATCAGGTCGCGGCTGGGTTTCAGTTCGCGGCCGATGTCCTGCCAGGCGCATTCCAGGCTGATGCCGCCGTCGTAACCGATGGCCTTGAGGCGGCGGAACACGGGCCGCAGGTCGCTCCCGGCGCGGGACGGCTCGTGCCGCGTGGCGCCGTCGGCCACGTGAACGTGGACAATGAGACCCATGCACTGGTCAATCACCTCCGGGGGCTCGGACTCCTGGGCCATGTGGTAGGTGTCGACCAGCAGTTGCACGGCCGGATGGTTCACGTCGCGGACGAACTGGGCTGTCTCGGCCAGCGTGTTGAGCATGCCGCACTCGACCCGCCGCAGGTGCTCCATGGCCAGGACGACGCCGTGGGCTGCGGCCAGCGGCGCGATGCGTGCGGCCATGTCCTTGAGTTCGTCGAGGGCTCGTCCGGGCGGGTAGTCGGGCGGCGGCGTGCGGGCCTTGCCGCTGCCGAAGACCTGGAGGCGACAGCCGATCTCCTCCAGCCGCCCGAACAGGCGGTCGCTGTACTCGGTCAGGCGAACCATGTCGTGCTCGGGGCTGAAGAGCTTCGTGTCGCCGCCCAGGAACAGGTTGCAGGCCCGGATCGGCAGGGGACAGGCGAGCAGTTGCTCGCGGAGCGGCGCCCACTCGTTGTCGCCGGCCAGGGGCTTGAGGCTCCCGAATGCCGAGGGCTCAACGAAGTCGTATCCCGCGTCGCGAGCGATCGAAGCTCGGTCAAGGCCGCAAATGCCGATCTGCATCCTGAGATTCTCCTTTCGCACGTTGCTGCGAAACGGGCGTGGGCCCATTATGAACCCTGGGCACGGGGCTTTCAAGGCCGATGCGACGAAATCTTGTCGTTCGCGCCGGGCGTTGATATAGTGCACCGCAACGACTCACCTCCGGCTGCGATCATGAGGGCGCCGATGGCGACGGGAAACGACTATGCGGAGCGAGTGGGCATCACCGGCACGGTGCCGATCGAGGTGCTCTACGCCGCGGGCCGGCGGCCGCTCGATCTGAACAACATCTTTATCACCGGCCCGTCGAGCGACGACATTCATGCCGCCGAGAGCGCGGGCTTCCCGGTCAACTGCTGCGCGTGGATCAAGGGGCTCTACGGGGCGGCGCGGCGGCTGGGCATCCGCGAGGTGATCGGCGTGGCCCAGGGCGATTGCAGCAACACGCACGCCCTCATGGAGGTCTGGGCCGACGAGGGCGTGCGCATCTACGATTTCGAGTATCCGTATCCGCCGTCGCCCATGGACCTGGAGGGCGAGCTGCAGCGATTCTGCGTGGCCTGGGGCACGTCGCGCCGCCGGGCCGAGGCGGTCAAGGGCGAACTCGACGAGGTGCGCAGCGTGCTCCGCGAGATCGACGACCTGACGTGGCGGACCGGGCAGGTGAGCGGCCAGGAGAACCATCTCTGGCTGATCGGCGCGAGCGACTTTGACGGCGATCCGGCGGGCTACGAGCGCCGGGCCCGGGAGTTCCTGGCCGAAGCTTCCCAACGTCCGGTCCGACCCGACGGCGGTCTGCGTCTGGGGTACCTCGGCATCCCGCCGATCTGCGACGGCCTCTACGAGTTTCTGGAGTCGGCCGGGGCGTCGGTGGTCTTCAACGAGTTTCAGCGGCAGTTTGCGATGCTGCCCGAGAGCGCGTCGCTGGTCGAGCAGTACCTGCATTACACCTATCCTTACGGCGTGGCGGCGCGGATCGCCGATATACGGCAGGAGGTGGCGCGTCGCCGTCTCGACGGTCTGATTCACTACGTGCAGAGTTTCTGTTTCCGCCACATCCAGGACCGCCTGATCCGGCAGGCCGTGGGCGTGCCGGTGCTGACGCTGGAATATGACCGTCCCGGTCCGCTCGACGGCCGCAGCCGCACGCGCCTCGAGGCGTTCCTCGAATTGCTCGACCTTCAGCGAGGCAAGACGACCGACAGCGCATGAAAGCGACCGCCCGCAAATACCTGTGGCTTGCCGTTCGTGTGCTCGTCAGCGCCGCCTGCATCTTCCTCGTGGTGCGACAGCTCCAGTGGTCCGACCTGTTCGACGAGCAGGGCAACCTGGTCAGCCAGGGCGTCGTGACCCTGTTCGGCAACGTCTTTCGCAACGGCAACTGGTGGTTCCTGGTTCCGGCCGTCCTGAGCTACATGCTCTCGCCCGTGTTCGGCGCCTGGCGGTGGCGGATGCTGCTGCGGATCCAGGGCATTCGCCTGACGTTCCTGGAGTCGTGGCGACTGACCTACATCGGCTTCTTCTTCAACACCTTCATGCCCGGCGTCACCGGCGGCGACATCGTCAAGGCCTATTACGCCTCGAAATGCACCGACCGCAAGGCCGAGGCCGTGGCCACGGTCTTTCTGGATCGCGTCCTGGGCATGCTCGGCATGGGGCTGCTGTGCATCTGCGTGCTGGCCATGCAGTGGCGCAGTCCGGCGATTGCCGACGCCCGTTGGCATTTGTTCGGCGGGCTGGGCCTGTCGATCCGCGAGGTGATCCTGGCCTTCCTCGGTTTTGCCGCCCTCGGGGCGTTGGTCGTCTACAGCCGTCGCGTGCGGCGCTGGTTGCAGGTCGAGCGATTGATCAATCGGCTGCCGTTCCAGAAGATGGTCAAGCGGCTGGACGAGGCCGTGTTCATCTACCGCCACCACCGCGTCACCGTGCTGGCGGCGATCCTGCAATCGTGGTGCGCCCACGCGGTGAGCATCGCCAGCGTCTATTTCTCGGCCCGGGCGCTGGGGCTCGACCCGTCGCCGGTCTACTTCTTCATCTTCATGCCCCTGGTCTGGATTCTCTCGTCCTTCATTCCGAGCGTCGGCGGGCTGGGGCCGATGGAGGGACTGAGCCAGGAGTTCTTCACGGCCGCGGTCCTCGGGTTGCCGGGCCAACAGGCGGCCCTTTCGCAGGCCGTCAACATGATCGTGCTGTTCCGCCTGGTGATGTTCGCCGCGGTGCTGCCCGGCGGATGGCTGCACATCCGTCACAGCGACGTCTCGATGCGCCAGGCCCGCAGCGAAATGGAAAACATGGAAGGCGGCGATGGCTGAACGCGAATATATCGGCGCGATTCACCTCCACAGCACCTTCAGCGACGGTCGCCGGCCGGTCGAGGAGATCATCGCCGAGGCCCGGCGCGCCGAGTTGGACTACATTATCGTCTGCGACCACAACAGCGACGACACGGCCCGGCGAGGGCTGACCGGTTGGCATGATGGCCTGCTGGTGCTGTCGGCCCCGGAGGTCGGCGGGCGAGGGTGCCCGCATTTTCTGGCCTTCGGCCTGAAGGACCTCGACGCGCTCGTGGAAAAGCCCTCGCCGGAGGCCCTCGAAGACGCCTTCGCCCAGGGAGCCGCCAACGTCATTGCCCATCCGCACGCCGCGCACATCGCCTTCCTACCGCGCAAACCCGTGGACTGGACCTACTGGGACACCGCCGCCTTCCGCGGCATGGAGATCTGGTCCTACATGCACGACGTCTGCCACAACGCCGTGCCCTGGCGGTTGCCGCTGGTGTTCACGTGGCACCGCCTGCTGGTGACCGGGCCGCGGCGCGAGACGCTCGAACTCTGGGACCGCCTGTGCCGCGAGCGGCGCGTGGCGGCGTTCGGTTCGCTCGACAATCACGCCTCCAGGAGGGCGGTCATCCGCGAGATGTACCCGCACCGCGATCTGTTTCGGACCATCCGCACGCACGTCGTCTGCGAAACGTTGCCCGAGGACGGCGCCGCCGCGATCGAACAACTGACCGACGCTCTCCTGGAAGGCAAGAGCTTCATCGCCATGGACGCCTGGTCTCCGGCCGCGGGATTCACCTTCCGCGTCGAGGGCGGCGCGACGCTGGGCCTCGGCCGGGAAACGCTCTGGCAGCCGGGCATGCGCCTGGTGGTCGAGTCGCCGCAACCGGCCGACCTGGCCGTGGTCCGCGACGGCGACATCATCGAACGTCGGCCGGCCTGCCGCCGACTGGAGCTTCCCGCGGAGCGGCCGGGCGTGTATCGTATCGAGGGACGGCTGCGGCGGCGGCCGTGGGTCTTCACGAATCCGATCTACCTGCGCGAGGCCTGACGCGCCGCAGCGATCCGCAAGGGGCTCTGTCGATGGCCAAGGCCAATGCGATTACCGGGAAAGCCATGACGTCGCTGCTCGACGATGCCGTCGCCCGCGGCCTGTCGCTGGATTTCGTTCGTCTCCTGCCGACCGGTCACGACGCCTGTCGCTCGCGGTTCGTCGAGGTGCCCAAGATGGCCGTGGCCGTCGAGGTCCCCAGCCGCATGGGCCACCCCGTGCCCGTGCGTCCCGGCGAGGCAATCGAAATTCGTTTTCACCTTCGCGACAAGCACTACCATTTTCGCTCCTCGGTGACCCGGCGGGCCAAGGTGTCCGTGACGGATCGCCTCGACATGTCGGTGCTCGAACTCGTGCCGCCGAAGTCCGTTCATCCGCTTCAGCGCCGGCGGCATGCCCGCGTGACCGTCGATGCGTCGCAGCGGCTGATGGCTCACCTCTGGCTGGTCGACGAACAGCACGAGGACGTGGCCGCACAGATGCCTCCGGCCGAGATCCTCGACCTGAGCGGCGGAGGGATGCGCGTCATCGTCGAGGGCCCGCTGCGCGGACGGTTCAAGGAGGGACGCTCGCTGCACGTGCACGTTGACCTCGCCGACGGCCGCGCGCCGCTCCAGATTCGTGCCCACGTCGAGCACGTGGACCGTTCGATTTCGCACCAGGCTCGCCTGGGCGTGCACTTCGAGGGACTCGACGATTCGCCGCAGGGCAGGGCCGCAATGGACCGGCTGGTTCGCTTCGTGGCCCGCCGCGAGCGTGACGAGTTGCAGCGCATGAAGAAGCAGCGTTGACCGCCGCCGCGCAGGAGACCCGATGAACCAGGTGCCATGGCCGCTTGCGGCCATGGCGGTGGGCCTGAGAACTCATGGCCGCGAGCGGCCATGGCACCCAGTCCAGAGACAGTGCGGCAAACAGTCGGCGACGATGCCCGTGTCACTCTTTATAACGGGCTGCTATGGCGGCCGGGAGGAGAACGATGGCAGGCAGGGACGCGTCATCGTGGTCCTACCGTGTGCTGCCGACGCCCTGGGGGGCGATGGCCGTGGTGGCCTGCGGCGATCGTCTGGCGGGCGTTCTTCTGCCCGACGCCGACCGCAAGCGGCTGGCGGCGACCGTGGCGGCGCGGTGGCCGCAGGCGACGCTCAACCGTTCGCTCCTGCCGTCTCTGGCGGCGGGCATCGCGGACTACTTCGCGGGCCGCGCTGCCGAGTTCGACGTGGCGATCGACCTGTCCGGCTGCACGCCGTTTCAGCGTTGCGTCCTGGAGGCCTGCCGCCGGATTCCGACCGGGAAGGTGCTGACCTACGGCCAACTGGCTGCCAGAGCCGGGCGGCCGCGAGCCGCGCGAGCCGTGGGCCAGGCCATGGCCGGCAACCCGGTGCCGCTGGTCGTCCCGTGTCACCGCGTGGTTGCCGCCGGGGGCGCCCTGGGCGGCTTCAGTGCATCGGGGGGTGAGGGGATGAAGCGGCGGCTGCTGGACCACGAGCGGCGTTTCTGGCCTCAGAAGGCGTCGCGGACGCATCGCGCTTGACAATCCGGAAGGGCCGCGGTACATTGTTGTTCTGCTGTGGCGACGGAGGGCCTGTCTTGGCACGGTCGGCCGGACCGCAGCGATGCAAAAAACTTAGCCGGGTGCGCCCATAGCTCAATTGGATAGAGCGTCGGTCTACGGAACCG
>JAFGPY010000146.1 GCA_016935955.1 Planctomycetota bacterium
ACGCCGGGGTACAGCTTCACCGGACGCAGGTTGATGTACTGGTCCAGGTCGAAACGCATCTTCAGCAGCAGGCCCTTCTCCAGGATGCCCGGCTTGACGTCCGGATGCCCGACCGCCCCGAGCAGGATGGCGTCGAACTTGCGGAGCCCGTCCACCTCCTCGTCACTGATAATCTGGCCGGTCTTCAGGTACCGCTCGCCGCCGAAATCGAAGTCGGTCGTCTTGTATGTGAAGCCCTCGATTTTGCTGACGGCCTTCATCACCTTCAGGGCCTCGGCGACCACCTCCGGCCCCGTCCCATCGCCGCCAATGACCGCGATCTTGTACGCCTTACCCACGGCATGTCCTCCTAGTGCATACTCCTCGAACGTGGCAAAGGCAGGCATTCTAGCCGCCTGACGTCCGCAATGCAACCCTTTCGGTCGCTACTGCGCGGTGCTCGGCGATACGGTGGCCGTCCTGCGGCTCCATACCTTGATGGAGCGACCGCGCGTCGCAACAAGCGCGAGCACCATGCCCGACAGTGCGGCAGATTCCGCAGTCGGTCGACCCATGCGATGTTAAGATGTGCGGCCTGTGCGGGCGCTGTTTTGCGGCAACGCCACATGATGTCCTGGCGCGACACTACTTGGACGCGTGGCCCATGTGCAATATGCCCACTTGATTGTAGTGGAAGCTGCTGTGTATAAACGGGTTACGCACGTCTTGGTCGAATTCTTCCGGTCAGTGGCACGATCATTGCTCATTAAGGTCGACGAGTTAGTTTGGTAGAGGGGTGCTCTCCAGACTGCTGGCCGGGCCGGCGCAACGCCGACCGCTGTAGGCCTTGGCCGGCAAACTCCAAGTGTGGTGACAATGTGGGCACGGCAACCTGTCGCTCATTGGCGACGGTTTGCGCTGGTTGCGAGTCATCGCGGTCGCTGAACGGCTGCGCAGACTGTGCGACAAGACCCCGCAGTCCGCTCCCTGTCCCTGGGGTGGCGCGGGTGCCGTGTTGCTTCGTGCATAGACCATTTCCGTGCGCGCCCGTGTAACGGCGGGCGGCGCGCGGCGAGTTGCTTTGCGGGGTGGAGAGGGGTTGGGCCGGACGCGGGATCCGGCCGCCACCCGAACTGCGGCGGGCGGGCCGCACGATGTACCGCCGGGAAAAACAGGGGGGCAGCGCATGACATAGACCGGCACACGCGTGGGGGTGCCTTCGCCGCTGGGCCCACGATACTTCGTTCGCAACGGATTTCAAGGAACCTGACCATAGCAAGGAGGCTTACTGTGAACACCAAATTGTTTGTCGCATTTGCTCTGTGTGTCCTGATGGCCGGCGTGGCGTCGGCCGATCTGGTCGACGATTCAACCGGCATGGTGAATGGCTGGGGCGTGACCCCGTTTTCCATCGGCGGCGTGGTGCACGTTTCGGCGGGCATGTACGCCTTTACACTCGAGAACAACTACGCTCCGATCAACTACCCCAGCGGCGTCGGCCACGTGCCGAGCCCCGGCGGCGCTGACGGCGAGCGCATCGACCTCGAAGAAATGTATGTCCAGGTCACCGGAACGCAGCTCAAGGTGCTGGTTGTCACCAGCAGCGCCTATGCGGCCTGTTTCAGCGGCCAGAACTATTACCTCGGCGACCTGTTCCTGACGCTCGACGGCAACGTCTACGGCATCGTTACGCAGAACGCCAGCCAGGGTCTTGCGGCCGGCTCGATCTACAGCATCGGCTCGGCGAGCGACGTCGTGGCCCTGCAGCCCGGCAGCCGCAGCTACTACAACTACGACAACCTCTATGACAACGACTACGGCGACCCGGCCACGGTGCGCGACGTTGCCGGTCCCTGGGCCGTGGCCTCGGGCATCGACGGCTCGCAGCTTCTTGGTTCGGCTGCCATTGCCAGTGACGTTTACAGCTACGGCGGCATCGAGGACAACACCTTCGTCATCGAGTACACCATGGACCTGGCCCTGCTGGGCGGCTTGCCCGAGACGCTCAACGCCCACATCACGTGGGGTTGCGGCAACGACGTGATCGAAGCCAACAGCACCATCGTTCCCGAGCCCGCGACCATGGCCCTGCTGGGCTTCGGCATGGGGCTGATCGTGATTCGCCGTCGCAAGGCCTGAACCGGGCTGCGACGGATGATGTGACTTGTGCAGACGTGCGGGTCTGCGATACTCCTGGGTCGGGCAGCCGGAAGGCCACGGATGGCGCACCGGCTGCCGCCGGGATGATAAGCAACCGGCGTGACGGGTCTCCGCACCCGCCACGCCGCGTTTGCTTTCTTACAGGGTCTTCGCGCTACACTGCCGCGCTGCCACGAACGGGCGCGATCACCGCCCGGCTCCGGGTCGCGGCCGCTCGGCGCCCGGCTTCAGCTTGCGGGCCACCTCGCCGGCAAGCTCGTAGAGTGTGCGGCTCCGTTGCGGCCAGTCTGACCCGAGTTTCCAGTCGAAGCCGAACCGGCGGCCGGGACTGTCGGCGATGCCGGCGACGCGCTCGTCGAGCACCCGTCGGCATCGGGCGACAAGGTCTGCTTCGAGCCTCGTCCGTGCGGCCTCGTCATCGAGGGCCCGCTCGATACTGATGCGGGCCTCGCATTCCTGGACGCCCTCGCGGAGCATCTCGAATCGTGTCGTGGCGACCGGACCCTCGGCATCCGGTCCCAGCAGCGACGTGTAGATGCCAAGGTTACGCCAGGAGGCCTCGGGATAGCGCTCCCAGACGGGGCCGCGGCGGGTGCCGCGCTTGTCGCGAACGGCCAGCCAGTAATCGGCGCCGAGACGGGCCACGCCGCGCTGGTTGCCCGTGATGCAGTACTCGGCCCAGTAACGCCAGGTCACCAGCGGCGCGTAGCCGAACTCCGAGCTGCGGTTGAAACGGGCGAACAGGTTCGGCTGCTTCCATCCAAGGAGGCTGGTCGTCTTGGCCTGCTGCAGCGACCAGACCTGGGAGCGGTAGCCGGCGGTGTTCAGGTCGTAAACGTCATGGCGACCGAAGTGGGCCTGCAGGACCCAGCGCATCTCGGGCGCGATATCCTTGAAGAACGCGACCTCCTCGCGCGTCGGCCAGCAGTCATTGATCATGCCGAGCATGGCCGCCGACTCCAGCCCGCGGGCCGCCAAATGCTGCCTCAGCTTGTCGAAGAGCGGCGCCCACTGGGCCTTGCTCTCGGGGTCGCCGTAGTGTGCCAGTTCTGCTTCCCGGACGGGACCCCCGGGGCGATCCAGTTGCGTGACCAGCGGCCCCTTGCCGGACAGCAGGTTGGCCTTCGTCAGTTCGTCCAGAATCCGCTGTTGCTCGTGATCGGCTGCGGCCCCCGTGGCCGCGCGGCCGGGACGGATCATGTAGTTCTCCCAGACCACGAAGACCACGATCTGTGGCTTGCCCATCTCCTTCAGGGCTGTGTCCAGGTAGCGGTCCATCATGCCGAGGTCATAGTCGTACCTGCTGCCGCTCTTCTTGACCCAGCGCACCATCGACTGCTCGTTGCCGAAATTCGACCGCGCAATCAGCGGCACATAGACGATACGGTTGCCCACCTGGCCCATGAAATGCAGGCTGCAGGCGATCATCTGCCAGTGCCGCTCGGACCAGGGCTCAAGGCCGTACTCCACGGCCAGCGTGTCGGGCGACTGAATCAGATCCACCCACGTCGTCCATTCGGACGGCGGCGGGACGGTCCAGTCGATGACTTCGACTTCGACCGGCAGCGTGACCGGCTTCGAGCCCGCGGCGCGGACGGTCAGGCGACCGCGGTAACGACCGGGCGTCGCGTCGCGCGGCACGGCCAGGGTGATCCACACAGGCACGACCGGCCCGGCTTGGCGATCCGCCGCACCGCGCTGCTTGACGGTGACGGGAGCGACCTCCTCGGGAGGTGTCTCGGTCAACAGGCTGAGATAGCCGGGCTTGGCGTTGTAGAAGCCGCCGTTGCGCGGTACGGCATAGCTACCGAAGGGGCGGGCATAGCGCACGAGCGCGGCCGAGGCCGGAATCTTCGCGCTACCGGAGTCGGCCTTCAGGTCGCTCAGCTCGGCGGCCAGGCGTCGGATCGTCGTCGCGCCGGACACCACGACCTTGGCCGAGAACGTGCCGCCCCGAGCGGCAACGATGCGCACCGTCTCGTCGGCGCCGGCAGTCTGCGGCGGTTCGGTCTCGTAGTCGGGAATCAGTATGTCGCCGACGTGAACTTGAATCGCCGCGGAACCGGCGCCGGGTGCGGCGTCGGCCGCCATTGTGGGTGGCGCTGCGGCAACAACGATCACTACCGCCAGCAAGACGAAGGCGCTCACGCGCAGAGAAGCAACGACTCGCAGAATGTCCATGCCGCAGTATCCTTCAGCCGGAGGCAGTCCAAGGCCACACACTTCTTCCCTTGGAGCTATAACACCAAAGGCCTCCGTGAATACCCGGCATTTCTACGGCAAGGCGTTGCCGAGCCGGCTGCGGATGGCCGCCATGTCGGCCGCGGTGATGGTCCCCGACTGATCCACGTCGTAGATGCAGGTGCCCGAGTTCACCGCCTGGCCCGCCTGGCTGCGAATGACCAGCATATCGGCGGCGCTCACGGCCCCCGAACCGTCCGCGTCGCCCGCCAGGGCGGCGATCGTCCGAATCTTGCTGCCGGTCAGGGCGTCGCCCCCGGCTGCACGCACGGCGTCGCTCAGCGTCAACGTGTAGCGGTCGGCGTCGGGCAGGGCCGAACTGAGCTGAATCTCCAGCACGTAGTCCTGCGTCGTCAGTGCGACCGACTGAATCAGGCTCGACACGTCGCCGCTGGTCTGGCCCGCCACGGCGAGCGACGTTGTGTCCACGGTGGCCGGATCCATCTGCCGGTTGAAGGTGATCCTGAGCATCGTCACGCCCGTCTGTCGCGTGTCGATGAAGGCGTCCTGAACGACCGTCTCGATTTCGTCCCCGGCCCCATGGTCGGTCACGACCTTCCAACTCGAGATCTGCGGTTCGGGCAACTCGACGATCGGCCAGACGGGCACGTCGCGGAACCCGTCGCCGTCGAAGTCGCCCGTGCGGAACTGCGGGATGCTGAGGTCGGCGCCCAGGTCCGCGCCTCCCTGGCCGGCGCCCAGGGCCGGGCTGCCTGCCTGGACGCGAAGGTCCAGGGCGTAGTCCGTGTTGGTCTTCCAGTTGGCCACCACGCCGTCCTTGAGGACCGGACCGTCGGTGGCCGGCGTGTACTCGATCCAGTCGCCGTGCGCGTCGATGCCCGTGGCGGTCACCGTGCGCACGACGCCCTCGAAGTTGATCTCAATGTGGTCGCCCGTCTGGAACAGCGAGTTGTCGGCCAGGTACAGCCGCGTCGACGTGTAGTAGGGCACCGTGTAGTGGTCCATCTGCTCGTAGTAAACCGGGGCGTTGACGAACAGCGGATCGACATTGACCGAGTGCGTATCCTGGCCGCTGGCCGAACTGTAACTCGCCAGGCTGTAGTACGTGCCGTTCCAACTGATGACCGAACTGCTGATGCTCGGGCCGTGGTAGAACAGGTTGTAGTCGCTGGTGTAGGCGTCGGCGCTGTCGGCTCCGTAGAGCACGTTGCCGTGGCCCTTGTAGTAGATGTTGTCGTGGAAGTCGTAGCCCGTCCAGCCCAGCGTCATCAGGCCGTAGCCGCTGTAGGCCAGCGTGCAGCCGCGGACCTCCTGGTTGGTCGCGCCGCCGTGAAGCATATACCCCGCGCTGCCGGCCACGATCGTGTTCAGGTAGTGCAGCCCGGTCGTCGTCTCGATCATGTGGCTCTGGCCCGAGTTCAGGATCACGCTGTCCTGGACCGTCATGTCCGTCACCGTACTGTGCGTCTGCAGGTTGTCCGGGTGGCCCCACAGGAAGTGGTCGTGCACGAAGCAGCGGCTGATCGTCACATGACTGACGTTGCCTGCGGCCACGATACCGTCCACCCCGTTGGCGTAGACGTCGCACTCCTCGATCAGGATGTTCGACCCCCCGGCCACCGTGATGCCATAGTCGTTGTCGGTGCTGATGCAGTTGCGGATCGTCAGGTTGCTGCAACCGTTGCTGCAGATGCCCTTGTAGGTGCTGGCGTAGGCGATGCAGTTCTGGACGATGATGTCGTGGGCCCCGACGCTGATGCGCTCGCCGATGCCCTGGCCATAGCCCGTCGAGTGCCGCACCTCGAACCCGTCGATGATCACGTGATGGGCCGTGCCCCAACTGAGCACGTGCCGCGTCTCGGTCGGCGCCTCGTACATGTGATTGTCGGCGCTGCCGCTGTCGAAGGGCCAGACGTAGATGCGATACGTGCCGCCGCCCAGGTCCTCGCTGACGTACTGACCCGGCCCGTCCAGCAGTTCGAGCTTGTTGTAGATGTAATAGAGGTCGGTCCCGGCGGCCGGACCCGTGTCGCCGCCCGAGGTCCCGATGTCGGACGCCACCGTGATCGTGTGCGTCCCCGGATCGTAGGCCGTGATGGCCACGCTCTGGTTGACGATCGGGCTCAGGTTGATGAACCAGACGGTCGCCCCGACCCAGTAACCGCTGTCGCCCTGCGTCAGGTTCGCCGGGTCCACGATGTGCCGCGGGTCGCTGCCCGTGCCGACCACCCACCAGCCCTGGTCCGGCGAGCGGGCGAACTCCATCCGCCGGCCGTCCTCGTCGAGCCGCGGCGGATCGAAGCTGATGTCCTTGTAGTAGATGTTGGCGTAATACGGATTGCCCCGGGCCAGGGCGGGCGTCAGTTGCGTCCAGCCGCTCAGCCGCGCGCTGCCGGCCAGGATGGCCCGGTCGCCCGGATTGGCCTTGTAGGTGATCCACGCGCCGTCGGCGCCGCTGCGGGTGATGGTGACCCGCTCGCGGTAGATGCCTTCCTTGACGATCACCGTGTCGCCGGCGACGACCGATCCGCTTGTTGCCGCCATGCCGACCGTCAGCCACGGCAGGGCCTCGGTCCCCGGGTTGCTGTTGGAGGCCGCCGGATGGTTCTGGTCCACGTAGTACGTGGTCGCCGAGGCAACCGAACCTGCGCATAGCGCCGCCACGGCGCAGCACAGCAGTCCTCGCACCTTCATGCCCACTCCCTCCACGATTCAGGTACGTCCGCTTCAGCGCATTGCCGGATGTGTTCGCCGGCGATTATCAGCTACGGCAGGGCGTGGCCCTCGCAGCTCCTCAGGAGGCGCATGTCGTTCGGCGTGATCCGTCCGCTGCCGTCCACGTCGTAACGGGCCGTCGTTTCGTTGACCGCCAGGCCCGCGGCGGCGCGAATCGCCGTCAGGTCCGCGGCATCCACGACGGCCGAACCGTCCGCGTCGCCCGCTAGGCACTTGAGCGTCTGCGACTTGTCGCCCTGGACCGCCGTGCCGTCGCCGGCCCGGACTGCGTCGGCCAGCGTCACCGTGTAGATGTCCGCGTCCGGCAGGGCCGCGCTGAGCGTCACGGTCATGACGCGGTCGTAGTCCGACAGGCTGATGCCCGAGATCAGGCTCGACTGGTCGCCGTTGGTCGCGCCGACGATCGTCACCGACGACAGATCGACCGTCGAGGCGGTGACCGGAGCGCCGAATGACAACTGCAGCCGGGTGACCCCCGCGGCGGCAGAGTGAATGTACGCGTCGTCGAACTCCACGGCGATGTCCGTGCCGCCATGGTCGGCCACGACGCGCCACGAGCGGACCTCGCAGACCGGCGGCGGTTCATACGGCCAGATCGGAATGTCGCGGAGCATGTCGCCCGTGAAGTCGCCTTCCCGGAACTGGGCCATCGGGACGCTGGAACCCATGTTGCCGCCGTCACTGGCGGCGCCGATGGCCGGGCTGCCGGTCGCCAGCGACAGGTCCAGGGCGAAGTCCGTGTTGGTCTTCCAGTTGATCAGCAGGTGCGACTTCAGCGGAATCCGCGGGTCGGGCGGTGTAAACTCCACCCAGTCGGTTCCCTTGGCCGTCACCGTGCGGACGATGCCGTCGAAGTCCAGCTCGATGTGGTCGCCGACGCTGATCAGGTACATCTCGCTGCTCGATCGCAGGTAGACGCGGTTCGGCAGGAAGTTCACCTGGTTCGGTCCGTCCAGCGGGTGGATCGTCGCCGGGGCGTTGACGAACTGCGGGTCGGCGTACATGCCGTGCGTGTCGTAGCCGCTCGCCGAGACGTAGTTAGGGAAGCTGTAGTAGGTGCCGTGATACGCTATGCAGTTCTGGCTCGAGCTGATGCCTTGGCCGTGATAGTAGAGGTTGTAGTCGGCGGTGTAGGTGTCGTCGCTGTCGACGCCCCAGGCCAGCACCGGGTGGCCCATGACGACGATGTTGTCGCGGTAGGCGTACCCGTCGGCGCTGTGAGCCACGACGCCCCACCCGCCGCCCAGCAACGTGTTGTGCTCGAAGGTCGTATCGAACGTGTTGCCGTGGCCGAGGATGATCATGTAGGCCGAGGCCCCGACGATCGTGTTGCCGCGATAGATCGTGCCCTGGCATTCCTCCATCATGTAGTCCTGCACGGCGTTGACGATCAGGTTGTCCTCCAGCAGCAGGTCGTGCACGCCGTCATACGTCTGGATGTTGTCCGGGTGGCCCCACATGAAATGGTCGTGGATGTAGTTGCGGCGGAGGACTACGTCGACAGCGTACGGATCGTTCTGTCCCGTCATTAGCACACCGTCGCCCGTGTTGAAGCAGACCTCGTTCTCCTCGACCGTCACGTTCGTCGACCCGACATTGGCGATGCCGTTCGAGTTGTAGGCCACGAAGTTGCGACGGTAGACGCCGTAGTCGTTGTAGCGACCGTAGATGCCCGTGCCCTCGTTGTGGTGGATCGAGCAGTTCTGGACCACGTTGTGCATTGGGCCGCCGCTCGACCAGCCGCCCACGGCGTGGCTCTGGCAGTGTCGCATCTCGATTCCGTCAATCACCCAGTAGCCCTTGTTGCCCAGCTCGATCAGGAACCGCGTCTGCTTCGAGGCCTCCATCATGGCCCCCTGCGTGTCGGGGTTGCCGCCGCCGGACGGCCAGACGTAGACGCGCCACACGCCCGGGGAGACCTCCTCGGTCGCCCATTCGCCCTCGACGTCGATCAGCTCGACCTTGTTCCGCAG
>JAFGPY010000147.1 GCA_016935955.1 Planctomycetota bacterium
CTCTACAAGGGCGAGATGACCGTCGAGGCCGCAGGGCTGCCGGCGACCAAGGTGCCCGTCGAGGTGACGGTGGCCGACTGGACGGTGCCTGCGGCGCACGACTGGCGGACCTGGGTCGGCATGATCCAGTCGCCCGATTCGCTGTCGATGGAATACGAGGTCCCGATGTGGTCCGAGGAGCACTGGAAGCTGATCGCCCGGTCGTTCCATTACATGAGCGAACTGGGCTGCCGCATCGTGTACGTGCCGCTGCTGGCCCGGACGAACTTCGGCAACTCGGAGTCGATGGTCCGCTGGATCGACAAGGGCGACGGGCGGTACGACTACGACTTCTCGATCATGGACCGCTACCTGGACCTGGCCGAGGAGTGCCTGGGCAAGCCGCAGATCGTCACGTTCCAGGCCTGGGAGGTCTACCTGGCTGACAAGTCCGACCGGTCGCTGAGCGGCCAGAACCGCGAGGCGGCCCGGGAGATTCGCGCGGAGTTGAAGGGCAAGGGGCCGCGCGTCACGGTGGTCGATCCCAAGACGGGCAAGGCCGAGATGGTCTACCTGCCGGACTACGGCACGCCGCAGAGCAAGGCCCAGTGGCAGCCGCTGTTCGACGAGTTGCACAAGCGGATGGCCAGCCGCGGCCTCGAGAAGACGATGATGCTCGGCATGGTCAGCGACGTCATGCCGCCGAAGGAGGACGTGGCCTTCCTGAACGAGGTCTCGGGCGGTCTGGCCTGGGTGTCGCACGCTCATCCCACGCGGCTGCTGAACAAGCCGGCCGTGGGCAACGGCGTGATGCACAAGATCGCCGACCTGGGCTACGAGGCCCACGTCTACAACCTGGGCTACCAGGTGAACCCCGAGAAGAGTCGCCGCTACGGTTGGCAGCGCGACACGCTGGTGGTCCGCTTCGCCCGCAACGGCTGGCCGAACTCCAACTCGTTCCTGCAACTGCGGCTCTTGCCGGCGTTCAACATCACCGGCGAGCAACGCGGCATCGGGCGGCTCGGCGTCGACACGTGGTTCATCGCCAAGGATCGCCGCGGCCAGCGCGTCGGTGCGGCCTACGATCGCTACCCCGAGGTCAAGTGGCGGAACCTGGACATCGAGAACTGGATCCTGGCGCCGGCCGCGGGAGGGCCGGTGGCTACGGGCCGGTTCGAGAATCTGCGCGAAGGTCTTGAGGAATGCGAGGCCCGCATTACAATCGAGGGCGCTCTGACCGACCCGGGCAAGAGGAAGCGTCTCGGCGACGCCCTGGCCGGCGAGTGCGAGAAGCTGCTCAAGGAGCGGCAGCGGGCCATGTGGCAGAGCATCTGGTCGAACGACGAGGAACTGGACGCCCAGAACCTGGTCAGCGCGCGGCACCCGATCGAGGCCCTGTGGGGCGCCTGGACGAAGCAGGGCAAGAAGCTTCCGGGCTACTGGGACGGCGAGGCCCGCAAGATGAGGGACGTCGAAGAGGACAAGGGCAGGGCACGCTTCGCCGCCTCGCCGTGGCGCGAGCGCAACGAGCGGCTCTTCACCCTGGCCGGACAGGTCGAGCGAAAGCTCAGCGGCTCGGCCGCATTGGGTGCGGCGTCGCGGTGATCGGGCGGTCGCCGGCAGGCTCCGGCGCCAGTCAACATGGCAGAGCGAAAGGAGACAACTTGTGATTCTGGATCGCCTGGAGAATTGTGATCGTTACGCTGCGCTGCATCCTGCGTTCGCGGCCGCGTTCGATTTCCTGCGGAAGGCCACGGCGGCGACGCTCGAGGCCCCGCGGCACGAACTGGACGGCAAGCAACTCTACGTGGTGGTCGATCGCAAGGACGGCCGCACGCGCGACGGAGCGAAGCTCGAAGTCCATCGCCGCTACATCGACATTCAGTACGTCGTCGAGGGCACCGACGAGATGGGCTGGAAGGCGCTGGGCGAGTGCGGCCAGTTGTCGAAAGAATACGACGACGCCAAGGATGTGCTCTTCTACGCCGACCGGCCCGAGGCCTGGGTCCGCACACCGCCCGGTGCGTTCGCGATCTTCTTCCCCGAGGACGCCCACGCGCCGCTCGGCGGCACGGGACCGATGGTCAAGCTGATCGCCAAGGTGGCCGTCTAGACGGTGTCAGACACATTCCTGCCCTGGGTGCCATGGCGGCCGTTGTCTGCCGCCATGCCGGGCTCGGGTGACTTCGGCCCCCCTCTCCCTTGACGGGAGAGGGTGGCCCGAAGGGCCGGGTGAGGGTGATGACGCGTCGGCAAAGCTTCGGCTTGGAGTTGCCCCAGATGGGGTGCTTCTGCCGGCATTCGTCACCCCCACCACCGCCTTGCGGCGGTACCTCCCCCGTCAAGGGGGAGGGGTTGACGAGGCTCCTCCGCGTTCCGCGTGGCCGCCCTTCGACAGACTCGGGATCTGCTGCAAGCAGCCACCCCACGTGCTGCCGCGTTCGCGGGCACGCCCGCGCCGTGCCTCTACGGTTCTCGGTACGAGTGCGGGGCAGCCACGCCGCGCGTTATGACTCACGTTGCGACAACAGGCGGATCGAGTACAGCAGGGCTCGCGGCAGATGGAAGAAGCCTTTGTACGCGCCGCCCTTGAGGTCGTGCGTCGGGCGGCCCTGACGGTCCAGGTAGCCGAACCATTCGCCGCACTCATCGTCGCGAAAATGTGCCCACGACCAGTCATGGACCTTGTGGTGCAGGGCCAGGTAGCGCGAGTCTCCGCTGACTTGCCAAGCCAGCAGCAGGGCGTAGAGGGCCTCGGTCATCGGCCACCAGAGCTTCATGC